>CACXAQ010000003.1 GCA_902765595.1 Oscillospiraceae bacterium | reverse complement strand
CATGGCAGAGGGCTTCAGCCCAGCCATGCGGCACTTGATGTCCACAAACTTTTCCGCTCCAAGATCCGCAGCGAAGCCTGCTTCCGTAACCGTATAGTCACTGAGCTTCAGGGCGAGACGGGTTGCCATCACGCTGTTGCAGCCATGGGCAATATTCGCGAAGGGGCCGCCGTGGATAAAAGCGGGAGTACCCTCCAGGGTCTGAACGAGATTGGGCTTGATGGCGTCCTTCAGCAGCGCCGCCATGGCGCCCTCAGCCTTCAGGTCATGGGCGGTAACAGGCTTGCCGTCATAGGTGTAGCCAACGATGATCCGGGCAAGGCGCTGCTTCAAATCAGAGATCCCGGACGATAGGCACAGCACCGCCATGATCTCACTGGCAACGGTGATCTCAAAGCCATCCTCCCGGGGGACGCCCTGCAGCACGTTTCCAGGTAATGGCCTTGGGATCGATGCCCAGGGTGTTCCCCTGCTGAATGTGGTTATCGAGCATAGCGGCCAGAAGATTGTTGGCCGCGCCGATCGCGTGGAAATCGCCGGTGAAGTGGAGGTTAATGTCCTCCATGGGCACGACCTGGGCATAGCCGCCGCCGGCTGCGCCGCCCTTGACGCCGAAAACCGGCCCCAGAGAGGGCTCACGCAGGGCTACTATGGCGTTTTTACCGATCTTCCGCAGCCCATCGGTAAGGCCCACGGAAGTCGTAGTCTTGCCCTCTCCGGCGGGGGTGGGCGTAATAGCCGTCACCAGGATCAGCTTGCCGTCCGGCCGGTCGGCCAGATCCTTCAGCAGGGAGAGATCCACTTTGGCCTTGTAGTTGCCGTACTGCTCCAGATACTTTTCGTCGATCCCCGCCTTGTGTGCGATTTCTGTGATCTTCTGCATTTTGCAGGACTGTGCGATTTCGATGTCGGTCAAGTATGCCACGCGTTTATCCCCTTTCTACAATTCCCTTCTTGATTACTGTTTTTACCAGATTGCTGCCCATGCGGTAGCAAATATAGTCCAGATCGGGAGCCTCCCAGATCACCAGGTCCGCCTGTTTACCGACTTCCAGAGAGCCGATCCGGTCCGCTCTTGCGATCGCAGCGGCACCGTTCAGCGTGACCGCTGTCAGGACCTCCTCCGGCGTCATCCGATAGCGGAGGCAGCCCAGATTCATCACGAACTGCAGGTTCAGGCTGGGACAGGAGCCGGGATTAAAGTCCGAAGCCAGCGCAACCGGCACACCCGACTTGATCATTTCCCGCACCGGGGCATAGGTGGAGCCCAGATAGAAGCTGGTGGCCGGAAGGCAGCAGGCAACGGTCCCGGCCTTTGCCATCGCCTCGATCCCATCGGGCGGGCAAACGATCAGGTGCTCCGCAGAAATGGCCCCTACCTCCGCCGTAAGCTGGGATCCGCCGATGGGATCGATCTCATCCGCGTGGATCTTGGGGATCAGGCCGTAACGTTTCCCGCACTCCAGGATCCGGCGGGACTCCTCCGCTGTGAATACCCCGGTTTCACAGAACACGTCGCAAAACTCCGCCAGCTTTTCTTCCGCAACCGCGGGGATCACCTTCTCGCACAGCAGCCGAAGATAGCCGTCCCTGTCCTCTTTATACTCGACAGGCAGAGCGTGCGCGCCAAGGAAGGTGGCGGCCAGATCCACGGCATGTTCTTCGTTGAGCTTTTGAATCACGCGCAGCTGCTTGAGCTCCGTTTCCAGATCCAGACCGTAGCCGCTCTTGGCTTCCACTGTGGTCACGCCTAAGCCCAGCATCTCGTCCAAAGCTTCCCGAGCCTTTTCAAACAGCTCTTCCCCGGTGGCCTCACGGGTCGCCTTCACCGTGGAGAGGATCCCGCCGCCTTGAGCCAGGATCTCCAGATAACTGACTCCATGGAGCTTCATCCCAAGCTCGTTCTGCCGCCAGCCGCCAAAGATCAAATGGGTATGGGCGTCCACCAGGCCCGGCGTGACAAGCTTTCCGTCCGCATTGATCCGAACAGCATCGCACTTCGGCGCATCACCGGTGCCAAGGGAAGCAACAAGCCCATCCTCGATCAGGATCCAGGCATCTTTAAGTAATTGAATGTTGCCCTGTGCCGGGCCTTTTTGCGCAGCGGATCCAAGAGGCGTGGCCAGTAAACCGATATCCTCGATCAGCAGTCTCTTCATTCTCTTCTCCCGTTTGAAAAAAGGGCGGCCCATAGGGTCGCCCCTTTTCTTACTTTTTCATGCTCTTGACGGCTTCGGCGACAATGTCGTCGTCCGCCACATAAGGCATGGTGATATGATCCTGCCCGGCGTACATCTTGTTGTACTCGGCCGCGGTGGTCATGGCGTGCTCATTGCGGGCCCAGCTGCGGCGGGCAACGCCAACCATGGTATCCCAAGGCATGGACATCTTGAGGATATTGTCCACCCGCTCGGAGCCGTCCAGCACCATGCCGAAGCCGCCGTTGATGGCGCGGCCGATGCCGGTGCCGCCGCCGTTATGCAGCGCGATATAGCTCATACCGCGGGCCGCGTTGCCGGCGTAGCACTGGGTGGCCATCTCGGCCATGATGTTGGAGCCGTCCTTGATGTTGGAGGTCTCCCGGAAGGGCGCGTCGGTGCCGCCGGTATCGTGGTGATCGCGGCCCAGGATCACAGGGCCGATCTCACCGTTGCGGACCATTTCGTTAAACTTCAGGGCGATGTTCATGCGGCCCATGGCGTCCTGATACAGAATACGGCACTGGGTGCCCACCACCAGCTTGTTCTCCTGGGCATCCCGGACCCAGACATAGTTGTCATAGTCCTGGTAGCGACGGTTGTGGGCCTTGATATACTCGGCGGCGGCCTTGTCGGTCTTCTCCAGATCCTTGGGGTCGCGGCTCAGGCAGCACCAGCGGAAGGGGCCGTAGCCGTAGTCAAAGAGGCAGGGGCCAAGGATGTCTTCCACGTAGGAGGGGAAGATAAAACCGTCCAGGTCGTTCTCACCGTTCTTGCAGATGCTCTTGACGCCGGTGTCGTACACGGCCTTCAGGAAGCTGTTGCCGTAGTCAAAGAAGTAGGTGCCGCGGTCGTGGAACTTCTCGATCAGCTCGATGTGATGCTGCAGGGACTTGTCCACCAGCTTGCGGAAATCTTCGGGATCCTCCGCCAGCATCTCGGTGCGCTGTTCAAAGGTCAGGCCCTGGGGGCAGTACCCGCCGTCATAGGGGACGTGGCAGGAGGTCTGGTCGCTCATCAGATCCACGTGGATGTCCTTCTCCAGCAGGTACTCCAGCAGGTCCACCACATTGCCATGGTATGCGACGGCGCAGCCCTTGCCCGCCTTCTGGTGCTCCAGCGCGATCTTGACTGCCTCAGCCAGATCATCGGTGCGATGGGTGACCCAGCCCTGTTCGTAACGGGTCTGGATGCGGCTCTCATCCACCTCCGCGATGATGGAGGCGACACCGACGATAACGGCAGCCTTGCCCTGGGCGCCGCTCATGCCGCCGAGGCCCGAGGAGATAAAGAGCTTGCCCGCCAGGTTCCCGTCCTGGGGGATGCCCAGCTTCAGGCGTCCTGCGTTCAGCAGGGTGTTGAAGGTGCCGTGGACGATGCCCTGGGGTCCGATATACATCCAGCCGCCGGCGGTCATCTGACCGTAGTTGGCCACGCCAAGGGCAGCGGCACGATTGAAGTTTTCCTGATCGTCAAAAGCGCCGACCATCAGGCCGTTGGAAATGATGACCCGGGGAGCCAGCTTGTGGGAATGGAACAGGCCCAGGGGATGGCCGGACATGACCACCAGGGTCTGCTCGTCGGTCAGCTCCTCCAGATATTTCTTGATGAGTCGATACTGCATCCAGTTCTGGCAGACCTGGCCGGTCTCGCCATAGGTCACCAGCTCATAGGGATAGAGCGCCACATCGAAGTCCAAATTATTGTCGATCATGACCTGAATGGCACGGCCTTCCACGCACTTGCCCTTATACTGGTCGATGGGCTTGCCGGAAAGCTTGCCCTCCGGGCGGAAGCGATAACCGTAAATACGGCCCTTCTCCTCCAGCTCCTGGGCGAATTCCTTCGCCATCTGGGCGTGATGATCCGGATGGATGTAACGAAGCGCATTCTTGATGGCGAGAGCCTTATCTGCCTCGCTGAGCTTGGACTCCCGGCGCGGCGCGCGGCGATAGCTGGGATCCATTTTGGGGTATTCCGGCAGCTCATAATCCAGTTTAATGGTCATGGCTTCATCTGCGAGATTCATGATGCGAACTCCTCCCAATTAGTTATTCTTCGTACAAGACCCGCGGCAGTTTTATGTCCGACCGCAGATCCGATAATGGCCGGAATTCAATATAACATTTTTGCCCCCCAAGTGCAAGAGAAACAGTGTTTCTTTTCCTGTCATGTACGACAAAAAAGAATTGACGGGAAAGGCTCTGGACACTTTTGCCCGCCTGTGATAAACTCATTTCAGAAATCAATATTTCGGAGGTATCTGATATGGCAAAGCTCGTGGAATGCATCCCCAACTTCAGCGTCAGCAAGGAAAAGGATGAGGCTGTCTTTCAGGGCCTGGTGGATGTGGCCAATGCCATCCCCGGCTGTACGCTCTTTGACGTGCAGACCGATGGGAACCACAACCGCTGCGTCTTTACCCTGATCGGCTCCCCGGCAGCCATCGAGGAGGCGGCCTTCCAGTTGGCGAAAAAAGCCGTGGAGACCATCGATATGACCAAGCATGAGGGGCAGCATCCCCGCATGGGCGCGGTGGATGTGATCCCCTTTGTCCCTCAGATGGACGTGACCGTGCAGGAATGCGTGGAAATGTCCAAGCGGGTCGCCCAGCGGGTCTGGGACGAGCTGCGTCTCCCCTCTTTCCTGTATGAGGACTCCGCCACCCGTCCGGAGCGGAGGAACCTGGCGTCCTGCCGCAAGGGACAGTTTGAGGGGATGCCCGAGAAGCTGCTGCAGGAAGACTGGGCGCCGGATTACGGCGAGCGGAAGATCCATCCCACCGCCGGCATCACCGCCATCGGCGCGCGCATGCCCCTGATCGCATTCAACGTGAATCTGGATACCGCCGATGTGGAGATCGCCAAGAAGATCGCCAAAGCCATCCGCGGCTCCTCCGGCGGCTTCCGCTCCTGCAAGGCCATCGGCATCATGCTGGAAGAGCGCAACATTGCCCAGGTCTCCATGAACATGGTAAACTACGAGGACACGCCCCTGTTCTACGCCTACGAGATGATCCGCACTCTGGCGGATCGCTACGGCGTGCGCATCATCGGGACGGAGATCGTGGGTCTTACCCCCGCCAAGGCACTGATCGACTGCGCGGAGTACTACCTGAAGATTGAAAACTTCGACTGCAAGAATCAGATCATGGAATACCACCTGATCGACATGGAAAGCTGAAGAGGCGCCCGGAATGAAACTCACGGAAATGACCGTAACCGGCTTTGTGGATACAATGGCTTCCGACGCCCCCGCCCCCGGCGGCGGCTCCGCCGCGGCCCTGGCCGGGTCTGTCGGTGCGGGGCTTACCGCCATGGTCGCCTGTCTCACCCAGGGACGTAAAAAGTACGCCGAGCTTGCAGAGTTTGCCGCCCAGGTGGAGAAAAAAGGGCAGGAACTGAAGGCCAGGCTTCTGGACGTGATGGATCGGGACACGGAGGCCTTCAACCTGGTCAGCGCCGCCTTCGCCATGCCGAAGGATACGGAGGAACAGAAGGCCGCCCGAAGCGCCGCCATCCAGGAAGGACTCAAGGCCTGCACCAAGACGCCCATGGAGTGTATGGAGCTTTGTGACGAAGCTCTTACGCTCACCACAGCGTTTCTGGAGGCTGGTTTTAACCTCAGCTCCGCCAGCGACCTTGGGGTCGCGTTCCTGAGCCTGAAGAGCGGCATCCAGGGTGCCTGGCTGAACGTGCTCATCAATATCGGCTCCATAAAGGACGAGGCTTTTGTGAATGCGTACAGGGAAAAAGGCGAGGCGCTGCTGCACCACGCACTGCCCCTTGCGGACAAGGGCTATGAAAAGATCCTTGCGATCGTAACCGAATAAGCTTTTTTGCACAGAAAGAGGACCGGAAGATTACTCCCGGTCCTCTTTCTGCCTGTATTGCAATGAATCATGCCTCGCGGAGGATCCTGCGGATCACATGCTCGCAGCGTTTTTCGTCGTAATTTGATGTGTTCCTCAACGCAGGAAGCCGTTGATAATCTGTTCCTCCGCCTCCTGCTCCGTAAGGCCGAGGGTCATAAGCTTGATAAGCTGATCTCCGGCAATTTTGCCGATGGCGGCCTCGTGGACCAGCATGGCGTCCACGTCATTTGCTTCCAGAGACGGGATCGCCAGAATATGGCCGCGATCCATGATGATGGAATCGCATTCCGTGTGGCCGCTGCAGGGGGCGTTTCCAGTGATGCGCGCGTTAAAGGTCTGGGTGGAATCGTCCCGGGCGACAGACCGGGATACCACGTCCGCGGTGGCGCCGGCTCCGTTCAGGTTCACCTGATAGGTGCTGACGGCGTTCTGGCTGCCGTGGGTCATGAGCCGCTCTTTCACCACAAGGCGTGCCCCCGCCTTCAGCTCAGCCAGGGTGGTGCGCTGGGTGGAATCCACGCCCTTGATCTGCTCCATCTCCATTTCGACGGAGCTTCCCTCTTCCTGGTAGACCTCCGTCACCGGATTCAGGATCCGCTGTCCCCTGCCGTCTCCGGAGCCGTAATGCTTCTCCACGTATTTCACCTTGGCATTTCTGCCTACAAAGAAGCGGTGAACGCCGTCGTGCTCGGAGTCCTGGCTGCCGCAGTTGTCGATGCCGCAGCCGGCGACGATGACCACGTCACTGTCTTCGCCAATGTAAAAGTCGTTATAGACCGTCTCTTTCAGGCCGCTGGCAGAGAGAACAACAGGGATGTGCACGCTCTCGTTTTTCGTACCGGGCTTGATGTGGATATCGATGCCGCTTTTGTCGGTCTTGGAGACAATATCGATATTGGCAGTGGTCGAACGCCCGGCCAGCTCGCCGTTGGCGCGGAAATTATAGGCTCCGGAGGGGACGCTGTGCAGATCCGCGATCTCCTCGATCAGTCGTTTTTGGATGGCGTCAAGCTTTACCATGTCTATCCCCTCCTTACTGCAGTCTCTGGCAGGCGCTGACCGGCGCGGTCTGCCCGATGAGCATGGGCAGCACTTCCTCCGGGCTTCCCCGGCGGCTGATCTGTCCGTCTGACAGCACCACGATCTCGTCTGCGATCTGCAGGATCCGCTCCTGATGGGAGATGATAAGAATGGAGCTGTCCTGGATCTCGCTGCGCATCTTCTCAAAGATCCGGATCAGGTTCTGGAAGCTCCACAGGTCGATCCCGGCTTCCGGTTCGTCAAAGAGACTGAGCTTGGTGTGCCGGGCCAGGAGCGTTGCGATCTCGATTCGCTTCAGCTCGCCCCCGGAAAGGGAGGAATTGATTTCCCGATCGATATAGTCTCTGGCGCAGAGCCCCACCTCTGAGAGATACTCGCAAGCCGAGGAGATGGAAAGATTCTTCCCGGCGGCAAGGCGCAGCAGATCCTGCACCCGGATGCCCTTGAAGCGCACCGGCTGCTGAAAGGCAAAGCTGATGCCGCGCTTGGCCCGCTCTGTGATGTCAAGGTCCGTGATATCCTCCCCATCCAGAAGGATCCGGCCGGAGAGCGGCTTTTCAATACCCATAATGAGCCGGGCCAGGGTGGATTTCCCGCTGCCGTTGGGGCCGGTGATTACGGTAAATTTTCCGTTTTCCACCGTCAGATTCAGATCGTGGATGATCTCTTTTTTTCGCTCGTCCTCCGTGACGGCGAAGCTCAAATCTCTGATTTCAAGCATATACTGCTGTCTCCTTTGTTTCGGTTGCTTGTCTGTCTATGAACTTAGTTATCCGCAAGATTATAGCCGTTTTTCATGTGCGTGCTGGCCTCCAGAAGAACCTTATTGAGCGTGGCGGTCGTCTCCTCCCTGGCCATGCGGCAAAGGGCCTCGTTTCCCTCCTGCAGCACGGTCTTCGGAGCTCCCTCAGCGATCTTGGCGTCAACCTCCCGAAGGATCTGGCGGCCCCTGGTAAACACAGTGTTGTGATACCGCTCGATCTGCTGGACGCAGGAAGCATAATTGTGGTCCGCCAAGGCGTCGATGATCCGGCTTGCCCAGTAAAAGTTCTCTGTGGACACGTCCAGGCTCACGTCGCTCAAATATTGCGGGAGTTTGCTGACGCCGGGATACACCGGGAGCATGGCCGAGAAGGTGGTGGAGCCAAAGCAGATCCACTCCACGCCCTTCACCGCCTCCGGGACGCCGCTGCGGATCTGGCAAACGCTGGTAACGCCGGTGCGGTTGATGCCGATGGAACGGTAGATCCCCCGTTTGCCGGTGTCCTGATTGGTATAGGGATTGTAGGGCGTCCCCTGATAATGGGAAGAGAGCAGGTATTTTACGTCCTCCACCGCTACCTTCCGGTCGGGAACCAGGGACCAGGGGATGTTGTCGCTCTCCGGCCCGAATTCAGCATCGGGACCGTCCCAGCGGTGGGAGAAGGGCGTAAGATAACGTCCCATAAACCAGGCGCGAGGGGTGTTATAGATATGGTCCATATCCCGGCGAGAGCCAAACACGTCCCGGGGATTGAAGGCGCCGTTCTGATTCAGATCCAGGTGGTTTTCCGCGATGAACTCCCGCAGGTCCCGGGAGCAGAGATGTTCCCTCTGCGCGCCGAAGGCGTCCTCCAGGTCGAAGGCGTCCATGCCGAATTGATTGGGATTGATGACGCAGCATTCATCCGGGATGCGCCTTGCCATCCAATGGTGGCCGCCGATGGTCTCCAGCCACCAGACCTCGTTTTCGTCGTTGAAGGCGATGCCGTTGGACTCGTAGGTACCGTATTTTTCCAAAAGCTCCGCCAAGCGCAGAACACCTTCCCGTGCGGTGCGGATATAGGGCAGCACCAGGACCACGATGTCCTCTTCCCCGATGCCGCCGGGGATCTCAGTCTCTCCTTCCTTCTCCGCTTTTTTCAGCACCACCAGCGGATCTGCCGCAAGGACCCGAGGGTTGGAGGTGATGGTCTCGGTGGCGGTCATGCCCACGTTCGCTTCATTGATGCCGGTGGCCGCCCAGATGCCGTCCTTCAGATCCACGCTGGGACAGGCAGTATAGCGCAGGGGTTTGGCTGGCAGCGGGATCTCCACATGGGAGAGCACGCTTTTATAGACTCTTCCCTGTTTACTTGGAGATACGACGACCATCTTTTTCACGTCAAAATGCCCGTCGTCGGTACGGGCGATCATGGTCGATCCGTCATTGCTGGCCTTTTTCCCGACCAGAATCGTTGTGCATGGCATGTTCTCTTTCTCCTTTCGCTCTTAACGATCCTATGTATGATTAATAGCTTTTCCAATAAAACGAATACCGTCGGTCGATCTTAAATCCCAGTTTCGTATAAAAGTCCATATCCGAAATCACGTAAGCTCTCTCCGCGCCCAGTTTCTTCGCCCGATTCAGCGCTTCAAACAACACAGCCTTGGCAAGGCCTTTTCCTCTGGCGGCGGGAACCGTACAGACCGGTTCCACATAGGCGTAATCGGTGCCTTGTTGATACCAAAGGCAGCAGTAGGCAAGCTTTTTTCCTGCCTGATCGACCGCTGCAATGCTCAATGCGGGATCAAAACGCCTGCGGATTTGCGGGATAATCGGGTCTTCCCGCTCAAATTCTGCCCGGTCATCTCCGTGGTCAAAGCCCTGCCATAGGAGCCACTGAAATGCATAGGCCTCCTTAGCCGGGTCCAATTCCGCAAAGCGAAAGCCTTCTGACAGCTTTCCTGGAATCATTCTGTCCAACTCCAGCTTCATCACCGTCTCGGTCTGCTCAGCCGGGGCGAACCCCTGGGCTTTTGCCGCTTCGATCTCTTTTCCATTGCCATCACAGATCGCGATGCCGAGACCGGTGCTGTCTTTCAGTTCCCTGTATGCGTATTCCAGGATCTCCGGATACAGCTCTTCAAATCCGGGCAATGCGGCACAAAAGGCTTCGCCGAAGTACATGTCATAAATCGCCGCGCCCACGACCTTGTCATGGCTGAACCAAAGCCCTATGGAGGAAATGGAATTCTTATCGAACTCCGGATGCTCGAACATCCATTCAAAACGGGCCCAATTCCAGTTGATATGATCCCGGTCATTCCGATTTAGATCGATCAGAAACGCGCAGACCGCTTCATAATCCTCTTCCCGGTATTGTTGAAATTTCATTATTTTACTCCCGTTTCATTTGACTGTCCAGTATTGAATCCCCCAATGCTCGAAATCCCAGTCCCGCATGTAGGCATTGCATTCGTAGTCCACATAGTAGAGCCTGCCGCCGTTTAAGACAAAGTTCGTGGGATAATAGTCGATGTTCAGCCCGGCAGGATACAGCAGGCGGCACATGTCCCGCACCTGCTCAAGCCAGGAATGTTCCATACGGCCAGCATGAACCAGATCTGACACGGTCTCGCCCTCAATATATTCCTTCAAAATGCGTTCCTGCTGTGGATCAACATCCAGAAGCTTTGGCATGGGGATCCCGATCTTTTGCAGGGTCTCATAATCCCGCAGCTCCGATTCCAGCTTGTTTCCAAAGCTGTAGTATTCGCAGGGCTCATGATGAATCTGCTTTAATACGAATAGGGTCTCTCCATCGGTCACCAGATAGGAATAACCGCCCTTTCCTTTCCCGAGAAGACGGATTAAATGGTATTCTCTGCCCTTTATCGTCAACACATCCGGCATACAGCATCCATTCATTTTCTCTTGCTATATTGTTCATGCGGCGGATAATCCGGCCGCGAATCTTCAGAGAGGAGCCGGTACGCCGAAACGAACGTACCGGCTCCAATGTTCAGCAAATCATCATTCAGAAAATTTGACCGGGAAGCCTCAGCTTCTCCTTGTACGGAAAGGCTTTGTCGAATTCCTCCACCTCAGCGTCATCCACGTAGTAACCCCGCGGGGTTTGATACACGCCGGTAACGCCGTCAAGGTAGCCGGGGATCAGCTCTCTGCATAGGAAAAAGGAATCGTCCGCTCCCTCCGGCAGATCGTGATACCGGATCCCGAATCTTCTGGCGTAGTCGAACCCGCTCTTGCCATAGAAGCCGATATTGCCCTCAAACAGGACAGCGCCGTAACCCAATGCGGCAGCCTGTTCCAGAGAATGATCCAGCAGTCTCTTTCCGTAGCCTTTGCGCTTCAGCTCCGGGGTGATCCCGATCGGCCCCATGGTCAAAACAGGGACGTCTCTGCCGTCGTCGGCATTGATCACCGTTTGCTTGAACATGTTTTGCCCGATGAGCCTGCCGTCCTTTTCCATGACAAAATCCAGTTCTTTCACGAATGCCGGGTCATCCCTCAGCGCATGGATCACATAGTGCTCGCTGCAGCCCGGGCGATAGACGTTCCAGAACGATTCTCTGACAAGAAACTCGACTTCTCTAAAGTCTTCTGTCCTTTCCAAACGAATGATGCAGTCATTTTTATTCATTATTTACCCTCCTGAACATTGTTGACTTCAATTGCCTTTCAGCGGGAGGTCTGCGAGATCGTCGGCAAACCTCCCGGTTATGCCGCAATCTCCAGTGTACCGCGAAGCAAAAAAGCTTTTCGCCGCGCAGCTTTGCTGCGCGGTAAAACAGCACGGCTGTTTTGCCATATACTCATTGCAATGAGCATCGGGCGAATGATTTTTAGAATCATTCGCTGCCAAACCTGTCGTTTGGCAGCGAAATCAATCGAATTCTCGATTGATTTCGCCATCCGATGGTCATTATCAAGCGCAGTCGCTTGAAATCAAGACCATTATAACATGCAGCTAAGAAAAATGATACCACAAATCAATGAAGTTATCACGATATGGCTCTGTGAGATTACAAGGAGAACTTGACAAAAACCGCTCTGGCTTGTACCATAATTTTTTGATAACATGCTGCGCCCCCAGGATGAAGGGTATTTTTCGAAACAGGACGGCAGAGTTAAGATGGATCGAAACTTCACAGATCATATCCCTAAAAGAATAGAGATCAAAGGCGCGCGTGTACACAATCTGAAGAATGTGGACGTGGACATACCCTTGAATCAAATCGTCGGGATCGCAGGCGTGTCCGGCTCGGGAAAATCCTCCCTGGCGCTGGGGGTTCTGTATGCGGAGGGTTCCAGACGCTATCTGGAGTCTCTTTCCACCTACACGCGCAGGCGCATGACGCAGGCCGCCAGAGCCGATGTGGACGAGGTTTTGTATGTCCCCGCCGCCCTGGCCCTGCATCAGCGGCCCGGTGTACCCGGGATCCGCTCCACCTTCGGAACGGGCACAGAGCTTCTCAACAGCCTGCGTCTGATGTTCTCCCGTCTTGCCAGCCACCGCTGTCCCAACGGGCATCTCTGTCCCCCGTCCATGAGCGTTGCCGCGGAAAAAGAGATCGTTTGCCCGGAATGCGGAGCACGCTTTTACGGACCGGGAGCCGAGGAGCTTGCCTTCAACAGCCAGGGTGCCTGCAAATGCTGCGGCGGCACAGGCACGGTCCGCACGGTGGATGAGAACAGTCTGATCCCCGACGTGTCCCTGACGATCGACGAGGGGGCCGTCGCACCGTGGAACAGTCTGATGTGGTCGCTGATGACCGACGTTTGCCGGGCCATGGGCGTCAGGACCGATGTTCCTTATCGAGATCTGACACCGGAGGAAAAAGAGATCGTCCTCCACGGACCGATGGTCAAAAAGCACATCTTCTACCGTCCCAAAAAAGCGGACACGGCCACTGCCGGGGAGATGGACTTTACCTATTACAGCGCTACGGCCACCGTTCTGAACGCCTTGAACAAGGTCACGGACGAAAAAGGCATGAAGCGGGTGGAGAAGTTCCTGAAAGAGGAGATCTGCCCTGACTGCCACGGCACACGGCTTTCCGAAGCTGCCAGGGCGCCGCAGATAAGAGGCCTTACCCTGGATCAGGTATGTAAAATGCCCCTGTCCGATCTCTGCGAATGGGTCCGGGGCGTGCCGGCGTCTCTGCCGAAAGAAATGCGTCCCATGGCGGAGAGCATCTGTGCCTCTTTTCATCTTGTCGCAAAGCGGCTGATGGATCTGGGATTATCCTACCTCTCCCTTGACCGGGCTGCCTCGACCCTGTCCACCGGCGAACGGCAGCGGATGCAGCTGGCAAGAGCCGTTCGCAACCGGACGACCGGCGTTTTATACGTGCTGGATGAACCGTCCATCGGGCTGCACCCGTCCAATATCGTCGGCCTGACCGGCGTAATGCATGATCTTATCGCAGACGGCAACTCGGTGCTGCTGGTGGATCACGATACACAGATCCTGAAGGAAGCTGACTGGATCATCGAGATGGGGCCTGGAGCCGGAGCAGCAGGCGGTCAGGTCATTGCCGAGGGTTCGGTGAGCCAGCTCACGGAGAATCCAGACTCTCGGATCGGGCCTTTCCTGATGAAGCAAAATCAGCTTTATCGAAAACAGGCGCAAAAAGACAAGCTGTTTTCGCTTGGAACAATCCACCTTTCCACATATGCCCTGCACACGGTAAAGCCCCTGGAGGTGGATTTTCCGAAAGGACGTCTTACCGTCGTGACCGGCGTTTCCGGCTCGGGAAAGACGACGCTGATCCTGGAAAGCCTGGTCCCGGCGCTTTCCGCCCTGACCGGCGGGACGCGTTTCCCGGAGCATGTGAAATCGATTACGGCAGAAGGGATCGAGCACGTGAAGCTGATCGACGCGACGCCTATCGGCATCAACGTGCGCTCCACGGTTGCGACCTATGCCAATGTCCATGACGAGCTGCGCAAAATCTACGCGCGGACACCTGACGCCAGGGATCGGGGACGAAAAGCCTCTTCTTTTTCCTACAATACGGGCGACCTGCGCTGTCCTGTCTGCGATGGGACCGGCTCCGTCAGTCTGGATGTGCAGTTTTTGCCGGACGTGGACATTCCCTGCCCCGAGTGCAGAGGCTCCCGCTATGGGAAGGAGGCCTGGCAGATCCGCCATCTGAACAAGGACGGGAAAGCGCTTTCCCTTCCGGAGTTGATGGCGCTGGATGTCAGCACAGCTCTGGACTTCTGCCGGGATATGAAGCTCGTGCGCAGCCGGCTTGAAGTGCTGCAAAGTCTGGGCCTTGGTTACCTGACTTTGGGTGAAGAAACTCCCAGTCTGTCCGGCGGCGAAGCCCAGCGGCTGAAGCTGGCGAGCGAAATGGGAAGACTGCAATCAGATTCGGTATTCGTCTTTGACGAGCCGACTATCGGCCTTCATCCGCTGGATGTACAGACCCTTCTGCGTGTTTTTCAGACCCTGATCGACAACGGCGCAACCGTCATCGTGATCGAGCACGACCTGGATGTGATCCGCAATGCGGATTACGTGATCGACATGGGGCCGGGAGGCGGAGAACAGGGCGGCAGGATCGTTGCCTGTGGAACACCGGAAGAAATACGAGGAAACGAAAAATCTGTTACCGGTCAGTACCTGTAAAGGAGGAAAAATGACAGAATTCAGCGAGAGTGTCACAACGAACGGGGTCGAGATTTCCCGCGAGAAAACCATCGTTAAAACCAGCATTATCGGGATCGTCGCAAATGTTTTCCTGGCAGCATTTAAAGCCGTGATCGGCCTGATGGCAAACTCTATTGCGATCGTCCTGGACGCGGTCAATAACATCTCGGACGCGGGCAGCTCACTCATTACCATCGTGGGGACGAAGCTGGCCGCCAGGGAACCGGACAAGAAGCATCCCTTTGGATATGGCCGTATCGAATACCTGAGCGCCATGATCATCTCCGTGATCGTACTGTACGCCGGTATCACTTCCCTGGTGGAGTCCGTCAAACAGATCCTCCACCCGGAAACGCCGGACTACAATGCCGTTTCTCTGATCATTGTCGCCGTAGCCGTGGTTGTCAAGATCCTGCTGGGGCGCCATGTGAAGAAGATCGGGGAAAAAGTCAATTCCGATTCCCTCATCAACTCCGGAAAAGACGCCACTCTGGACTCTGTCATTTCTGCCTCCACCCTGCTTGCCGCCGGGATCTTCCTGCTCTTCCATGTCTCTCTGGAGGCCTGGCTCGGCGCCATTATCTCTCTCGTTATCATCAAGTCCGGCATTGAAATGCTGCGGGAGACGATCTCTCAGATCCTTGGCGAGCGGAACGATGCAGAGCTTGCCCGGAGCATACGGAAAACGGTCACCAGCTTCCCCGACGTGCGGGGGGCGTATGACCTGGTGCTGAACAATTACGGCCCGGACACCTGGAACGGCTCCATCCACATCGAGGTGCCCGATACTTATTCGGCAGACCAGCTGGATCAGCTGATCCGGGAGATCACAATGAAGGTCCTCCAGGAGCATCATGTCATTTTGACCGCGGTCGGCGTGTATTCCATCAACACCAGAGATGAAGAAGTTATTGCGGCGCACAAAAAGGTCCGTGAGATCGTTTTTTCTCATGAGCACGTAAAGCAGCTCCACGGCTTTTACCTGCTGAAAGATCAGCAAGCCATGCGCTTTGATGTGGTCATCAGCTTCGACGCAAAAGATCGCAGGGCAGTGTATGAGGAAGTAGTAGCCGACGTGCAGAAAGCCTTCCCGGACTACACATTGCAGGTCGCAATGGATACAGATTTTTCCGAAGAGTGATTTATCTGTCATTATCCAAAAAAGATTATCCAGCCATAGACAGTTTTACAGAATGAGCGTCTCCATAAACGGAGGCGCTCATTCTAAACAAATCAAAAAATAGAGACATCCCCTTGCGGGGATGTCTCTATTTGGTACGGCCGACGGGATTCGAACCCACGACCTGTTCCGCGCTTCGCGCGAAATGCCTCCGGCGGATTGAACGTGCTTCGCACCTGGAGGTCGTGGGTTCATACACAGTGACATAACCAAATACAGACATCCCCCTGCGGGGATGTCTGTATTTGGTACGGCCGACGGGATTCGAACCCACGACCTCCAGAGTCGGAGTCTGGCACTCTATCCAGCTGAGCTACGGCCGCATATTCTTTTTTGCCCAAACTTTACAAGGAATAAAACATCTGGTATAATGTCCTTGCTTTCGAGCAGGAGGTATTATAACAAATCCATCCGCACTTGTAAAGTCTTGTTTTAATATTTTTCCGGGAGGGTCTACCATGAAAAAAATCCCCCTTGGCAAAACCGGTCTGATGGTCACCAAAACCGCAATGGGCTGTCTTCCGGTCCAGCGCTGTGACAAGGATTACGCCGTTCGTCTTCTGCAGGCAGCCTATGAAGGCGGCATCAACTATTTCGACACTGCCAACGCATACACCGACAGCGAGGAGAAGATCGGCCTGGCCCTCTCCGATGTGCGGGATCGAATCGTGATCTCCACCAAGAGCGCTGCCCGGGACAAGGATGGCGTCCTCGCCCACATCGAAAACAGCCTCCGCATGATGAAAACCGACCATATCGATCTCTTCCAGTTCCATCAGGTCCCGGAGGTCCCGGATCCGCAGGACCCCAACGGCGCCTACGCAGGAGCTATGGAGGCGAAAGCGCGCGGCTGGATCGACCACATCGGCGTCACGACGCACCGGGTCAAGGTGGCGGAAGACTGCATCGCCTCCGGCCTCTTTGAAACGCTGCAGTTCCCCTTCAGCTACATTTCCAGCGAGCGCGATCTGGCGCTGGCAAACAAGTGCCGGGAAGCCGGCATGGGCTATATCGCCATGAAGGGTCTCGCTGGCGGCATGCTGACCAATGTACGTGCCTGCCACGCCTTTATGAAGCAGTATGACAACGTCGTCCCCATCTGGGGCATCCAGAAGCTGGAGGAGCTGGAACAGTGGCTGGCTGTTGCCGAAGAGGACCCGGACCTGGACGAGGAGCTGAACGCCTTTATCAAGAAAGAGCGCCAGGAGCTCTCCGGTTCCTTCTGCCGCAGCTGCGGTTACTGCATGCCCTGCCCTGTCGGGATTGAGATCCGCAACTGCGCCCGGATGAACATGTTGCTCCGCCGCTCTCCCTGGCAGCAGTACATGACCCCGGAATGGCAGGCCAAGATGAACCAGATCGAAAACTGCCTGGAGTGCCACAGCTGCTCCAGCCGCTGCCCCTATCAGCTGGACACCCCGAACCTGCTCAAATACATGCTAAAGGACTATCGGGAATTCTATGAAAGTCATAAAGATCTTCTCTAAACGTTTTGTACGTCTGACCGCGCTCATTCTGTGTCTGCTTCTGGTCCTTCCGCTGGCAGCCTGCGGAGAAAACCGCAGAGAACAGCGGGAGATCTATGCCATGGACACGATCATGACCCTGACGGCCTACGGCAAGAACGCCGAGGCAGGCTTGAACGCGGCTGAAAGCGTGATCCTGGCCATGGATGTAATGCTGGATCCGGAGCTTCCCACCAGCACGGTATACGCCATCAATCACGCCAACGGCGCCAGCGTCGTGGTATCCGCCCAGATCGCCAAGATGCTCACCAGCGCCAAGACCGTCTATGACCAGAGCGGCGGCGCTCTGGATCTGAGTCTGTACCCGCTCGTCAAGCGCTGGGGGTTTGTGGACCAGAAGTATTACAAGCCCACCGACGCTGAGATCCAGGAGGATCTTTCCCGGCTATGCTTTGACAAGATGATCCTCACCAGTTTCCCTGCCTCCGGCTCCTATACGCTCATCATCCCCGAGAACGGCCAGTTTACCTTCGGGGCAGTGGCCAAGGGCTGTGCGGCGGAAAACGCCATTGATTCCATGCGTCAGGCCGGTGTGGAAAGCGGGATCATCTCCCTTGGCGGCAATGTGCAGACCCTTGGTCTGAAGCCTGACGGGAGCCTGTGGAAAGTTGCCATTCAGGACCCGGAAGACCCCAATGGCTATGTGGGCGTTATCGGCGTCGGCGAAACTGCCGTCGTCACGAGCGGTCCCTACCAGCGCAATTTCACCCTGAAGGGCACGGTCTACCATCACATCATCAACCCCGCCACCGGCTATCCCAGCGGCAGCGCTCTGCGGTCCGTGACCATCATCTGCGAGGATGGAACCATGGCTGACTGCCTGTCCACCGCCATGTTCGTCCTGGGGGAGAGCAAGGCGCTCAACTATTGGCGGACCTACGGCGGCTTCGAAATGATCCTCATCACCAACGACGACCGGATCGTTTGCACCAAGGGACTGTTGGAAGACTTCACCCTCTCACCCGAGGCTGATAAATACAAGGTCGTATACTCGGAATAATATGGCACAACTGGAAACGGAAGTACGATTTCTGAAAGGCATAGGAGAGAAAAAGGCGCAGGCTTTTCATAAGCTGGGCGTCTTTACTCTCTATGACCTTATTTCTTTTTTCCCCCGCCGCTACGAAGACCGAAGCGTCTATAAGCCCATCGCGCTGACCCAAAACGGGGAAAGCGTCTGCATCCGTGCGCTGGCGGCGGATACGCCCCGACTGACCCGGATCCGCAGAGGTCTGGATCTGGTAAAGCTCCGCGCCGTGGATGAGAGCGGCATGGTGGAGATCACCTACTTTAACCAGCCATACCGAAAAGACAGCATCCGCAAAGGAGAGAGCTACGTCTTTTACGGAAAGGTCGAAGTCAACGGCACCAGGCGCAGTATGGTCAACCCTGTCTGCGAGCAGGAAGGATCCGAGGGCGGTGTCACGGGGCGGATCATGCCGGTCTACCGCCTGGTTTCCGGTCTGACCCAGCGAAATGTTCTGCAGAGCGTCCGTCAGGGACTTGATTCATGCGGAGAACAGCTTCCGGAGATCCTGCCGGAGCGTATCCGCCGTCAGGAACAGCTCTGTCCTGCACGCTACGCCTATGAGAACATTCACTTTCCTGCCGATTTCCAGGCTCTGGAGATCGCAAGACGCCGGCTGGTGTTTGAGGAACTGTTTACGCTTGCCTGTGCCTTCGGGAAGATCCGCGGCGAGCGGGTGCGGGAGAAAGGGATACGCCTTGCTCCCGTCGATCTGGAACAGTTCTGGAAATCGCTGCCCTTCTCCCCCACCGGCGCCCAACGCCGTTCCGTTCAGGAGGCGCTGGCCGACATGGGCTCCGGCGCGGTCATGAGCCGTCTGGTGCAGGGCGACGTGGGCAGCGGCAAGACCCTGGTGGCCGCCGCGCTGATCTGGGCAGCCAGCCGGAATGGGCTCTGCAGTGCTTTCATGGCCCCCACCGAGATCCTTGTCCAGCAGCACATGACGACTCTGAGCAGCTTTCTGGCTCCTTTCGGCATCCGGATCGGGAAACTCACCGGATCCTCTACGGCGAAAGAGAAACGTCAGATCAAAGAGGCTTTGAAATCCGGAGCGCTGGATCTGATCATCGGCACACACGCTCTTTTCAGTGCAGACGTGGAATATGCCAATTTGGGTCTCGTCATCACCGATGAGCAGCATCGCTTCGGCGTCGGCCAGCGCTCCGCCCTGATCGGTAAGGGACGGAGACCCCATGTGCTGGTCATGTCCGCCACCCCCATCCCGCGCACGCTGGCGCTGATCCTCTACGGAGATCTTGACGTTTCGATCATCGATGAAATGCCGCCGGGACGACAAAAGGTGGATACCTTTGCCGTGAATGAGAGCTATCGGGAACGGCTTAACGGCTTTATCCGAAGGTTGGCAGCCGAGGGCAGACAAGTTTTTGTGGTCTGTCCGATGGTGGAGGAAAACGACGAGCTTCCAACACCGCTGAAATCCGCGGAGGAACACGCAAAAGAACTCGCGGCTGTTTTTCCGGAACTGCGTATAGGCTGCGTTCACGGGAGGATGAAGGCGAAAGAAAAGGACGCCGTCATGGCGGCCTTCGTTTCGGGCGAGACAGATGTTCTGGTCTCGACAACGGTGATCGAAGTTGGTGTGGACGTACCCAATGCGGCGCTGATGATCGTAGAAAACGCGGAGCGTTTCGGACTCAGCCAGCTTCATCAGCTCCGTGGCCGGGTCGGCCGCGGGTCCCATAAAAGCTGGTGTATCCTGGTCTCCGATGCAGACGGAGAGGATGTCCGGGCAAGACTCGACATTCTCTGCAAAACCTGTGACGGCTTCGAGGTGGCAAACGAGGATCTGCGTCTTCGCGGCCCCGGAGATTTCTTCGGTTCACGGCAGAGCGGCCTGCCGGAAATGCACGTGGCCGATCTGGGGGCGGACACCCAGGTCCTGCAGAGGGCCCAGCAGGCGGCGCTCTCCCTGCTTGCGGAGGACCCGGGCCTGGAGCAGCCGGAAAACGCGGCTCTGCGCCGTCAAGTAGATCGACTTTTCCAGATGAACGCTGACAGCTTCAACTGATCTTATATTTGACAAGACCGCGCCCCCGGAAGGGCGCGGTCTTGTTCTGAAAAAGCCATATACTAGATTATCATTCCCCGCTCAGGCCGCGAACGACGCCGGCAATGGCTTTGACTGCGGCGTCCACACCGACACGGGCGCTGTTGATGCAAAGATCGTAGTTTTCGATCTCGCCCCAGATCTGATCGGTATAGTATTTATAATAGCTGGAACGGTCCTTATCCACCTGCCGGATCAACTTTTTCGCCTGCTCCTCGCTAAGTCCCTTGCGATCCATCATGGTGCGGACCCGGAACTCCACAGGAGCGCTGATAAACACCCGAAACAGATCCTTCCGATTCCGCAGCACATAGTCCGCGCAGCGGCCAACAAAGATGCAGTTCCCTGCTTCGGCAAGACTCCGGATGGCGTCAAACTGGGCGGCAGCGATCTGGGTACTCAGGCGAAAGCCCTCTCCCATGCCCATATAGTGAGGAGATGTGGCAATATAGGGCGAAATCCGCTTCTCGTCATAGGAGGCAAGGATCGCCTTATTGAAGCTGGAATCCTCAGCCGCCTTGTCCACGATTTCCTTACTGAGGCAGCGATAGCCCAATTCCTCCGCAAGACCGCTGGCGATCAGGTGCCCGTTGCTGCCGTGTTCTCTGCCGATGGTGATGATCATACCGATCCCTCCGTGAATCATTCTGCCAGTATTTTATCATTTTTCCCGAAAAAAGCAACTGCCCCGGACTGCAATTCCGGGGCAAATTGCTTCAGGATTATCACGCCGCTTTTTTCTTACGGGCGTCTCCCTTGTGCATCAAAGGAGAAATACGCTTATACAGCAGGAAGGTCAGGCCAGAAACCACGGCACCCTTGAGAAGGTTAAACGGCACGACAGCGTACAGGACCAGAGTGTAGACGTCGGTGATGCCGGCGTTCACGTCCGTGCCCATGGCAACGATCTTCTCCAGCTCCATGTGGAATAGCTGGGCAAACTTGGGGATCAGATACAGCGCGTTGAATGCGCTGCCGAATACCGTCATCACCAGAGTTCCAAGGATCATTCCCCAAAGAGCCGTTTTCTTGCTGGGTTTGGCGTGATACAGGATGCTGGCCGGCAGCACGAAGGTACAGCCGACGGCAAAGTTTGCAAAGTCTCCCACAAAAGCGGTAGAGGTCCCTTTGATCAGCAGCTTCAGCGCGACTTTGATAAACTCCGAAACAACGCCCGCCACAGGTCCGAGATAGAAGGTGCAGATCATGATCGGCAGTTCACTCAGGTCCAGCTTATAGAAGCCCGGTGCGAAGAAAAGCGGGATCTCCAGCAACATCAAAACCGCCGCCATAGTGGAAAAGATGGCGGTGTAGCTGATGTAATGGGTATCGGAAAGCTTTTTCCGGTTCTTGACCAGCAGCCGCTCAAAAAGCAGCGCGATCAGAAACAGGCCTGCAAACACCAGCAGACAGATCAGCAAAAAGCCCAGGTTGTCCTTCGCGGACTCAAATGTTTTTCTCAGTGTTTCCATACGATTCCCTCCATAAAAAACACCTGAAGACCAAAACGGACTTCAGGCAGACATAAAGAGAGGACAGGAATATCAGATTTTCCCGTCTTCTTCCATCCAGACTGTCACTGTCGGTTCCGGAATCACACCGGATCGGCCCGAAGGCTCGCGGACTGTACCGCCGGTCGGGAATTACACCCTGCCCTGAAGACAAACGCAGTATAGCACAGCCTCTCCCCTTTGACAAGTGTGTTTTTACACGCTACAATAGAACCAGTAAACAAAGGAGCGGAAAGATGCGGAAACGTGAACTGACCTGTTGTTTTACCGGTCATCGTCCCGGAAAACTCCCCTGGCGCTATCGGGAAGACGATCTGCGCTGTGTGGATCTGAAGCTTGAGATGGTCCAGGCACTTGTAGAGATCTATGATCGGGGTTATCGACATTTTCTCTGCGGGATGGCCGAAGGCTGCGATATGTATTTTGCAGACGCCGTACTGGCCATGCGGGAGATCCATCCGGAGATCACGCTGGACGCAGTCATTCCCTGCGGCAACCAGCCCGAGCTCTGGGAGCGGCCTCAGCGTGTCCGTTACAACGGATTGATCGACCGCTGCGATCAGGTCACCGTCCTGCAGATCGCCTACAGCCCCGAATGCATGATACGCCGCAACCGCTACATGGTAGACCGTTCCTCCCTGCTGCTTGCCTGCTACAACGGCACCCCGGGCGGAACCATGAGCACCATTCTTTACGCAGAGCGTCAAGGGCTGGAAGTCCTGCAAATTCCGATCCCGTCCAATACGCAGCCGGTGTGAGAGTTTTCCCACGCCGGCTTCCTTTCGCTATGACAGTAGCAGCTTTTTCAATTCGCGCAGATCCTGTACGATCGCAGCGGCGCCGGCTTTCTCCAGCTCTCCGGGAGCCGCATAACCGTAAGCAACGCCGATGCAGGGGATCCCCACGCGCACCGCGCCGGCCACATCGTATTTGGTGTCCCCAATCAGAGCAGATTCCTCTGTTCCGGCGCCCAGCTTCTCCATGGCGCGCTGCAGGACCTGCCACTTGGCATTTCCCTCTCCCTGATCCCCCGCGCCGCAGATCAGATCAAACAAGCCGTCCAGCTTCTCCCTGCGGAGCAATTCTTCCGCCAGGCTCTGAGGTTTGGAGGTGGTCACCGCCAGTTTTTTCCCCGCTGTGCGCAGGTCTGCAAGCAGCTCCCGCATACCCGGAAAGGCTCTGCTCTCATACAGTCCGATGGGGACGTAGCGTTCCCGAAAGTCCCGCACAGCCTGGACCGCAGCCTCCGGAGAAAAGCCGAATTTCTCAATGTACATCTCTTCCAGCGGAGGACCGGCAAAGCAGCGCAGCTCCTCCAGCGGCGCGTCCATTCCTCGCTTTTGCAGCGAATACCGAACGCTCTTGGTGATCCCCTCTACGGTATCAAACAGGGTCCCGTCAAAATCGAAAAAAAGAAAGGTATACACAAGCATCAACTCCGGGAAAATTATAGGAGAACGCCGGCAAGATGTCAAGCATGGCAGAACAACGCATAGACTGGAAGTATCTCAAGGAGGTATGCCATGACATTCACCTATTTTCTCGGCGCCAATTCCAGGCGAGGCTTTGTATCCCTCTATCAGGATTTTCCTCCCGCAACAGACGCTTTCCTGCACATTCTGAAAAGCGGTCCGGGAACGGGGAAATCCAGTTTTCTTCGCAGGATCGGCAAGGAAGCTGAGGCACGTGGGCTGGACATCCACTACGTACTCTGCTCCGGCGACCCGGATTCATTGGACGGCATCTATATTCCTGATCTGAAACAGGCCTGGGTGGACGGGACCGCGCCCCATGTGATCGAGCCGCGAATTTTTGGCGCTGATACTGATTATGTAAACCTCGGCGCGTTTTTCCGTAAGTCCTTCGATCCGCATGAAATCGAACGCTTACAGAAACTGAACGCAGCATACAAGGGCAAGTATGGATCTGCTTACCGTCTGCTGGAAAAGTATGCTGCCAATACTGACGCCTCTCTTTGTCCTGCCCCGGACGATGCAGGCCGTGCTGTGCTGGAGGCTCTTCCGGATCGGGGAGGAACGGGACGCCTCTATCGTCGGTTTTTGAGCGCGATCACATGGAAGGGTATTCTGCGCCTGAGGATGGAACTGGACGGTTTTCAGTGCCTCCCCTGTTCCGAAACGCTTCTGCGCGACGGCGCGGAGCAGGCCAAGAAAAAAGGCTGGAACGCCGTACTATGCCCCTCACCCCTTGATCCTGACAGACTGGAGGCCCTGATCCTTCCGGACGCAAAGCTCGCCTTTACTGCCTTTTCGGATTTGAACGCTGAAGACCCACTGCTGAAAAACGCCCTGCTTGAGCTGCGGAGAGCCAAGGAAATGCATGATGAGCTGGAGGCGGTCTATCATCCCCACATCAGCTTTCAGGCGCTTGAAGAATACACAGCTTCTCTCTTGCCGCGCATTTTTTCTTCAACATAACAATGCAAGAAGCAAAATCTCCGCGGAGGACGATCAGCCTGTTATGAAAATAGAGAGCGCCCCCATGGGCGCTCTATGACCGTAGACAAACACGTGCAGCAAGGCTTTGACACGCATGGGGTGATTGTGAAGAGGGGATGGTAGTCCCCTCTTCACGTTCAATCAATGCAAAACGGGGAGCTTTTTCGGAAGTTCCCCGTTTTGTGTTTCAAGCTGTCGACAATTTGTCGACAGCTTGAGAGCGCCCCCATGGGCGCTCTCTTAATACTATCAAGCTGTGGAAAAGCCTTACTTCTCCTTGGCGGCTTCGATCACGCCGGTGGCAAGGCCGGCCAGGCCCTGGATCTCGCTGGGGATAATGATCTTGGTGGCCTGTCCCTGGGAAGCGGCGGTAAAGGCTTCCAGCGCCTTGATGCGCAGGACGCCCTCCGTGGGGGCCGCCTCGTTGATGAGACGGATACCTTCGGCGGTAGCCTGCTGGACCTTCAGGATAGCCGCGGCTTCGCCTTCGGCCTCCAGGATCTGCTGCTGCTTCTTGGCGTCGGCACGGAGAATGGCGGACTCCTTCTCGCCTTCGGCCTCCAGAATGGCGGCGCGCTTCTCGCCCTCGGCGCGGAGGATGGCTTCACGGCGTTCGCGCTCGGCCTTCATCTGCTTCTCCATGGCGTTCTGGATCTCTCTGGTGGCCTCGTCCAGGATGGCGCGCATCTTGGTGTTGATGATGTCGCGGCTGGTCAGGCACTGGTCCAGCTCCAGGTCGCCGATGATGTTACGCAGGGTAGTGGCGGCCAGATTCTCGATGGCTACCATGGGCTGCTCGATGCCATAAGTGTAGAGCTTGGGGTCGGTGATCTGGAAGTAAACCACCGTGTCGATCTGCATGGTGACGTTATCCTTGGTGATCACGGGCTGAGGCGGGAAGTCGGCAACCTGTTCCTTCAGGGAGACGACCTTTGCGACTCTCTCGATGAAGGGCCACTTCAGGTGCATACCCACATTCCAGGTTTCCTTATATGCACCCAGACGCTCAATCACGTAGGCACGTGCCTGCTGAACGATGCGGATATTCCGGATCAGGATCACAACGACCACAAGAATAACCGCGATCAAAGCAAAAGATCCAACGCTGAAATTCATATTGTTTCCTCCCATTATTAGAATTTTGGTTACACGAATTCAATCAGCGGTCTGTGACGATCAAACGAACGCCCTCGATCCTGACCGCTTTGACCACGCTTCCCTTTGGGGCTCGTCCATCTTCCTGTTCCAACCGCGCAGTCCAAATCTTTCCGTCCACGGAAACCGCGCCGGTTCCGCGAAGATTATCGATTTCTTCCGTCACCACACACTCTTTTCCGATGGTGCGATCTGCGTTGGTGGGCATGGTTCTGGAATTGACGTACTTCTTTGCCAGGGGACGCGTCAGCGCCAGAAGCACAATGGAAACCACCAGGAACCAAACGAGTTGAAGCCAGAGTGGCGCGCCAAACAGGGCCGCGACCATTGCCACAAGAGCGCCGGCGGCAAACCAGATGGAGACAAGCCCTGGGATCAGCCCCTCGATTACCAGAAGGATGATCATCGCGACAAGCCAAACGACCGTCATATTTACGCTAAGCATTGCAACTCACTCCTTTCTTTGTTTCATTATAATCGAATATCCTGCAATTCGCAAGACTTTCCTGAAATCAATATTATTTCCGGTATTTTCCACTTTTCTCTTTACTTTTTTGTTTCAATAGGTTATTTTATTATTATCAAATCATGTAACAGATATATGGAGGCCGTCATGAACAAACTCTTGAAAAAGCCCCGCAACGAAAAGTTGTACCAGGCGATCCTGTCGCTGGAAAACGTGGAGGAATGCAAGAAGTTCTTTGAAGACCTTTGCTCGATTTCGGAATTGATGGCCATGGAGCAGCGCTATCAGGTTGCCTCCTGCCTGAATAAGGGCATGATCTATAATGATATCCTGGCCGAAACCGGCGCCTCCAGTGCCACCATCAGCCGCGTCAACCGCTCCCTGCAGTATGGAAAAGGCGGTTACGGCATCGTGTTTCAGCGTGTGGAGGATGACAATCCGTGAGTTGCTACGATTCACTGGCGTCCTGGTATGACCAGCTCACAGGGGACGTGCCCTACGGTGCGTTTGCAGATTTTTATGAGACGGAGTTCGGGCGCTGCGGCGGCGAATTCCGTCTCCTTCTGGATTTATGCTGCGGGACCGGAACATTGACCGCTGAAATGACCCGACGCGGATATGAATTGATCGGTGTGGACGCTTCAGTGGATATGCTGATGCAGGCGCAGGAAAAATGCGTCGGTCTCCCCTGTGCTCCGCTGTTTCTGAATCAAAAGGCGGAAGAATTGGATCTCTACGGAACTGTGGACGCAGCTTATTGTTCCCTGGATGGGATGAACTACATTCCTCCCGAGGCACTTCCGGAGGTATTCCGCCGTCTTCATCTATTTGTCCGTCCCGGCGGCCTCGTTTTATTTGACGTAAGATTGCCGGATTGGTTCCGCTCTCTGGACGGGCAGATTTTTCTTGATGAAAAAGAGGATGTGTTCTGCGTCTGGCGGGCAGATTATCAGGAGGAGAAAAACGCAGTTCTTTACGGCATGGATCTTTTTGAGCGACGCGGCCGTCTGTGGAGCCGCAGCGCGGAAGAGCACCTGGAATACGCCCACGATCCGGAGCACCTCCGCATTCTTTTGGAGCGGGCCGGCTTTTCTTCTGTAGTTTTGCACGAAGACGGCCCTCAGTCCGATCAGGGACGAATGCTGATCACCGCAATCAGAGGAGAGGATTTTCATGGATAAGATCATTCACGCCACCGCAGCCGAAGGCTATGTAAAAATGGCAGTCGTCACCGCGCGGGATACCGTTCAGCGCGCCAGGGAGATCCACGGCTGCTCCCCCACCGCCTCCGCTGCCCTGGGGCGTACGCTCTGCGCCGCCTCCCTTCTCGGTGAGAGCTTGAAGGAAGAAAAAGCCAGTCTCACCATCCGCATCAACGGCGGCGGACCCATCGGCAGCGTCGTTGCCGTCTCGGATTCCCAGGGCTATGTACGGGGATATGTGGACGATCCCCATGTGGATCCCCCTCTCCGCAGCGACGGAAAGCTCAATGTCGGCGCTGCGGTCGGACGGGACGGAATGCTCACCGTCAGCCGCGACATCGGGCTGAAGGAGCCCTATATTGGCTCCACGGAACTGGTCAGCGGCGAAATTGCGGAGGACCTGACAGCTTATCTGCTCTCCAGTGAGCAGGTCCCCTCTGCCTGCGCTCTCGGCGTCCTGGTCGATACCGATTCCAGCATCAAAGCGGCCGGAGGTTTCCTGGTACAGCTTATGCCCGGAGCGGATGAAGCATTGATCGATCGGCTGGAAGATAACATCTTTATGATGGACCAGCTTACCACCGTCCTGGCTGAGGACGGTGCAGAAGCCATGTTCGCCCAGGTACTCAAGGGGATGGAATATCATCTGGTCGGCGAAAGCCCCGTGGGCTATCGCTGCGGCTGCAGCAGGGAGCGCGTGGAGCAGGCGCTGGTCAGCATCGGCCCGGAGGAGCTCCGGCATATGGCCGACGAAGGAAAGCCGGTGGATGTGAGCTGCCAGTTCTGCAACACGCTGTATACCTTTACCCCCGGTGAATTGCAGAGCCTCATCCGGGAGCCGGAAGAAGCGGAAGAAAATATTTGAAAATAATTATTGACATTCAGCTTTGTTTCGTGTATGATAACAAAGCTGTCAGCGCGGGAGCATAGCTCAGCTGGTTAGAGCACCTGCCTTACAAGCAGGGGGTCACTGGTTCGAGTCCAGTTGTTCCCACCAAAGATGTCAATATGCCTCTGTAGCTCAGTAGGTAGAGCAGCGGACTGAAAATCCGCGTGTCGTTGGTTCAACTCCGACCGGAGGCACCACCCCGCTATCAGCGGGGTCTTCGCGGGCATAGCTCATCCGGTAGAGCGCCACCTTGCCAAGGTGGAGGTAGCGAGTTCGAGCCTCGTTGCCCGCTCCACAAAATACATTTGCGGGCCTTCAGCCCGCAAATGTTATATGGCGCCATAGCCAAGTGGTAAGGCAGAGGACTGCAAATCCTCGATTCCCCAGTTCAAATCTGGGTGGCGCCTCCAGCACACAGACAGGAGAAATCCTGTCTGTGTTTTTTTATGGACGTGTTTTCCATGGTTGCCTGGACCTTCCAGACCGTTCGGCCATTCTTAAGACTTCTTATGTTTCTTTTTTGAAACTCTTGTACTATAATGGGGCCATAGCAAAGGAAAGGGGGCTGTTGCGTGAAAAAATATGTACAGCTTCTGCTTGTTATCGTATCCGGTGCATTGGTAGGCGTCATGATTTTCAGCGCTTACAAGCTCATTACTGACAAGCTCGAACACAAAGAGGCCAGGGTAAAGGACAGCGGCGCCGCTACCGAGTATTCCATTAAGCAGGCCGTCTCCCCTACTCCCCGTGTCTACTCAACCGAAACAGAAGACGCGATCAAGCTTGACGATGAGATTTCTCCGCTCAACAGCATGTACGATCTTGATAAGTTCTTCTCAGATTATCCCGATGCCGTTGCCTGGATCTACAGCCCTTCAACGCCTATCGATTATGGTGTAGTTGAAGCAGACAACAACGAGTTTTACCTGGACCACTTCCTGGACGGCACCCGAAGCCTCAGCGGCTCCCTGTTTGTTGACTGCAACTGCAACCGTGATTTTTCCAGTGAAAACACCGTGATCTACGGTCATCACATGCAGGATGGCTCCAAATTTGCAAGTCTCGTCAACTACACGAACGTCAACTACTACCGGGAACATCCCATCATGTACCTCAGCACCAGGGACATGAACTATCGTGTCGAGATCTTTGCCGCGTATCTGACCGACGCGGATTCCGACACCTACACTTTTTCCTTTGACAGTCCTGAAGCATACGACAGCTACCTGAAGCGCATGGCATCACAGTCGGATTTCAAGGCAGACGTAGAGCTGAACTCCGAAGACCATATCATTACTCTCTCGACCTGCTCTTATGAATTCTATGACGCCCGTTACGTCGTTCAGGGAAAACTCGTTCCCATCCATTGAGCACACTACCCTTTACATTGTGAGGTGAACCCAAATGAAGAAAGCAATGAAAACCATGCTGTGCCTGCTGCTGGTTTTGGTATTCTCGATCCAGTTTGCCGGCAGCCTGGGGTTTGCAGATGATGAGGCAAGGGTCTCCGGAAAGGAGTCTCTCGTCTATGAGCTCTTTCTTTTGAACCCGGATAAAGAAGCTGAGGAAAAACTGATCCCCGTCCCCGCAGAGAAGGAAACGGAGCTGCTGAACAAAAAGCCCTATTCCATTCTGCTGGAAGGAAATGGCCCCAGCGGCGATTCTGAAAAGAAACCCGTTCCGATGACCCGCATGCCTGGCTCTGTCGTCATGAGTGACCTGCTCAAAAACGACCTGGTCATTACTCCGCCCGAGGGCTTTATTGTTTCCCAGGCCTACCTCCGCGGAGATGAGCTGAAGGACGACGCCAAAACGAAAGTACTGCCCTTCACTGCAAGCAAAAAGGATGCAAGTCTCACTTTGAAGGCCGAAGCTCTGGCCGCCGAGGAAGATGAGACCGAGGACACGGTCATCGATGAAAAGAAGGCAATCTTCAATGAAGACCTGTTTTCGTCCTTTTCTACGGCAGACCCCCAGGTATACACGATCACAGTAGTCCTATCCCTTGTTGATCCCGAGGCGGAAATCACGGTTACCGAGGTCTTAGACAGCCAGTCCGAAGGCACGGGAAACAAGCTTGCCTTCGGTAAGCCCTATACCGCCGGCGATGCTCCCGAAGATACGGAGACAAAACATTTTTCCGAATGGAACGTCCGCTACGAGAACGGCGCCGCCCTTACCCTGAACCCCGGAGAGACGTTTCTCCCCTTTGCAGACTGCCGCGTTGAGGCTGCCTGGAAGCCCATCATCACCATCCTCGCCAATGTTCCCGTACAGCAGGATGACGGTTTTGTTCCCAACTTCTACAGTTATCAAGGGCAGCTTGCCGAAGGAGACACCATCGATGAGGTCGCGCTGACTGTCAGCGAACAGGATGGACAGTTTATCTGCACGCCTTCCTCCGCCGTGATCAAGCACGGCGACAAAGACGTCACCGAAAACTATGCGCTCAAATATGTTCCCAGCGAACCTGTGGAAAAGCCGGAGGTCACTCCCGATCCTGAGGTCACTCCCGATCCTGAGGTCACTCCCGATCCCGTTGTTACGCCTGATCCGGATGTGATTCCCGTCAAGACAGAGATCACCATTACCGCAAAAGCCCCCATCGCAGACGGCGATGAATATGTGGCAAACGGCTACGATCTCTCCGGTACGCTGAACGAGGGCGACAGCATTGCGTCTGTAACGCTCACGGTCCGTCTGACCGAGGATGGCAAATACGTTGCCGTTCCTTCCGGTGCCGTCATCAAAAACGGTGAAACCGACAACACGGAGAACTATGAGATCACATATCGGGAGAGCGAAGGCGTGGAGCCCCCTGCTCCCCCGGAGAAGATCGCCGTCACGATCCGCTCCAAGGACCGCACCGCGGAGTACTCCGGAAGCCTCATCACCGCAAATGATTGCGAGATCACCAAGGGTGCTCTGGCCGAGGGCGACAGCATCCTGGTGAGCTTTGAAGGCGGTAGCACCGACGTGACCGCCTCCCCTGTTCCGAGCAGGATCTCCTCCCTTGTGATCAAGGACAAGGACGGAAATGATGTAACGGAGAGCAAATACGCCGTCACGATCGATAACGACAATGCCGGCAAGATCACCGTGACTGCGCGCACTGTTACCATTACCGCCATCACCGGCGCCGTGACCACCAACGGCAACAAGGTCATCGAGGCGAAAGACTGCGCTACGGCGGACAAGAAATTCCAGCACGGCTACAAGGCTGAAGGCCTTCTCTCCGGCCATGAGCTGCGGGGTGACTTCGTCAAAGGCAGCGGCAAAGAGACCTTTGTTACCAGCATCGATAAAAACGCGGTCCGGATCGTCGACACGAACAACGGCAGTGCGGACGTGACCGCAAATTACACGATCAAAACGGTCGACGGGAAGCTGACCATCAACGTAAGCGAGAAGACCACTATCCCCGTTGCTGTGACCACGAAGGATCAGTCCTGGACCTATGACGGAACCGCCCGCAAGCCGGATCAGAGCGGCTATAACATCAGCGGCCTCCTGGACGGCGATGTAGCCTCCGTGAAGCTGCAGATCAAGCAGGGCGACCAGGTGCTTGATGAGATAACCAATGCCGGTACCTACACCATCGTGCCCGTCGTCACCATCAAGGACAAGAACGGCTCCGACGTAAGCCCCGACAAGTATAAGATCACCGCAGCCAACGCCACCCTGACCGTCAAGAAATTCGATCTGACCCTGGAAGCCGTCTCCGCAAGCAAGACTTATGACGGCAAGGCCCTTGTGAACAACAATGTTAAGGCCACCTCCCTGGTCAGCGGTCACAAGTTCCGGGATAAAGACGGCGTCAAGTTTACCGTTACGGACGCGAAGGGCAACCTTGTCACCAACGGTGTCATCAATGTGGGAACCTATGTCAAGAAAGTCACCGAGGTCCACATCGTTGACGCGAAGGGCGCCGATGTCACCGAAAACTACAACATCACCAAGATCGACGGCAAGCTGACCATCACCCAGGGTATCACGCCCCAGAATGATTCCAAGCAGCCCCGTACCGGTGACGAATCCAACAGCACCCTCTTTATCATTCTCCTGATTGCTTCCGCCCTTCTGCTGGCTGTCATCGCGGCGTTCCTGGTCCTGCAGAAGAAGAAAAAACAGTTCGGCAAAAAGAGCGCTCCTTACGAGGAAGCAAGCTTTGAGTCGGAGTTGTCCGAGAATCAGCAGAATTCCGCCAAGGAGTGATTCCACTCCTCAAAGCGCATAAGTAAACCCTGCGGAAAAACCAGAAAAAGCTCCTGTGTTCATGAACACAGGAGCTTTTTCGCATCACTCCATCAGAAGATCACATTCATATCCACACCGCCGTCCATCCCGTCCACATAGGCCCGGTCGGTAAACTGCCAGATGTCGTAGCGATTGGAATAATTGGGAAGCTGATTGTCCCTGGTGTAGCTGGCAAGCCAGATGGTATAGCCGGATATGGAGCTGTAGTTAATTGCGGACTTCAAAAAGTTTTGTCCGGCGTAAACGCCGGGACGATAACCGCTGTTGCGGACCGTTTCGCAAAACGCAACTGCGATCTCAGAGCGCTGGCTGGCCGAAAGGCGGTCAGCTCGCCCGGAGGGATAGTCCCCGGAGTACTCCATATCGATGAAGATCGGGTAATCCAGAGAGATCCCCCCTACCGCTTTGAGCGCCACACTTGCCTCTTCCACCGCTTCATAGGGATTTATAGCGGTGGAATAGAAGTAAACGCCCACTTTGATGCCGGCAGCGTGAGCGCCGCGGAGATACTCCTGGGTACGGCTGTCATCGTACAGCACCCCTGTGCTCCAGCCTCGACCACCTATGCGAATAATGGCAAAGTCGATCCCCTGGGACTTGACCGCCTGCCAATCGATGTCGTCATTATAGAAGGATACGTCGATCCCGATCGAGTTCGCCTTTACACCGTACAGATTGAAATAGTAGAGCTTTCCTCCGATCCGTTTCAGGCCGACCGCCATACTCCCGTCTTCATACAAAAAGTACTCTTTTCCGTCAATGGTCTGCCAACCGACCTTCTTTTCGATCCTTTCCGTCAGCGGCACCAGAATATATTCGTATGTATCCACAGGAGTTCCGTCAGGCTTGAAGAGCGCTACGCTGACATAGTAAGGCAGCTCCGCTTCTCCGGGAGTATCACCAGGATCACCGGGTTCCTCCGGATCTGCCGGTTCTTCCGTTTCTATCTGAATCTCCGGCTCGACCAGATACAGACCATATTCCGGGATCTCATCCCCATCTTCATCCACGGGAAACACATCGCTCTCAATGTCTGTGCCGCGATAGAGCAAGTACCCGTTCGGGCCTAATGGGAACCGATAGATATAAAGCTGGTTGCCCTGTTCATCCAGTACCGGGACCTTATCCTCGGACAGCTCCTCATTGGATATCACAATGACTTCCGGCACGGTCTCCTCCGGAGCGTCGTTTGTTTCATCGGGGACCTCAGCCTGGGAAACCTCGGACACATCCTTCACATCCACAACCGCTTCAATGTCTTCGATGGGGGTATATTGGGCATCCGCACGAACGGTGCATTGGATCGGGTCCGGCACCGAGTAACCCTCATAGGGCTGCATGCTGACCTTATACTCCCCGGGCTCCAAATGGACCAGATAGCAGCTGCTCCCGTCTTCTTCGGTATCATAACTGTAGGTCAAGCCGTCCGGAAAGAGAAAATCCAGCCGGAAAGTGTGACCTGTGACCGGGTCACCATTCTCCCCCATCACTCTGACATAAAGATCCCGATTGACGGAGTTTGCCGCCAGATGCAAGGCAATTTGCGGAGTGTCAGTGGGAGTCGGCGTCGGATCGGGCGTCGGATCGGGCGTTGGCTCGATCGTTGCTTCCGGCGATGGCGCTGTAACCGCGGCGGCAGGAGCTATCGTCTGAACAGCCGGTTCCACGATCACGCTCGCCTTTGCGGTAGGATCTGTGTTCAGAAGACGCGGAAGCAGGATCAACCCAACCAGCACCAGCGTCAGAACAGGGGCTGCGATCATCAGCGGTTTTTCCAACCGCGGATCGCTTATCAGGTCCCAGATCCTGCGGAAAACAGATTTGATCTTCGTCATGAGCATTCCTTCTCGTCTGTAGGATTCTCGAAAATGCGTAAGCTTTTCTACATTTTACTTGAAGCTTCTCCGTTTTGCAAGCCGCTTGCCCCTGTTTTCATATATTGGAAACGGCGATGCAATCCGCGCTTGTATCTGCTTCGCTTTCGTGCTACAATGCATGCCATGATGACGACATTTCAAGAGCGCTTCTGCAGCGCACGAAAAAAGCTGATTCAGGCTGAATACGGCCGACTCAACAACATGCAGCTTGAAGCTGTGATGGCGACGGAAGGCCCCCTGTTGATTTTAGCGGGCGCCGGCAGCGGCAAGACCACCGTACTCATCAACCGCATCGCAAATCTCCTGAAGTTCGGCCGCGCCAGCGACAGCACTGAGCTGCCCCCAGGCGCGGACGAGAGCGCCCTGCGTTTGCTGGAGTCCGGCGGTCCCGAGGCGGAAAAGCTGGCGGCTCTGGATCCCGTCGCGCCGTGGCGGATCCTGGCGATCACCTTCACCAACAAGGCTGCCGACGAGATGAAATCCCGCCTGGAAAAGATGCTGGGTCCCGAAGCAAACGACATCTGGGCCTGCACCTTTCACTCCGCCTGTGTGCGCATTTTGCGGCGCGATGCAGAGAAGCTGGGCTTTGCAGATAACTTCACAATATATGACACTTCCGACAGTCAGAGTCTTGTAAAGCGGATCCTCAAGGAAATGGAGCTGGACGAGAAGACCTATCCGGTCCGCTCTGTTTTAGGGGAGATCAGCCGCGCCAAGGACGCCCGGATCGGGCCGGAGGAATACCAGCGGCAGGCACGCGCCTCCAGCGATTTTCGCAGGGCCCGCGTGGGGCAGGTCTACCAGGAGTATGCCCGCAGGATGTTCTCGGCCAACGCCATGGACTTTGACGATCTCATCGCCTTTACTGTAAAGCTTCTGCTGGAAAACGAGGATGTCCGCGCCTACTGGCAGCGCCGCTTCCAGTATGTTCTGGTGGACGAGTATCAGGACACCAACCACCTGCAGTACTTGCTGGCCTCCACGCTGGCCGGCGGATGGGGCAATATCTGCGTCGTCGGCGACGATGACCAGAGCATCTATAAATTCCGCGGCGCGACGATCGAGAACATCCTCTCCTTTGAAAAGCAGTTCCCCAACTGCCGCACCATTCGTCTGGAGCAGAACTACCGCAGCACCGGCCACATCTTGGACGCGGCAAACGCCGTGATCCGCAACAACCTGGGCCGAAAGGGAAAGGAACTGTGGACCAATGCCGGGGCCGGGGACAAGATCGAGCTGTACTGCGCCGATAACGAAAATGAGGAAGCCCAGTTTGTGGCTTCCAACATTGTTGCCAGCTTTGGCCAGGGCGCGAACTGGCGGGATCACGCGGTGCTGTACCGAATGAACGCCCAGTCCAATCAGCTGGAATTTGCTTTCAAGCGCAGCGGGATCCCCTATCGCATCATCGGCGGAACCCGATTCTTTGATCACGCGGAGATCAAGGACATGCTGGCTTATCTGAACGTGATCGCGAGCCCAGCCGATGATCTGCGGCTTTTGCGGATCGTGAACAGCCCGCCCCGGGGCATCGGTGAGCGGAGCATGGAGGTCGCCCGGGAGATCGCACGGCAGGAGGATCAAAGCCTCTTCTCGGTCTTGAGCCATTCAGATCGCTATCCGGATCTGAAACGTGCCGCCGGGAAAATGCTGCTTTTCGCCCAGATGATCGAAGAACTGCGGCGTTTTTCCGAAAACAACACGCCCGATGCACTGTATGACGAGCTGCTGGAAAAGACCGGTTATCTGCGCCTCCTGGAGACCTCGACAGACGACAAGGATATTACCCGCGCCGAGAATGTAAAGGAGCTGAAGAGCAGTATCCTCAGCTTCATGAAGGAATCCGGCGATGAGACCCTGGACGGATATCTGGCAAATGTGGCGCTGTATACGGATCTGGACACCTATGACAAGGATGCGGACAGCGTGGTGCTGATGACCATGCACAGCGCAAAGGGTCTGGAGTTCCCCACAGTTTTCCTGGTGGGCATGGAGGAGACCATCTTCCCCGGGATGCGCGCCATCGGCGAGCCTGAGGAGATGGAGGAGGAACGGCGTCTCTGCTATGTGGCCATCACCCGGGCCAAGCGGAAGCTCTTTCTGGTCTGTGCCAGACAGCGCATGCTCTTTGGCCGTACCACCGCCAACCGCGCCTCCCGCTTCGTTGACGAGATTCCGGAAGAACATATCCACAAGAATCTGCCCAAGGGCTATGGCTATCACGACCGGAGGCAGGAGCTGGGCTTCGTCAGCCGCGCTCCGGAGCCAAAGCTATATCGTCCTGTCGCCCCGACGCCGCATAAATCTTCTGCTCCCCCACCCAGCTTCAGCCTGGGTGACGCGGTTTGTCACAAGGCCTTCGGGGACGGTGTGATCATCAAAATGACTCCCATGGGCGGAGACTTTTTGATCGAGATCCAATTTGAAAAGATCGGCCTGAAAAAGCTGATGCTTCGCGCCGCCGCGCAGCACATGACCAAACGATAAAAAAAGGAACGGTTCTCCTGAGCTGCATGAGAACCGTTCCTTTTTCTTTTTATCCGCCGATCAGACCGGAGATCCAGGATGCCAGGGGGATATACGCGATCGGCAGGAAAATCGCCGGCAGCATGTTTGCTACCTTGATGCGCTCTTTCCCAAGTCCCAGCATATTGAACGCCATCCCAATCAGGATCACGCCGCCTACCGCAGACATCTCCGTCACAACGGCGCTGCTGAGCACAGGAGCCAGCAGTCCGGATAACAGGGTCAACCCACCCTGGAACAGCAGGATGAACAGCACCGAGCAGGTGACGCCAAGTCCCATCGCCGCGCCGAAGGCCATGGACGAAACGAAGTCCAGTGTGCTCTTGGCATAGATGATGCTGTAATCGTGACGGATCCCCGCTTCCAGAGAGCCGACAATCGTCATGGAGCCGATGCAAAACAGGATACAGGCGGAGACAAAGCCCTCGGTAAAGCGGCTGTTTCCGCCGCCGTTTCGGAAGAGTTTCCCTTTGATGAAATCCCCCGCGTTCTCGATCCCATCATCGATGCGCAGCAGTTCGCCCAGGACTGTGCCCAGAACCATGCAAATGATGGCACAGAGAACATTTTCTGTCTTGATCGCGCTGCTGATCCCGATCAGCACCGTACAAAGGCCCAAGGCCTTCATCAGAGCCTCCTGCAGCTGCGGTTTCAGACGATTCCGGAATAAGATGCCCAGGAGACTGCCAACCAGCACGGTGGCCATGTTGACAAATACCGCGATCATGTTTTCTTGCCTCCCTCCAAATAGTCTTTCAGGAACAGGATCGCCTGCCGATAACCCTCAAAGCCAAAGCCAGCGTAGGTTTTGAGGCAGGCCATGCCCGCGTAAGAGATCTGCCGGAAAGGCTCTCTCTGGCTCAGATCACTCAGATGCACCTCCACAGCCGGCAGCGCCACAGCCTTCAGCGCATCCAGGATGGCAATGCTGGTATGGGTATAGGCCGCGGGATTGATGACGATTCCGTCAAAAACGCCCCGGGCCTCCTGGATCTGATCCACCAGGCAGCCCTCGTGGTTAGTCTGGGCAACGGACACATCGATGTTTTCTTCGCTACAAGTCTTCTGGATATATTCTTCCAGATCCTTGTAGCTCTTGTATCCGTAAATCTCCGGCTCTCGCAGACCAAGCAGATTCAGATTCGGCCCATTCAAAACCAGAAGCTTCATTTCAGCACCTCCAGGATCTTTTCCACCGCTTCCTCCACGGTCTCCGTCTCCTCGATCACCACATCCGCAAAGCGGCGATACAGGGGCTCTCGTTCCCGGTAGAGCTCCTCCAGAGCCCGACTTTGGGAGATCGGTCTCCCCTCCCGGGGCAAATCGGGAACAGCACGTTTTCGCCAGATGATCAGGCTGTTTTGATGCAGCAGCGGGTAGTTTTCCTCCCGGGTCACGCAGCCGCCGCCGGTGGAGAGGATCGCGCCGGAGCGCTTTCCCAGCTCCCGAAGGACCTGCGTCTCCCGCCTGCGGAAGCCTTCCTCCCCCTCTTCTGCAAAAATCTCGGGGATGCTGCGCCCGGCGGTCTTTTCGATCTCTTCGTCCGCTTCCAGGACCGGCCGGTTCAGCCTTTTGCCAAGGATCCGAGCAATGCTGCTCTTGCCGCAGCCCGGCATGCCGATCAGCGCAATGTTCTGCATCTCTCGTTTCAGCAGCCCCTCAATCCGGTCTGTCTCGGTATCGGGAATGCTATTTCCACTAAACAGTTCCGCGCTTCGCTTGGCCTGAGCTGTCAGCATCAGAAGACCGCCCACACAGGGGATCCCCCTTGCCTCGGCCTGCATCAGCAGAGCCGTGCGGCGGGGGTTGTAGACCAAATCCACAACGCCCTGCAGATTTGGAAGCGACGCCAGATCAACGGCGGCATGTCCATTATGTGGATACATCCCAACAGGCGTAGCGTTGACCAGCAGCACCGCGTCCCGGTGCAATTCCAGATTCCCGTAGTTGTTTTCTCCGCTGCGGGAAATGACGACCACCTGTCCAGCGCCCATCTGCCGGAGCATCACGCAGGCCATGGCAGAAGCGCCTCCGCTGCCAAGGACCACTGTCTTTTTCCCTGCCAGATCCAGGCCCAGCTTATTCAGCAGAAGAGAAAAACCATAGGCGTCAGTGTTGTCGCCATAAATAGAGCCGTCAGGACGCCGTACAAGGGTATTCACGCTCCCGATCAGCTTGGCCGTTTCCGAGAGCGTATTGCAATAAGGGAGTACAGTCTTTTTATAAGGGATGGTCACATTCAGGCCGTCCCATTCTCCGCTGCGCAAAAACGCATCCAGCTCTTCCGGTTTTTTTTCGTAAAGCCGGTATTCATAGTCGGCCAAAATCTCGTGGATCCGGGGCGAATAGCTATGTCCCAGCGTCTCCCCCAACAGACCGCAGCGTTTTTGATCGCTCAGCTTATTCTGGTATTCCCGACTCAGTTCAAAGATCCTCTCATAAAGGGACGCGACAGTTTTCTGCATCTTGCTTGGTGCGAGAGATCTCAACTCGTTCAGCTTCTGTATCTCTCGCTCCGAATCCAAAATCGGAAGGTGTTTTTTATTCTTGTAGCGCCCTATCTCACCGGAGATCTCCATCCGCCGGAGAAAGAGCTGTACCAGGTCCCTGTCGAGCCTGTCCAGCTCCTGTCTGTAATCCGAAAGCTCCATTTATGCAAGCTCCTTTTTCCGTTGCAGAAGAGCATCATAGACGCCGAGCGCCGCCGCGGCTTCTATGACTGGGACCGCGCGCGGCACGACGCAGGGATCATGCCTTCCGGCGACCGCAAGTTCCGTTTCCCGCATCGATCTAAGATCCACGCTCCGCTGCACTTTTGCAATAGACGGCGTGGGCTTGATCGCGACGCGAAAGCGCAGCGGCATTCCATCGGTGATCCCGCCCAGGATCCCGCCGCAGTTATTGGTATCGGTAATAACGCGTCCCTCCCTCACAGAGAAAGGATCGTTATTCTCACTGCCGGTGAGACGGGCGGAGGCAAAGCCCACGCCGAACTCGATCCCCTTCACAGCCGGGATGCCGAAGACGATCTCCGCGATCCGGCTCTCCATGCCGTCAAACATTGGACCTCCCAGGCCGGCTGGCAGTCCCAGCACCTTGCATTCGATCACGCCGCCGACGGAGTCCCCTTCTGCTTTGACCTGGGCAATCCTGGCGCGCATGGCTTCTCCGCAGGCGTCGTCCACCGCGGGAAAGGGCTTCTCCGCTGTGGAGGAAAGCAGCTCTCCCCTGTCGCACACGCAGCCGATCTCCGCGATGCGGGAGATCACGCGAATCCCCTCCCGCTCCAAAAGCTGCAGGCAGATCCCGCCCGCGAGGCAAAGGGGCGCTGTCAGGCGGCCGGAAAACGGTCCGCCACCGCGAAAATCGTACTGATCCCCAAACTTGACAAACGCGGTATAGTCTGCATGCCCGGGGCGCGGTACATACTGCAAAGAGGCGTAATCCTCCGAACGCGTGTCATTGTTGCGGAGGATCGCCGTGATCGGCGCGCCGGTAGTTCTGTCGTTCAGGATACCCTCGAGAAACTCCGGCACATCCGCCTCGTTCCGCCCGGAAGACCAGGCGTTTCTTCCCGGCGCACGGCGTTCCATCAAGCATTGGAGCACGGAACAGTCGATCTGCTCGCCCTCCGGGATCCCTTCAAGGGTCATCCCTACAAAAGGACCGTGAGACTCGCCAAAGATCTTTAATTTCAAGTTTTCTCCGCACCAGCTGCTCATTCGTCTATTACCTCCAGGGCTTCCCGGTCCTGCCAGAACCGGGGGTAGGACTTTTGTACGCATTCTGCATCCGGGATGCTTACCGAGTCCGAACAGGCGCAAGCAGCGACGGCGGCCGACATGGCGATGCGGTGATCCCCCGCACAGGGCACCGTGCCGCCGCCAAGCTGCTCTCTCCCGCGGATCCGGAGGCCGTCTTGCAGTTCCTCAACATACGCGCCGAGAGCGCGGAGCATATGGGTAATGCTCTTCAACCGGTCTGATTCCTTCAGGCGAAGGCGCCCCGCGTTCACGATCCGGGTTTCCCCTTCCGCCACCGCTGCCAAAACACTGAGCGGCGGGATCAGATCCGGGATCGGCGCGGCGTCAATGATCTGCCCGCGCAAAACGCCGCGACGGACCAGAATCGCATCTTCCCGCGCCCATACCTCCGCGCCGAAGCTTCTCAGCAGATCCAGGATGGCCCGGTCGCCGTGTACTGAGCTTTGTGAAAGCCCCTTCACCATGATACCCGCAGGTGAAAGGGCGCCCATGCACAGGAAAAACGCGGCTCCGGACCAGTCTCCCTCTACCTTGACGCATTCCGGCATACAAGGACGACAGGAGCCCGGGATCTTATAAACACTGTTTTCACTTCTAATCCGGATCTCTGCCAGGCGCAGCGTTTCCTCAGTCATCGTAATGTAGGATGCGGACTCTATCGGTCCTGTCACCGTGAGGCTGCTCTCGCCTTCCAAAAGCGGGAGTGCCATCAGCAGGCCGGAAATGAACTGGGAAGACACATTCCCCGGCAGCGCGTAATTCCCGGGCTGAAGCTGCCCCTGGGAATAAAGCAGGTCACCCTGCGTCTCCAGGCGCATCCCATGGCGGCAGAGCTCCCCCGCCAGCGGCTCCAGAGGACGCTTCGGCAGACGGCCCTCCCGCATGAAAACAGCTTTCGCGCCAAGGGCGCCCGCAAAGGGCAACAGGAAGCGAAGCGCGGAGCCGCTTTCACCGCAGGGCAGCACGCATGTTTCCGCAGGCACGCGGCAAATCGGTGTAACAGAAAGCACTCCCGGTTTCGTCTCCCGGATCCCGGCGCCCAGTGCACGCAGGCAGTTGACAGTGGCCTCTACATCACGGGAAAGCTCACCGCAGGCAATACAAGTCTCCCGCGCTCCCGCGGCTGCACAAATCAGCAAACGGTGGGCATGGGATTTGGAAGTTGGGACCTGTACGCATCCGCAGCGGGGACCGGGGGCAAGTGTAACATTCATCTCGCTCCTCCCAGCCGCAGCCAGTCTCGAAGCTCCTCCACCGGGACGGGAATGATCCGACAGCGACCGATCGTCTCCGGCACCACCAGATGGATCTGCTCGTCTTTACGCTTTTTATCGGAGAGAACTGCACGCTGGAGTTGATCCAACGGAATATCCGTCTCTGTAGGCAGCTTGTATTTTTCCAACAGTGCCAGCAGCGCATCCAGGGCATCCGGTGTACAGATCCCCTTTTCTGCAGCTGCCCGGGCGATCATGGCCATTCCGACAGATATGGCTTCCCCGTGTGAGCAGGCATAGCCGCTGCAGGCCTCTACCGCGTGACCGAAGCTGTGCCCCAGATTCAAATAACGACGAATGCCCACATCGAATTCATCCTGCCCGACATAATCCCGCTTGATCGCAACGCAGCACTCGATCACCTGCTCCGGGTTTTCCCAGGCAGATGCCGTCTGGAGCTGGCGGAAAAGGGAGGGGCTGCACAGCATGGCGTATTTGATCACTTCCGCGCAGCCGCTTCGATATTCCCGTTCCGGCAGCGTGGACAGCAGATTTGGGTCACATAGGACTGTTTTCGGCTGATGGAAGCAGCCCGCCAGATTCTTTCCGGCGGGGAGATTGACCGCCGTCTTCCCCCCAACGGAGGAATCCACCATGGCCAGCAGCGTGGTGGGGATCTGTACATAGTCCATGCCCCGCTGGTAGGTCGCAGCGGCAAAGCCGGTCAAATCACCGGTCACGCCCCCGCCCAGGGACAGGAGAAGGTCTCCCCTGCCGATACGGTTTTCGGAAAGATAGTTCAATAGCTTTCCGTAAGTTTCCAGGTTTTTATGTTTTTCTCCGGAGGGATGGACCCAATGCAGCAGTCGGAACCCGCCACGATCCAGCGCGCGTTCCAGTTCCGACCCATACAGCGGATATACGTGTTCCCCGGATACGATGACTGCAGTACCGGCATCGCTCACGGCGCGAATCAGCTCGCCTGCCTGCGAGAGGAGTCCGCGGCCGATCAGGACCCGATAGGGGCGGGATGCCGGGATCTCGACTGTTCTCATTTGCCGCTCTCCTTTCAAGCGTTTCAGATCTTTACGCCATAACCGTCTCCCGGACCCGTCGTACCTTATCCGCAAGGACTGCAAAGGCCTGAGGGGTGAGCGCCTGAGCTCCGTCACAGCGGGCCTTCATCGGATCGTTGTGGACCTCGATCATCAATCCGTCCGCCCCGGCTGCCGTACCGGCCAGGGCCATCGGTGAAACCAGCCGGGCGATCCCGGTGGCGTGGCTGGGATCCACGATCACCGGCAGATGGCTCAGCTCATGGAGCATGGGCACCGCAGAGAGATCCAGGGTGTTGCGGGTGTAGTCCGAAAAAGTGCGAATCCCCCGCTCGCAGAGGATGACCTGCTCATTGCCGCTGGCCATGATGTATTCCGCGCTGAGCAGAAGCTCCCGCAGCGTGTTGGCAAGTCCCCGCTTGAGCAGGATCGGCTTCCGGGTCTTCCCCAGTTCCCGCAGCAGGTCAAAGTTCTGCATGTTCCGCGCGCCGACCTGGATCACATCAATGTCCTCAAACAGCTCCAGGTCCCGGATATCCATCAGTTCCGTAACGATGGGAAGGCCCGTCTCCTCCCGGGCCACGCGCAGATATTTCAGGCCCTCAGCCTTCAAGCCGGAAAAATCATAGGGGGAGGTCCGGGGCTTAAAGGCGCCGCCCCGCAGAAGATCTGCGCCGGCTGCCTTCACTGCCCGGGCAATGCTCACGATCTGCTCTTCGCTTTCCACCGCGCAGGGCCCCGCGATCATGGCAAAGTGTCCGCCGCCCACAGGGACGCCGCATGCATTGACCACCGTATCCTGGGGATGGTGCTTACGGCTGCAGTCCCGATAAGGCTCCGAAACTCGACAGACCTTCTCTACAATATCAAGACCGCTCATCAGCTCCACGTCAACACGGGAAGCGTCTCCGATCAGGCCGATTGCCGTCTGGAACTCCCCGTCAAAACGCTGGATCTTCAGTCCCTGGGCTTCCAGCCAGCAGACCAGCTCTTCCTGCTTCTCCGCTGCCGCGTCATGCCTCAATATAACGATCAAATGAATCACCCGTTTCTTTCATCAAGTGGATCCCAAATCCATAAAAAAAGCCGCCCAGGAAAAACCTGTGCGGAAAATGCATGTTCATGCGTCCTTTCACGCACCACAAATCCGCCTTACCGCATCCATGCAGCAAGGATGAACCTGCAGCGATCAAAAGGACATTTCATCTATCTATCTCCTTCGTTACCACATTGGTAACTAAGAATACTATAGACGGAATACGCGTCAAAGTCAAGCCGCGTTTTTGACAAAAGAGATGGGAATTCCTGAAAACTCCCGGTTTTATTCCAGCATCTTTCTCAGCTGATCGATGGCGCGATGCTCCAGCCGGGAGATCTGCACCTGGGACACCAAAAGCGCTTTGGCGCAGCTTTGCTGGGTGAGCCCATGATAATACCGCAGCGCGATCACCTTCCGCTCCCGCTCCGGCAGCTTTTCCACCAGAGCACGGAGCGTGACTCGCTCCAGCATCCGTTCCTCCGCCTGATAGTCGCCCAGCACCAATTCCAAAGAAAAACCGTCCTCGCCGCTTTGACGCTGGATGCTCTCTGCGGGCCCTGTAGCGGTTTCGGCAAAGGCAATATCCTCCGGGGAGAACCCGGTTTCCGCTGCCAGTTCCGAGAGCGTGGGCTCCCGACCGTTTTTCTGCTCCAGGGCCACCCGGGTCATGTGGATCTGCGCCGCCTGCTCCTTGATGCCGCGGCTGACCTTGATCATGCCATCGTCCCGGAGAAAACGACGGATCTCTCCTGCGATCTTGGGTACGGCGTAGGTGGAGAACCTTGTACCGTAATCGGGATCAAAGCCATCGATGGCCTTGAGAAAGCCCACGCAGCCCAGCTGATAAAGATCCTCCGGATCCACGCCGCGTCCGAAATACCGGCGCGCAATACTCCAGATCAGACCGCTGTTCTCCTCGATCAGCCTGCCGGCGGCTTCCCGATCCCCATTTTGCGCTGCCTGGAGGTCCTCGATTTTCTCTTCGTTCATCGAGTCTTTTCGCGGGAGAGGATCGACCGCAGCATGGTCACCGTCGTCCCCTTTCCCGGTGTCGAGCGCACCCGCAGCTTGTCCATAAAGCTCTCCATAATGGTAAAGCCCATGCCGCTGCGCTCCTCCCCGCCCGTAGTGAACAGAGGTTCCCTCGCCTTTCGGATGTCTGCGATCCCTCTGCCCCAGTCCTGCACCGCGATCTCCAAAACATCTCCGTCCAGGATCCGAAGACGCATGCGGACCTTGCCGACTGTTTCCGGATAGGCGTGTACGATGCAGTTGGTGACGGCCTCAGATACAGCGGTCTTGATATCCCCGATTTCCTCCAGTGTTGGGTCGAGCTGAGCCGCAAAGGCCGCAGCCGCCGTGCGTGCAAAGGCCTCGTTGCTGCTTTTGCTGGGGAATTCCAGCTTTATGTAGTTTTTTGCGTTCATCGTTTCCCTCCCGAAATGACTATTCGCTTATGAAATACTGTTCGTGGCCACCGGGATCAGCCGGTCGATCCCGGAGGCATCGATCACGCGTCTCGGCTGCTTTGCCGGATTTTCGATCCACATCCGGCCCCCCATCTCTTTCACTCGACGGCTCACGCGGATGATCAGCGCAATACCCGAGGAGTCCATAAAATTCAAACCGGACAGATCCAGCACCAGGTCCCGGGGCAGATACGCATCCAACAGATCCTCCAGGCTCCGCATGGCGCCGCGAGCCTCATGCTGATCCAATTCCCCGGAAAAAAACGCTGTCAGGCGTCCGGAAGAATAAGCCGTGCTGATATTCATTTTCCCGCCTCCCAAAGATAGAAATAGCGCTGCACCCAAGGATGCAGCGCTATTGTATGAAATAATGGTTGAAAATGTCGTCGAATCCGGTTTTATTTGCCCAAATTCTCCAGGCTCACCTTCAGATTTTCGATCAGGGCTTCCAATTTGGCCTTTTTCTCCCGCTCGGCATTGACAACGGCCTCCGGCGCGCGGGTGACAAAGTTCTGGTTGGAAAGCTTGCCGATCTGGGCGGCGAGCTGCTTTTCGGCGTTCTGAAGCTCCTTCTCGATGCGGGCCCGCTCCTTCTCCAGATCCACCAGCTCCGCCATGGGCATGAACATGCGGGCGTTGTCGGTGACGACGGAGACCATGCCGGCCGTGCTCTCAGGCGCGTCGTCCTGCACAGTGACTTCGCTTGCGTAGGCCAGCTTGCAGATATAGCTGGTGCCGGCCACGAACGCGGCCTTCCGCTCGGTGGCGATGATCAAATGCGCCTTGCGGGAGGGCGGCACGTTCATATCGCTGCGGCGGGCACGGACCGCCTTGATGGCGGTCATGACCATCTCAAAGCTCTGCTCATCCTCGGGGAAGCTCAGTTCTTCCCGGAACTCGGGGTAGCGTGCCGCCATCAGCGCCTCCCCTTCATGGGGCAGCGCCTGCCAGATCTCCTCAGAGATAAAGGGCATAAACGGATGCACCAGCTTCAAGATCTCGGTCAGAACATAGAGCAGGACCTTCTGGGCGCCGATCTTCGACTCCTCGTCCTCGCCGTTGAGACGGGGCTTGGTCAGCTCGATATACCAGTCGCAGAAGCTGTCCCAGATGAAGTCATAGATCTTGCCCGCGGCCACGCCCAGCTCGTAGCTGTCCATGTTCTCGCAGACCTCTTTGACCGTATCATTCAATTTAGAGAGGATCCACTTGTCCTCGATCTCCAACTTCCCGGGCAGCTCATTTTTGTCGATGGTGAGATTCATCATCACAAAGCGGCTGGCGTTCCAGAGCTTGTTGCAGAAGTTGCGCATGGCTTCGCACTTCTCCACATAGAAGCGCATGTCGTTGCCGGGGCTGTTTCCGGTGATCAGGTTATAGCGCAGCGCGTCCGCGCCGTACTTTTCCACGATCTCCAGCGGGTCGATGCCGTTTCCGAGGGACTTGGACATCTTGCGGCCCTGGCTGTCACGGACAAGTCCGTGGATGAACACGGTCTGGAAGGGCTCCTTGTCCATGTGCTCCATGGCGGAGAAGATCATGCGGGAGACCCAGAAGAAGATGATGTCGTAGCCCGTGACCATCACGGTGGTAGGATACCAGTAATCCAGCTCCGGAGTCTTGTCGGGCCAGCCCATGGTGGAGAAAGGCCACAGGGCGCTGGAGAACCAGGTGTCCAGCACGTCCTCCTCCCGGCGGATACGCTTGCTGCCGCACTTCTCGCACTGGCAGGCGTCCTCACGGGATACGGTGATATGACCGCAGTCATCGCAGTACCAGGCGGGGATCTGGTGTCCCCACCAGAGCTGACGGGAAATGCACCAGTCGTGCACGTTCTCCATCCAGTTCAGGTAGGTCTTGGTAAATCGCTCAGGCACGAAGCGAATGCGGCCATCCTTGACGACCTCAATGGCCTTCTTGGCCAGAGGCGCCATCTTCACGAACCACTGGGGGCTGGTGAGAGGCTCCACCACAGTGCCGCAGCGGTAGCAGCAGCCCACATTGTGGCTGTAGGGCTCCACCTTGACCAGATAGCCCTGCTCCTCCAGATCCTGAACGATAGCCTTGCGAGCCTCGTAGCGGTCCATGCCGTCATACTTGCCGCCGTCGCAGATCTTTGCGTCCTCATCGATCACCTGGATCTGCTCCAGATTGTGGCGCAGGCCCACCTCATAGTCGTTAGGGTCGTGGCAGGGGGTCATCTTCACGGCGCCGGTGCCGAAGCCCAGCTCCACGTAGTCGTCCGCCACGATGGGCAGCTTCCGCCCCACCAGGGGCAGGATGGCGTTCTTCCCCACCAGATGGGTGTAGCGCTCGTCCGCGGGGTTCACGGCCACGCCGGAGTCGCCCAGCATGGTCTCGGGACGGGTGGTGGCGATGATGAATTCCTCGTCGGAGTCCTCAATGGGATAACGGATGTGCCAGAAATGGCCCGGAATGTCCTTATATTCCACCTCTGCGTCGGAAAGCGCGGTACGGCAATGGGGGCACCAGTTGATGATGCGCCTGCCCTTGTAGATCAGGCCCTTCTCGTACAGGCTGCAGAAGGCTTCGCGCACAGCCTTGGCGCAGGTCTCGTCCATGGTGAAGCGGCTGCGGTCCCAATCGCAGGAGACGCCCATGCTCTTCTGCTGCTCCACGATGCGCCCGCCGTACTGCTCCTTCCACTGCCAGACCCGATCCAGGAACTTGTCCCGTCCCAGGTCATAACGGGTCATCCCCTCTTTACGCAGCACCTCTTCCACCTTGATCTGGGTGGCGATGCCCGCGTGGTCGACGCCGGGGAGCCACAGCGTAGAGTAGCCCTGCATGCGCTTGTAGCGGGTTATAATATCCTGGAGCGTAGAGTCCATGGCGTGGCCCATGTGGAGCTGCCCCGTCACATTGGGAGGCGGCATCACGATGGAGAAGGGCTTCTTCTCAGGGTCGATAACGCCCTTGAACCAGCCGCCCTGCATCCAGAAATCGTAGATCTTCTTTTCCACCTTCTGGGGTTCATACACTTTCGGAAGTTCTTTCATGTTGTCCTCCTTAAAAATCGAAAACGCCCCGAGACTTTCGTCTCAGGGCGATCAAATACCGCGGTACCACCTGAATTCCGCCTTGAGGCGGCACTTTCATGCCCTTAACGCGGGCCGACGCCGGGACTACGCAGTTTCCCTTCCCCCCGGGCGCTCAGGATCGACCTTCCGGGCTGCATCACAGGGACTTGCACCGTCCGTCCCCTCTCTGCGATCTGCCAGACCCGTACTCCTATCCGTCACAGCGCACAAATGATTGATGTCAGGATTATACAATGTGCCGGAATCCTTGTCAACCGATCCCGGCACATTTTTTCGCAAGCGGGCTCACTTTCCGAGCTTTGCCAGATAATCGCAGGCGGAAAGCGCGGCCACATTGCCTTCGCCCGCGGCCTTGGCCAGCTGATAAGGCTTTCCGGTGCAGTCGCCCGCCGCAAAAACGCCGGGGACGCTGGTGGCCATGTGACGATCCACCACGATGGCGCCGCTGTCATACGCAAGGCCAGGAACCAGGCGGGTGACGGAAACGGTATCCTTGATGATGAACACCCCATCCACCTTGTGCTCCTCGCCGGCAAAAACAAGCGTATCCGCCTTCATGCCGCCGCGGATCTCAAACTTTCCGTTCTGTTCAAAACGCAGCACCGTGCAGCCGATGCTCTCCAGAAAGTCCCCGTCGTGCCGGGCCTCTTCCCCGCCGCCGATGACAGCCACGGTCTTGCCCCGATAGAGCATCCCGTCGCAGGTGGCGCAGTAGCTGACGCCGCGGCCCAGGAACTCCCCTTCCCCGGGATAGAGCTTTTCCCGGGTGATGCCGGCGGCGATGATCAGGGCCCTGCACATATAATAGTCGCTTCCCACGGCTACGCCAAAAGTGTCTCCCATGGGCATAACGGAAAGGGCGCGGCCAACGATGACCTCCGCCTTACTCTCCTCCAGCTGACGGCGAAAGAGCTCCGTGAGCTCCGCGCCGGTCATGGGCGGAAGGCCGGGATAGTTGGTCACCTTTTCAGCCTTATAGAGACTGCTGGTCTCGGGCTTGTTGGTCACAACGCCCACGGTCTTGCCGCGGTTGAGAAGGGTCAAAGCAGCGGATGTGGCCGCCGCACCGCCGCCGATGATCATCACGTCAAAAGTATCTGCCATTTGGACTTTCTCCTTTTTTGATTGTGTGCAATCGATTTGATCCTATTATACCCGAAGGCAAAGCAAATAACAAGCCCGATTATGAAAAAAGCACCGCTTTGGACGGTGCTTTTACTTTATTTTTCAATTTTGAAACGGGCCAGCATGTTTTCCACGCTGTTGTCCATCACAGTAAGGATCCGTTCGGTCGTGATCTCCTTGGGAAGCTGCATCCCCAGGTCCATCCAATGGGCAATCAGGCCGATGGCGCACTTGGCGTAAAACTTGACAACAAACTCGAAATCCTGCCGGTCGATATTGACGCCCTCGGATACGATCACCGCGAAGCTGCGGATACAGACCTCCATCTTTTCTTCCAGGTAGCGCAGCATATAGATCCGGCTGTTGGAGTTGTACACGTTCAAAGTAAAGACGCTGTTGGTCTGAAGATAGTCCATAAAGATCAGCATGTCTTCCCGCCAATGGTCGTAGATCACCTTATGCGGAAGAACACGGTTCGCGTCTTCCTCGAAGACCCATTCCAAAAGATCGTAAACATCATCAAAATGATAATAAAAAGTCTGCCGGTTCACACCGCAGATCTCCACCAGATCCTTCACAGTGATCTTCCCGATCGGCTTCACATTCATCATGTGTCTAAGCGCAGCAGCAAGGGCCTCTTTTGTAGATGTTGACATTCTACTTCCTCCATTCCTGATAATTATACCACGCTATTGCATTCTTGCAAAGACATTTTTCAGATTCTGTCATGATATCTTTCCATTGTCTATATTTGCAGCCTTGAAAAACCAATCAAATTCCTGTAGAATATAGAAAAAACGGAGGGGACAATCTATGCCGATCTGTGATAAATGCGGTTCCTATGTCTCTGAAATCGAAACGAATTGCCGAAAATGCGGTGCTTTCATCTATCCCAACGCCTCCGGCGCCAATACCGCTCCTGCCGCTAATGTCCGTCGTAAACGCGGGATTCGGATCATCATCGCCGCAGCGGTCATGATCTGCGTTGCTGTCGCCGCAATGTTTCTCCTTGCATTGAACGCCCGGACGGCAACATCAAATGTTTCCCTCCCCGAAACCCAGGATACCACGTCCGGCTCTGCGGACGTGCCCACTGCCGCTTCCACGCCCCTGCGTTTGGGCTCCTGGTGGCACGGTATCCTCACGATCAGTAACTATACCGGCAAAGACGACTCCCTGGCCGGGCCCTACGAAGTATGGGGTTACTTCGGGACCGCATCGGGACGTACGCCCTATTTTGAGCTCTATGACAGCGATACCGTGGATGATGACACCACGGTTATCCTTTCCATGTTCATTGATCTGTACCCGGACCATTTCGTCCCCGTGATCGGGGAGGAGAACGCATGGATCCTGGATCTCTATCTGGACGAAAGGGATGTCGACGCTCTTACGGTCTACTGCAAAAACGGTTCTCTGCAATTCGAATACCCCTACCGCACGGAAGAAGAATCCTTTGATATCAAGGTGGTTGTATATCCTGAATAGGGTTCAAAATCTTTTATGAAAATGAAAATTAAGGCTTGAATTGGCCGATTGTCTGTGTTATACTCTCAAGGCTGATAAATTTTGCTAAGTCGAAAGGATCGAGATACATGTCTATCTTCTTTACCATCATTCAAGTTCTGTCCGGCCTCGCTCTTACTGCCATCGTGCTCGCGCAGAGCGGCAAAAGCGCCGGCCTTTCCGGCTCCATCTCCGGCGGCGCTGAGACCTTCCTTTCCAAGGGAAAGGCCAAGTCCCTGGATGCCAAGCTCGCCAAGATGACCAAGTGGTTCGCCATTGGCTTCGTGGTTCTGACCCTGGTCCTGAACCTGATGGCAAAGTCCGGCATCGGCCGCGAAGAGACCGTTGCGGAAGAGCCTGTTGCCGTTACCGATACGGTTGAGACTGAGGAAGAGACCGGCGCGGAAGGCTGATCGATCAGTTCCGAATCTGAAAAAGTCGGGTGCGAAAAACGCACCCGGCTTTTTCCTTTGACTTACATGAAGAGAGCCCTTGGGAGTCCATGACCCCAGGGGCTCACTTGTTTTATTCCCATGTTTTCCAGATTTCGGGACAATAGCCGACGGTGGCTTGTTTCCCGTTTCGAACGACCGGGCTTTGGATCAATTCCGGCACCTCATAGAGCTTTTCCAGCCTGGCCTCATTGGAGGCCAGATATTGAAACAACGGATAATCTAGGTCGTCTTTGTTGACCAGATTCTCCAGTCCCACGGCGTTTTTGACCGCGTTCAGCTCCCCCCTGCTCATGCCGTAGCGCAGCAGGTCGATATACTGGTATTTGATCCGCCGTTCCTTGAACCAGCGTTCCGCTTTTTTTGTGTCAAAGCATTTGGATTTGCCGAATATCTGGATGTTCATGGGCTTCTCCTCAGATCTCGGAGATGACGGGCAGGATCATAGGGCTGCGCCGTGTGGTCTTGTACAGATACCCGGAGAGATTGTTCTTGACCCGGGCCTTGATGGTTGTCCAGTCGTTGATGTGCTGGGCATGGCAGGCCTCAACGGATTCCAGCGTGACACGCTTCAGCTCTTCCATCATCTCCTCGGCTTCCTTCACATAAATGAAGCCGCGGGTGACGATCTCGGGATCCGCCATCAAGCGGTGGTCATAGGAAGAGAAAGGCAGCACGACCACGATCATGCCGTCCTCGGCAAGCTTGCGGCGGTCCCGCAGCACCACGCTGCCAACCTCCTCAATACCGCCGCTGCCGTCCATCAGGACAGCGCCCGCGGGAACGCTGTCGGTGCACTTGATGCCCTTTTTGCTGATTTCAATCACGCTGCCGTTTTCGGCGATCACCACGTTTTTCGGCGCCACGCCCATCTCTTTGCCGATCTCGGCATGCTTGACCAGCATGCGGTACTCGCCGTGGACAGGGATGAAGTACTTGGGCCGGATCAGCGCCAGCATCATCTTCTGCTCTTCCTGGGACGCGTGGCCGGAGACGTGAAGGTCCGTGTGCCGGTCATAGATGACCTCTGCGCCCTTATGAAACAGCTCGTCGATGACGCGGCTGATGGTGTTTTCGTTGCCGGGGATGGCGGAGGCGGAGATGATGATCCGATCCCCCGCGTCCACATGGATCTGCTTGTGCTCGGAAAAAGCCATCCGATACAGAGCGGACATGGCCTCACCCTGGCTGCCGGTGGAGATGATGACGACCTGGTCCCGGGGCAGCTTGTTCACCTGGTCCAAATCCACCATCACGTTGTCGGGAATATCCATATATCCCAAAACAGTGGATACGCGCAGGACGTTTTCCATGCTGCGGCCGGTAATGGCAACCTTGCGTTTGAACTTGGCCGCCACATTGATGATCTGCTGCAGGCGGTGGACGTTGGAGGCAAAGGTGGTGATGATGATTCGTTTTTTGCAGCCCATGAAGAGCTTTTCAAAGCCTGCGCCCACCTTCCGTTCGGAATCGGAATGCCCGGGCTTTTCCACATTGGTGGAGTCCATCATCAGGGCGAGCACGCCCTCATTCCCCAACTCGCCAAAACGGACCAGATCGATCATGCCGCCGGAAATGGGGGTCACGTCGATCTTGAAGTCCCCGGTGTGGATCACCGTGCCCAACGGCGTCTTGATGGCAAGCGCAACCGAATCGGGGATGCTGTGGTTCACATGGATAAACTCGATGCCGAAGTGTCCCAGGCGGAACACCGCGCCGGGCTTCTTCGTAAAGATCTGAGAGTTGCGCAGAAGGTCATGCTCCTCCAGCTTCAGCTCCACCAGCGCCGCCGTAAGGGGCGTGGTATAGATGGGCACATCCAGCTCCCTAAGCACATAGGGGACCGCCCCAATGTGGTCCTCATGCCCGTGGGTCAGGATAATGCCAAGCACGCGGGAGGCGTTATTTTTGAGGTAGCTGATGTCCGGCAGGACCACGTCAATACCGTACATATCCTCATCGGGAAAGCCCATGCCGCAGTCCACAACGATAATATCATTGCCGTACTCGATCGCAGTCATGTTCTTGCCGATCTCGCCAAGCCCGCCAAGGGGGATTATTTTCAGTTTTTGTACCATTTTTACTCCATTCTAAGGTTTTTCATTGCTATGTATTGCTCAGATTATAGCCGTGTCAGAGCTTGATTATTCACATCTCCGTGCGGCCCTCGATGGCGCGATTGAGCGTCGCGTCGTCGGCAAATTCCAAATTGGACCCGACCGGGATCCCATAGGCCAGGCGGGTGACCTTTACCTGGAAGGGCTTCAGCAGGCGGGAGATATACATGGCGGTAGCCTCCCCTTCCGTATCGGGGTTGGTGGCCATGATGACCTCTTCCACGTCTTCCTCCGCGACCCTGTGCAGCAGTTCTTTGATCCGAATATCCTCCGGGCCCACATGGCTCATGGGGGAAAGGACGCCGTGGAGCACATGATAGGTGCCGTTATACTCATGTCCCCGCTCGATGCTGAGCACATCCCGAGGTTCGGATACAACGCAGATGGTTGTCTTGTCCCGCCGATCGCTCTGGCAGATGGAGCAGACCTCCCCTTCCGTCAGATTCTGGCAGATCTTGCAGCAGTGAACGCTGCGTCTGGCTTCGGTAATGGCGTTGGCAAAAGCGAGGGCGTTCTCCTCCGGCAGAGCCAGCACATGAAACGCAAGCCGCTGCGCGCTTTTACGCCCAATACCGGGAAGCGCCGCAAACTGATCGATCAGGTTTTCAAGAGAAGCTGGAAAGAAAGACATTTTGATTCTCCGTTCCTCAGATTTCCGCCTCGCGGAGCATACGGACAGCGGCGGCCCGATCTTTCTTTCCGAAGACCGCGCTGCCCGCGACCAGGACATTTGCACCTGCCCGGACGCACAGAGGAGCCGTTTCGGCATCGACCCCGCCGTCCACCTCAAGCTCGCAGCAAAGCCCCCGTACGCGGATCCAATCCCGAATGGTCCGGATCTTGGGGAGCATATCCGCCATAAAACGCTGCCCGCCAAAACCGGGCTCCACCGTCATCACCAGGACCAGATCGACCTGATCCAGAAAAGGCAGAATCGCCTCGGCAGGGGTGCCGGGCTTCAGGGTCACGCCAGTCTTTTTCCCGCAGTCACGGATCTTCTCCAGTGCGGCAGCAATGTTCTCGGGGCTGTCCGCCTCCACGTGGACGTTCACCAGGTCCGCGCCGGCTTTGCAGAACTGCTCCACGTAGCGGCCGGGCCTGTCCACCATCAGGTGGGCGTCCAGGAACATGTCCGTAGCTTTCCGCAGCGATTTCAGCACCGGGATCCCCATGGAAATGTTGGGAACAAAGGCCCCGTCCATCACGTCAAAATGCACATAATTGGCGCCGGCTGCGCGGATCTCTTCCACCTCTTCGCCAAGCCTCGCCAGGTCAGCGGATAGGATCGAGGGTGCGATCTTGATCATAGGGCCTGCCTCCTTGTATGTGAATAACAATCTGCTGAAGACGGTACATTATACTACACATTCCATGAAAATTGCAATACTCTTGACGATAAGAACAATTCGAGATAAAATAGAATGAATAATTGTTGGAGGATCCTAATATGGCAAGACGCAGGAATAGAAGATCCGGTCCCAGGTCAATATGGTCCTTTGTTCTGACCTGGGTCATTCTCTCCACATTTATGCCCATGTACAGCCTGTCCGGTCTGCTGCTGAGCTTCGGGATTTGTGGGTCCATCGCCTATATGATCGGACGGGCCAGTGCGAACAAAGAGAAGAAGGAAGAGGAAGAAGCCCGGCGGGCCGCCCAGGAAGCGGCCAAGGTGAAGCCCCAGTACACCTCTCAGCGGACCCAGCAGCAAGCAAGCCCCCAATATACCTCCCAGCGGGTGCAGCAGCAGAAGCAGTCCCAGAAAAAAAGCTACGGGCCGGAGGTCGATCCTATCTTGGAGGAGGGCAACCGGGCGCTCAGCGAAATGGGACGGCTCTATATGTCCATCAAGGATCCTGAGATCCGCGTGAAGATCAACGAGCTCATGCGTGTAACGGACAAGATCACCCAGGACGCCATTGCCGACCCCTCGGACATCCCCCAGATCAAGAAATTTCTGAACTTCTATCTCCCCACCACCATCAAGCTCCTGAACACCTACGACCGCATGAGCGCCCAGGGGATCGAGGGAGAGAATCTGGACAAGACCATGAAGAGCATCGACGCCATGCTGGATGACGCCATCGCCGCCTTCAAGAAAATGCTGGATTCCCTGTTCGCCAATCAGGCCTTGGATATCGAAACCGACATTCAGGTGATGAATACCATGCTCCAGCGGGAAGGCCTTACCGGCAACAAAGATTTTGAAATCAAACCCGCTGCCGACGCACAGCAGGCCGGCGCGCAGCAGGTCATGAAGCAATAACAGGAACACAATAAGTTTTCAATAGAAAGGAATGTTTGTCATGAGTGAAGAAACCAAGATCCCCTTTCTGACCCTGGATCCCAACGGCACCGCCGCCGCAGTGCAGGAAGCGCCCGCACAGGAAGAAGAAAAAGTCGAAGAACAGGCGCCCGCAGAAAAGCTGGACATCAGCAATCTGTCTGAAGCAGAGCAGGCCGCCGTGCGTGAGTTCTCCGAGAAGATCGATGTGCTCAATACCGAGCAGGTCATGAACTACGGCAGCGCCGCTCAGAAGAACATCTCCGAATTCTCCGACGCAGCCCTTGCCACAGTCCGCACAAAGGATCTGGGCGAAGTGGGCCACATGCTGGGCGACCTGGTTGTAGAGCTGAAGGGCCTCAACTTTGACACGGAGGAGAAGAAGGGCTTCCTGGGCCTTTTCAAAAAGAGTCAGCAGAGCCTCGCTTCCCTGAAAGCCCAGTATGACAAGGCCGAGGTCAATGTGGACAAGATCGTGGAGTCCCTGCAAAAGCACGAGGTCACCCTTCTCAAGGACATCACCATGATGGACAAGATGTATGAGAAAAACGAGGAGTATATGAAGGAGCTGACCATGTACATCCTGGCCGGCAAGCTGAAGATCGAGCATCTGCGGCAGGTAGAGCTTCCCGAGTACGTGAAAAAGGCCAATGAGACCGGCCTCCCGGAAGACGCCCAGGCTGCCAACGACTTTGCCAACATGATCGGCCGCTTTGAGAAGAAGATCCACGACCTGGAGCTGACCCGGATGATCTCCGTCCAGATGTCTCCCCAGATCCGCATGGTCCAGAACAACGACAGCCTGATGGCTGAGAAGATCCGCACCTCCATCGTGAATACCATCCCTCTGTGGAAAAACCAGATGGTCATGGCCTTATCCCTGTACCACTCCGAGCAGGCCATGAAGGCCCAGCGGGAAGTCACCAATGTGACCAACGATCTTTTGCAGAAGAACGCCCAGACTCTGCACCAGGGCAGTGTCGCCATCGCCAAAGAATCCGAGCGGGGCATTGTGGATATGGAGACCCTGCGCAAGACCAACGAAGAGCTGATCGCGACGCTCAACGAGGTCCGTGAGATCCAGGATCAGGGCCGCGAGCGCCGCGCCCAGGCCGAGGAAGAGCTGGGCCGCATCGAAGGCGCCCTGAAGCAGAAGCTGCTGGAGATGAAGGGCTGAGCCCTTCACAGGAGTAAGCCATGAAGTTTTTCAGAAATCCTGTCACAGCGATCATTCTGGCTTTTCTGATCGTTGCCGGATCCACGCTCATCAACGTGCATTGGAAGTTCGGCGCGATGTGCCGGGAAATTCAGGACAGTTTCTATGAGACTGACCGAATTGGCAATCAGCTGGAGGCGATCCGTCAGGACGCGGTCTTACTGTCCAGCGTAGCAAAGCAAAACGGAATCGACGCGGAGGACCTGCGCTCCGCCGCAGATGATCTGCAGTCTGCGCTGAGCAGAGAAAGCACCGGTGCCGGTCTCCTCTTCTGGTATTACGATACGCTCCGCACGGAGCTGATCTCCACAGAGCAAAGACTCTTGTCCGCCACCTTGCCTGAGGCGGACGCGGAGACCGTCCGAGACTGTATGGACCGGATCAGCGCCGCATCCGATCGTATTTCCGGCGACCCGTATAATCAGACGGTACGGGCTTTCCTCTCCAAATATGACCGCTTCCCCACCGGTCCACTGGCCATACTTGCCGATGTCGATATGCCGGAGGTATTCGCCTGATGTCCATTGAAAAGGGGCTCGCGTATTTTCGTTCCCTGGGCATGGAAGACCGGGTCATGGAATTCACGGTCTCTTCCGCCACGGTGGATCTGGCCGCCAAGGCTCTCGGTGTGGAGGGCGCGCGGATCGCAAAGACGTTATCCTTCAAGACCGAGACGGGCTGCATGCTGATCCTGGCCGCCGGCGACGCGCGGATCGACAACAAGAAGTTTAAAGAGAAATTCCACTTCAAGGCACGGATGCTCTCGGCCGAAGAAGTGCAGGAGCTGGTGGGTCACCCCATCGGCGGGGTTTGTCCCTTCGGCTGCAATGAGGGGATCCCTGTGTATCTGGACGACAGTCTCAAACGCTTTACCACCGTCTTTCCCGCTGTGGGCAGTCCCAACAGCGCCATCGAGCTGGATCTGGAAGAGTTGTTCCGCTGCTCCAGAGCCCTGGAATGGATCGACGTATGCAAGCTTCCGGAAGCCTGAGTTCCTTACAGCAGAAAAGCACGGATCCGAAAGGATCCGTGCTTTTCTATTCTTTTTTTCGGCTCCAGAGCCGCCATCCAAGCCAGCCCAGGCAGGCGCCTGGAACATTGAGAAGCAGGTCGTCTATATCCAGGGCCCCTCGCCTGGTCAACAGCTGCGCAAGCTCGATCAGGCAGACAAGCAGAACCGTAGTCAGTAAAAACAGCCAGAAAGATTTCTGCCGGGAAAACAAAGCCGGAAAGAAAAATCCCATTGGGAGGAGGACAAAGAGGTTTCCAAGAAGATTCGCGAGCGAAATCGGGCGAAAAGAAACGGCAAGCGGATCGTCGCGAACAAGAAGATCCAGCCAATTTCTTATAGTTTCCAAGGGAATCAGATTATAGGAACGTTCTTCTCTCGCAGTCCGGTGAAACAGCAGGAAAGCCAAAACCGCAAGATACAGAACAAACAGGGTCACAATAAACGTTTTCCTTCTTTTCATTTTCACTTTCACTTTTTCAGCCGCGTGACCAGGGCTTCATCCCCATGGGCCATCATCGTCTTGTACTCTGTGTAGATCACCTTCCCGGGCATCGCCCCGGAGGGCTTTCGCACGAAGCGGACCATGGTGTAATCGACGGGGATCTTGCCGCCGTCACGCCCTTGAGAATAGTAGACGGCGATGGACGCCGCCTGCTCCAGGGCAGCATCGCTGGGCGTCTCACCTTCGCAGCGCAGGATCACATGGCTGCCATGAACCTTCTGGGTATGGAGCCACCAATCGGTCCTCCGGGCGATCCGGGTGGTCAGCTCATCGTTTTGCACGTTGCTGCGGCCAACCAGGATCTCGAAGCCGTCGTCACTGACAAAGCGCATCGGAGCCTGGGCCTTGCCCTTGACCGCTTTTGAGACCTTTCCTTTTTTCAAATATCCCGTTTCGGCAAGCTCCCGGCGGATATCTGCCAGATCCTTTTCACTCTCAGCCCGCTGCAGCTCTTCCAAAACGCTGTTCAGATAATCCAGCTGCTGTTCTCCCTGGGCGATCAGCACGGTCAGATGCTGCTCTGCGCCCTTAAGCTTCCGATACTCCTTAAAAAGCGCCGCGGCATTTTGCTGGGGTGTTTTCAGCGCATCCAACGGAATCGTGATCTCAGGGCAGCCCTCCGCATAATAATCCTGGCAGGTCAGCACCCGGTCCCCTTTCTTCATTCGAAAGAGGTTGGCGGTGATCAATTCTGCCCGGCTGCGGACCTCTTCCTTCGTCTCGGTGCGCTTGAGTTCTTCCCGCTGGTTTCCGAGCTTTCGCGCCAGACGGTCCCGGCTGGTGCGGATGCTGCGGGTCAGCTCCTGTCCGCGGCGGCGGCGCTGCTCTGCCTGGTCCTTCCGGGTGTAAAAGGCGTCCAGGAGCTCTGAGAAGCTGGGCAGACGCTGGATCCGGGTTTCCGGGCCATATTGCCCGAAGGCAAGGAAACTGAAGTCCTGAGGCTTGTCGTCACGCAGGAGCAGGCAGGGTTCATACTCCCCTGCCGCAACGCTCTCCCGCAGCGCCTCCATTTGCGCGGGAAGGCGCTCGTAATCTTCTCTGCTGCGGTAAGCCAGCTCCCGACAGATCAGCGGGGAAAGGCCGGAAAATCGGTCCAGCAGCCACTTGTCGATTGGAACGTCCCGATCCGCTTCGGATAACGCTTTCAAGATCTGCTCAGACTCCGCCTCGAAAAACGGGATCTTCTCCTGTCGCGGCGGGAGCCGGTAAATCATGCCGGGGAGCAGCCGGCGCAGCGCGTCGCCCGCATAATCTACCCGGCGCACGCAGTCCACGATCCGCCCGTCCTCGGCCACCAGGATCACATTGGAGCTGCGGCCGATCATCTCCACCACCAACTGCTTCCGGGAACCGACGCCAAGCTCGTCAAAGGTATCCAGGTCCAGGATCAGCATCCGCTCCCAATCCGGCTGGCGGACGTCAACGATGCGAGCACCCACCAGATGCTTTCGCAGGAGCATACAGAACATCGGCGCCTCCGCCGGGTTTTCATAGGCGGCGTTGGTGATATGACAGCGGGCGTTGCCGGTCCCGGCTGCCAACAGAAGGCGGAGGTTCTCCCCTTTTGCGCGCAGAGACAGCAGCAGCATATCCCGTTCCGGCTGCTGGACCTTGTCGATCCGCCCACCCAGGATCCGCTCCCGCAATTCCTCAACCAGCGCGTGGATACATACAGCGTCAAGGGGCATCGTTATCCCTCCGTAATGGCGGCGAACAGCGTATCGATCCGCTCCAACCGTCCGAGAAGATAGAGCCAGCCGAAGAGGGCCTCCAGGCCCGTTGCCGCGTGATAATCCGCAAGCTCCGCGTTGTGAGGCACGGAGTTCACATGGGTGTTCCTCCCGCGGCGATACAGGGCCAGTTCTTCCTCCGAGAGCAGCGGCTGTATCTTCTCCGCCGCTCTGGCCTGGGCCTCCGCCCGGACTCGGGCCACGGTCAGCCTGTGCAGTTCCTGAACGCCGGTATGTCCTTCTTTGCAAAGAGCGGTACGGGTCAGCAGCTCGTAAACACCGTCTCCCACATGGGCAAGGCCCAGCATGCTGATGCGGTTGACCTCCGCAGTACTCATTTCAGGGTGAAAAGAATTCATCGTCAAAACCCGCGAAAGGGCGCAGTACACGCCCTTTCGTTCCTGTCTTTTTATTCGTCATCATCCGCGGCTTCGCTCATCTCCGCGGCAAGAGACATATCGTCGCCCTCGATCAGGCCCAGCTGGGCCTGCAGCTCCTGCCAGCCTGCCCGATCGATCACAACAGCACGGGGCTTGGCTCCCTCATAGGGTCCGACTACACCCAGCTCTTCCATCTGGTCCACGATACGGGCGGCGCGGGAATAACCCAGCTTCACCCGGCGCTGAAGCATGGACACCGAGCAGGAGCCGGTCTCCAGCACCACTTCCACCGCCTGGGGCAGCATCTCGTCAAACCCGGAGGCGGAAAGGCCATCGTCCTTGGCACTCTTGGAATTGTCGGCGGAAGGCTTGTCCTCCGCAGCGTTTTCCATAGCTGCCAGGATCTCGTCATTTGCCTTGACCTCTCCCGCGCCGTCCTTGATGAACTGGATGACCTCTTCCCGCTCCTCATCGGAGACGAACGCGCCCTGGATGCGGGTAGGCTTGCCGCTTCCCAAGGGTGAGAACAGCATGTCGCCCATGCCCACCAGCTTTTCCGCGCCGGACTGGTCCAGAATGATACGGCTCTCCATAGCGGAGGAGACCGCAAAAGCAATACGGCTGGGGATGTTGGCCTTCATAAGACCCGTGATCACGTCCGCAGAGGGACGCTGGGTCGCGATCACCAGATGGATGCCTGCGGCACGGCCCATCTGGGCCACGCGGCAGATGCTCTCTTCCACTTCCTTGGAGGCCACCAGCATCAGGTCTGCCAACTCGTCGATCACGATCACCACCTGGGGCAGTGTAGTCTCTCCCGTGGATTCCGCATGCCGGTTATAGCTCTCCAGGTCACGAACGCCGATTTCGGAGAAGCTGCGGTAACGTTTGAGCATTTCCACCACCGACCACTGCAGCGCGCCGGCCGCTTTTTTGGGGTCGGTGACTACCGGTACATACAGATGCGGAATGCCGTTATACACGCCCAGCTCCACCATCTTGGGGTCGATCATGATAAGCCGGACCTCGTCCGGGCGGGCCTTATACAGCAGGCTCAGGATCAGGGAATTCATGCAGACAGATTTACCGGAACCGGTGGTGCCGGCAATCAGCATATGAGGAAGCTTGGCTATGTTGCCGACGATGCAGTCACCGCCGATGTCCTTGCCCAAGGCAAAGCTCAGCTTGGATTTGGCATTCTGAAAACGGGGAGATTCGATAATATCCCGCAGATAGACGGTGCTCACGATCTTGTTGGGAACCTCGATGCCAACGGTAGAGATCTTATCCGGGATGGGCGCGATACGCACATTGACAACGCCCAGGGCCAAGGCCAGATCTCCGGCCAGATTGGTGACCCGGGAGAGCTTCACACCCTGTTCCAGCTCGATGTCATAGCGGGTGACCGTGGGGCCGTGGGTCACGCCCACGATGGCGGCGTTGATGCCGAAGCTGTGCAGCGCACTCTCCAGCCGCTCACCGTTCAGGCGGATCTCATCCCGTGCATCCACCGCGGCGCCGGTGCTGCTGCGCAGCAGATCAATGGGCGGATACTCATAACTCGCAGCGGAGTCCGAGGACTTGGAAATGGCGTCCGCAACCGCCTGGGCTTCCCGATCCACCTCTTCCTGGCTGAGCTTCTTCCCCTTGGGGGGATCGGAGATCTCCGCCGTCATGGCGATCGGCTTCTTTGCCGTCTTCTGCCCAACAGGCACCTTCTTATACCCGTCTACCACATCCTCGTCGGGCAGCGGGTCGGCATCCTGGAAACTGAAGGTCTCCACCTTGGGGCCGGCAGATTCCTCGACGGGCTTCCGCCGTACCTTTGTCCGCTTGGCGGTCGGTTCCGATACGGCGAAATCCGCCGCGCTGAAGGTGCCGGAAGGTCCTTTCAGACTCAGGTTTTCTTCATCGTCCTCGCCCAGAGGGATGTCCACCGGGTAAAGGGGCCGTCTGGGCTTTTTGGATTTAGGGGCTTCCGCCGGTTTTTCCGGCTTCTTTTCCGTAAGCTCTTCCCGGAGCGTATCTTCCCAGCTCTTTTTCTCAGCGGGCTGCTGTTGCAGCTGTGCGCGGCTCCGTCCGGCAAAAAGGCCGGCAAAGGTCCCGCGAACGGCATAGATGAGGCAGGCCGCAAAGGCGACGAACAGGATGGGATATGCGCCCACCTTGCTCACAGCCTTATCCAGTCCGAGAGCGAGCAGGCCGCCCAGCACGCCGCCGGACTCCATCTGCTTACCGCCGGTGTAAAGCGACTCCGCATAGCTTTTCAGTTCCATCTCTTCGATGGGGGCAGACTGGATCAGCGCGGCAATGGCAGCAAAAAACAGGGGCAGCAGAAGCACGCACCACACCCGCAGCTCCACCGGTCTTCCCTTGTGGAACAGAAGGATCAATCCGGAGAAGAGGAACGCGGGAAGGGTGAGCCAAAAGCCCCATCCGAAAAGACCCTTGACCAGATCGGCAAAGAAGGCGACAAAAGCGCCTTCCGTGCTGAAAAGGCTGATCGCAATGAGAACACAAAGGGCCAGGAAGATTCCGCCCATGATCTCCCGATGACGGGGAGGCGCAGGCGGCGCGGGAGGCGCGGAATTCTCCTCAAAAACCTTTTGAGGCTTGGAGTTTTTCTTTCCCGCCTTGCTTGTATCGTTCTTTTTTGTATTGGTCTTCTTTTTATCCGCCATAAAGCTCTATCCTTTTTAATCAGAAAATGATCGTCAGAATGATCGCCAAAACGCCGACCACCCAGCAGTAGTAGGCGAAGCCGCCGAAGCGCCCCTTTTTCGCTATCGCTTTCAGCAGCCGAATGGAGGCGATCCCGGAAACCGCAGCCACAACCATTCCCACCAGGTATGCGGGGACATAGGACCACTGGATCCCGTCCTGAATTGCATCCACCAGGGCCAGGAGATTGGCGCCCAAAACAGCCGGAATGGACATGAGAAAGGCAAATTTTACGGCAAACTCCCGGTCCAGGCCGGTGGAGATCCCGGCGGTGATGGTAGTTCCGGAACGGGAGAGGCCGGGAACAGTAGCGGCGCACTGGCAGATGCCGATGATCAGAGCGTCCAGCACCGTCATATTGCCGCCGTTCTTTTTCCCGGGCAGCATTTTATCGGAAACATACAGCATACAACCGGTCAGAATCAGCGCAACGCCAATGAAAATGCTGTTATAATACAGGGTCTCCAGCTCATCCTTGATGGGAAGGATCAGGACCAGCGGAAGCGTCGCCAGGATGATCATGAAAAACAGTCTCGCAGAGGGATAACGCTGCTGTCTCTGACCTGCCCGCGGGCCGAGATTCACAAAACCCAGCACCTCGTAAAACATCTCCACCAGGTCCTTCCAATAGACAACAGCAATGGAGGCCAAGGTCCCCAGGTGGAGCAGCACGTCAAAAAACATGTGCCCCTCTTCCACCGGCGTCAGGCCAAACAGGTTATTCAAAATTGAGAGATGTCCCGAACTGGAGATCGGAAGGAATTCCGATATGCCTTGGATCAAGCCCAGGAGGATCGCGCTCCAAATGCTCATTATGGGTACCTCCACAACAATCGTAGCATTTATTTTACCATAATCTTATTGCAAAAACAAGAGCGGCATTCTTCGAAAAAAGTGCCCAACTCCGGCGTTTTTCCGACCCTTTCTCTCAAAAGCGCGCCGCCTGTGCTTTTGACAGGCGGCGCAATGAGAAGCCTTATTTCTTTTTCACAAAGACCCAATACTTCTGCGCGAGATAGTTGCCGATCATGATCACCAGATCCACCGGTGCATTGATGAGTGTATGCAGTACAGCGCTCTTTGTCTTGTTCATGCCCGCCGTAAGTTGGTCGATCTTTGTCCAGACAGCAACCAGCTTCAAGAGCGCGGTGGACAGGAACATCACCGGGATCGCCAGACAATAGTACTTAACCAGCGACTTTCCGTAGGATTCATCCCGATCATAGACAAAACGATAGTTGACGTTGAAGTTGAAGAAAGACGAAATGATCCTGGAAATGATCTTATAAACCGTAACGTCGATACGCGTCCCCCAGATCAGCTCCAGCAGGAAGAACACCAGGTATTCCACCAGGACCGAGGCGAGGGCAAACAGCGCATACAGAATCGGTTGTTTTGCTTTATTCATCCCGCTCTCCCTCAGTGGAAAAGTCCTTTGAACATGATCTTGAAGATCCGCCAGGAGTCCTTCAGCGCGTTATAATGAGAGCTGTAATCCTCCGGGTCGTAGACGGTGGCAATGGACTGCTCCTCAAATCCGATCCCCTGCCGCTTCATTTTCAAAAGCATATTGGTCTCATACTCGAATCGCTCCCCTTCCACGCGGAGAAAAGGCTCCAGAAACGCTCTGGGGATCGCCCGCAGGCCGGTCTGGGTATCGGAAAGCCGGATCCCATAGAAAAGTCGAAACATCTGAGAGGTGGTCCTGTTGCCGGTGACGCTGCGGGGCGGCACGCCCGGCTGGCTGAAATCCCGACAGCCCAGAATGACCCGGTCCTTTTCCCGAAGCATCCGCTCGCCGCAGGCGATGATATCCTCGATCAAATGCTGTCCGTCGCCGTCAATGGTGATCACGCCTTCCACATCCGGCAGCTTCTCCAGCACATACGCAAAGGCGGTTTTCAGCGCACAGCCTTTCCCGCGATTGTACCCATGATGCAGGACCGTGCAAGGCGCAAACTCCTCCGCCCTTGTAAAGTGAATCTGGTGGGCATCGTCGCTTCCGTCATCCACGATCACGATATTTTCAAAACCATGCTCGACAAGGCCCTTCACCACACGGTCAAATTTATCGTCCGGATCCAGCGAAGGGAGCACGATCGCCATACGGCGCTGGCACGAAAGATTCTCCTTCATACTATTCCTCTTCCCCCGGCAAGACCTGGTAAAGCCAAGCTTGCCTTTTTCCAAGCTTTTTCTGAATCTTTATCATTTTATCACGCAGCACCGGCTGTGGCAAGGTCTTTTTAGATCGTCGCAAGATGCGCAAAAATCCCCTGACGGTCAATTGACCGTCAGGGGATTTCCTTTCATCAAGCTTCGGCGGAAAGGGTTTCTGCAGCCTTCGGGGGATTCTTGCCCGCAAGGGCGATGGAGGAGAAGACGATCTCCGTCACACCTGCGACAAAAAGCGCGATCACGCCTGCCAAAACGATTCCGACCGTACCGGTCCCGGAAATCACAGACATGGGATTCTCAGTACCAAAGAACAGCGCAAGGACAATGCTGTTCATGGCAGCAAAAACACTGACGATGGCCCCGATCAACGCACCGAGGCGTTTTCCGCAAAGCCCCAGGATTGCAGCCAGGATGCCGCTCAAGACAGCTGCCGCAGCGATCGCCCACACGATCAGACGGCCGGTAACTTCCTTCGTCACGACACCGGTGGTGTCGGTCAGGAAATCGCGTCCGGCGTCAACCACCTGCATAGCCTTGTCCAGGTCAAGGAAGCGCTGATCGTTCAGGTAGACAGGCTCTCCGTTTGCATCCAGCGTCCAATAGGTGAAGTTCTGCCCCAGACGATCCGCGATCTTCTTCACAAGGGCTTCCTTCGCCCGGTTATAGTAAGTATCGGTGGCAAGGACCATGTCAAGCCCGGCCGCGACCTGATCCTGGCCGCCCTCGTATTCTCCAAGCTTGGCAAGGCCGTCCGCAAGCTGCGCCGCACCGGCCTCCAGTTCCTTCTTTCCGGCTTCATACTGGGCATAGCCGTTGGCAAGCTGTCCGCCGGCGGCGGCCAGCTCCTGGTCCTTCTGATCCAGGGTATTCTTGGCGGCGTTCAGTTTGGCTTCCGCATCGGCGATCTGCTTTTCGGAGGCAGCGATCTTTGCTTCACCCTCGGCGATCTTCTGCTTGCCCTCCTGGACCTTTGCCTGCCCGGCCTCATACTCGGCCACTTTCGCCTGCCCGGCCTCGTACTCCTGAATGATCCCCGCGAGGGAATAGCCCTGGAGACTGGCGTTCAATGCGATCTCCGCCCAGGTGACCTTATCCTTCAGCGCAGCCTGCATGATCAGGTCTCCGCGGGCAACGGCGTCATCATACTGAGCCTTCACAGAATCAAACTCATCCTTGGCGGCCTTGGCTGCGGCATAAATCGGCGCGACCTCTGCCAGCTTTGCCTTGCCCTCTTCGTATTCCTGCTGGTGCGCTGCAAGTTCCGCCTCGCCGGCGGCGACCTCTGCCTTGCCCTGCTCCAGCTGGGCTTTGCCGGCTTCCAGCTCTGCCTTGGCCTGGTTCAGTTTGGCTACATTATCATCATACTGCTGATGCGCATCGGCAAGCTTGGCAGCGCCGTCGTCATACTGGCTCTGCCCGTTGTTAAGCTGTGCTGCACCGGCCTGCAGGGCAGCTTCGCCCTGCTCATATTCCTCGAGGCCGTCCAGGTAGGCGTCCACGCCCTCCTGGTAGGCGATCTCGTTGGCACGAAGCTGACTGATGCCGTCCTCCAGCTTGTCAAAGTTCTCAGTCGCGTCGGCTCCCTGCTTTTCCCAATAGGTCTTGCAGTCCAGCATCTGCTTCAGCCCGATCCCGTTCAAGGCCAGGCAGAGAACGCACACAAACGCGAGGATGCCGCTGAAGACACGCAGTAAAATCATTCTGACTTTCATGTTTCTGCTCCCTTTATCTTTTCTCTAAATGGTGCCGGGATTGTAGATCGGCTGAAGCCGTGCATACCGCAGCGACAGCGCTCTATCAACCCAGCAAAAACCAGGCCCGGCTTTCGGGCCTGGTTTTTGCCTTTTCGCCTTACTTATCCAGATAGGTGTGAAGCAGCTCCTGCAGGAGCTCGTCCCGGTCGATCCGGCAGATCAGCGTGCGGGCATTGTTGTAATTGGTGATATAAGTCGGATCCTCGGAGAGGATGTAGCCCACGATCTGATTGATCGGGTTATATCCTTTCACCATGAGGGAGTTATACACGGACGACAGGATCTCCCGCATTTCCGCCTTACTGTCCAAGGCTGTGAATTTTCTTGTAACATCCTCCATAACGATCCCTCCCTTCCTTCGTTTATCGACCATATTATACCAGATTTTTTTGTCAAGTAAAGTCGAAATCCATGGGGTTGCGCATCTTTTTTCAGATCACCCTCAGCGCATGACGGCGTTAAAGCGATCTTTCAGAATCTGCAGGACCTTCTTCACAGTTTCTTCCGCATGCTCGTCCGTCAGGGTCTGGTCCTCGGCCCGCATGGTCAGGGAGAAGGCCACAGACTTCATGCCCTCGGCAATATGATGACCTGTGTATACGTCAAACGGCGCGCAATCCTTCAGATACTGGCCGCCGCCGGAAAGGATCGCCTCGACCATATCACCCACAGGAACCGTATTCTCGCACACCACGGCGATATCACGGGTGACCGCAGGGAAACGAGGCAGCGGCTTGAAGACAGGGATAGAGCCCCGGAGCGCAAACAGCGCGTCAAAACGCAGCTCTGCGCAGTAGAGTTCCGCGTCCACACCGTAGTTGGCCGCAGTCTCCGGATGGATCTGACCCAAAACGCCGATCTCGGTGTCCCCTACATAAATCCTGGCGCAGCGGCCCGGATGATAAGAGGGATTATTCTTCTCCTGCGTGAAATGAGGCTTCCCCGTACCCAGATCGGCAAGCAGCGTTTCCACCCAGCCCTTGAGGACAAAGAAATTCATCTTGGGCCCATAGGCGCCCAGAGAAACGATCTTCGGCTCATCGGCCAAACCGTCGGGGCGCTTCCGATAGATCCTGCCGATCTCATAGAGAGCAGCTTCTTTATTGCGGTAGTTGTAGTTGCGCGTCAGGATCTCCAGCATGGAAGGGAGGATGGTGGTGCGCATGATGGAGGTATCCTCGCCCAGAGGGTTAAGGATTTTCAGGCTGTCCCGGCGGGGATCGTCGGGAGCCATGCGGATCTTATCATAATAGCTGGGGCTGATGAAGGAATAGGTAATGATCTCATCCAGACCCATGCTGCGGCACACCTCGCCGATCCGCCGCTCGACCTGCTGCAGCTCGCTGTAGCCGCCGGCGGTGCTGATGCCGCCGGAAAAGCGGGTGGGGATCTCGTTGTACCCATAGAAGCGGGCCACTTCCTCGGCAATATCCGAATAGTGCTCCACGTCTCCGCGCCAGGACGGCACCAGGATCGTATCGCCCTCCAGGCCGAAGCCCAGGTCCATCAGGATCTTGCGCATGGTGCCCTCGTCAATATCCGTACCCAGCAGGGCGTTGACCTTTTCAGGCTCCAGCTTCACGGTGGTCTGGGGCTTTTTGCCGGGATAGACGTCGATGACGCCTTCCACGACTTCGCCGGCACCGAGGAGCTCAACCAGCTCACAGGCCCGATCCACGGCCTTCCGGGTCCCCTCCGGATCCAGGCCCTTCTCAAAGCGGGAGGAGGCGTCGGTGCGCATACCGAGAGCGGTGGCGGTCCGGCGGACGGAGGGCCCGTTGAAGCAGGCGCTCTCAAAGAGGACCATGGCGGTGTCGCCCACGATCTCACTGTTCTCGCCGCCCATAACGCCGGCCACGGCAACAGGCCGCTCGGTGTCGCAGATGCAGAGCATGGAGGGCGTCAGCGGACGATCCGTGCCGTCCAGGGTGCGGATGCTCTCCCCTTCTTTGGCGCAGCGGACATGGATTTCGCCGTCCTTCACGCAGCTGAAATCGAAGGCATGCATGGGCTGGCCGTATTCCAGCATGACGTAGTTGGTGATATCCACCAGATTGTTGATGGGTCGCATACCGGCGTTCCGGATCCGCTCGCGCATCCAGGCGGGAGACGGGGCGATCTTCACATTCTTCACCATGCGGGCGGTGTAGCGGGGGCACAGGGCGGCGTCCTCAATGACGATCTTCGCCATGTCGGCGATATTGCCGCCGGCTTTGGCCTGAACCACAGGTTCATGAAGGCGCAGCTCTTTGCCAAAGGTGACCGCCGTTTCTCTCGCAAGACCGATCATGCACAGGCAGTCCGGCCGATTGGGGGTGATCTCGAACTCCACCACATGGTCGTCACGGCCCAAAAGCAAGCTCATATCATCACCGGGCCTGCAATCCTCATGGAGGATCAGGATACCGTCCTCAATGCAGTTGGGGAACTCCTTCTGCTCGGCGTGAAGATCCGCAAGGGTGCAGATGGCGTCTTTTTCCGTGTTGTAAGCCACCAGGTCGCCAACGTGGATATTCTGGCAGGGCGTCACCGTCTCGCAGCCCAAGGCGAGGCCGCATTTCCACAGGATGACTCCCACGTTTTCCACAGAGCTGACCTCTGCCGCTACCACCTTGCCAAAGATCCGGTCCCCGCTCTGAATATTGGGAGAAATAGAGGGCTTCAGCGGATCGATGGGATGATAATTGTTCAGCAGCGCCGCGGCCTTGATCTCGGCATAGGGGAAATCGTGCACGTCGGCCGCCAGTTCCTTCAGCGAGCAGAGCATGCCAAAGGACTCCACGCCCCGGAGCTTGCCCTTTTCGATCTTTACGCCGTTGGGCAGCAGAGACTTGTGCAGCGCCGCGGGCACCAGATCGCCCACATGCACATTCCAGGCGCCGGTGCAGATCTGAACAGGGGCTTCCCCGCCCACGTCGATCTGGGCCACCAGCATATGGTCGGAGTTGGGGTGCTTCTCCAGAGACAGGATACGCCCCACCTTAACATTATGGATCGTCTTGCTCAGGTCCTCGGTGACTTCCACCTTGGAGCCGGAGACGCTCATGGCCTCGGCGAATGCCTTATCATCCACCTCTTCCAGAGGCAGGTCGACAAACTCATTGAGCCATTTTCTCGGCATTTTCATTATAAAAATTCCTCCTTATAGGCTCCCCTGAGGGGGAGCTGTCACGAAGTGACTGTAGGGGCAAATCGTGCTGAGCCCCTATTGCCCCAATGGGGCACTTCCCCCTAAAAGGGAATCAATTCAGAACTGTTCCAGGAACCGCACGTCGTTCTCAAAGATCAGACGCAGGTCCGTGATCTTGTATTCGCCCATGGCAAGACGCTCCAGGCCCATGCCAAAGGCCCAGCCGGAGTACACGTCCGGGTCGATGCCGCAGCCGGCAAGCACCTTGGGATGCACCATGCCGGCGCCCAGGACCTCGATCCAGCCCTCGCCCTTGCAAGTGGAGCAGCCCTTGCCGCCGCACTTATGGCACTGGATGTCCAGCTCGCAGCTGGGCTCGGTAAAGGGGAAATGATGGGGGCGGAAGCGGGTGACGGTGCCCTTGCCGTAGATCTTCTCCACCACCAGGTTCAGCGTCGCCTTCAGATCGGCCATGGTCACACCCTTGTCGATGACCATGCCCTCGATCTGGTGGAACATGGGCGAATGAGTGGCGTCCACCTCATCCTTCCGGTACACCCGGCCCGGCGCGATAATGCGGATGGGCAGCTCCCGCGTCTCCATGGCGTGGATCTGCATGGGAGAGGTCTGGGTGCGCAAAAGGATCCGGCTGTCCTCGGTAAAATAAAAGGTGTCCGTCCACTCCCGGGAAGGGTGTCCCTCATCGATGTTGAGCTTGGTGAAGTTATAGTCCGCCAGTTCAACCTCGGGTCCGTCCACGATCTCAAAGCCCATGCCGATAAAGATGTCCTTGATCTGATCCAGGACATTGTACATGGGGTGTTTGTGGCCCATGTGGGGCTTTTCGCCGGGCAGGGTCACGTCCAAAGTCTCCCGCTCCAGCTTCTTCTCCAGCATGGCCGCGCTCAATTCGTTGCGGCGCTGGTCGATGGCATTTTCGATTTCACTGCGCAGCTGGTTGGCAAGCTGACCCATAACAGGCCGCTCCTCTGCGGAGAGCTTGCCCATCTGGCGCAAGATCGCGGTGAGTTCCCCCTTCTTTCCCAGGTATTTGACCCGCAGGTTCTCCAGGCTCTCCGCGTCGTCTGCATTCAGGATCGCCTTGATCGAGGCCTCCCGCAGGGCCTGCATCATCTCTTTCATTCCGATCTCCTTTCCCGTTTCCCTCACATAAGGGGCTCCGGTCCTTCGACCGAAGCAAAAAAATAAAGCCTCCGTCCCAACAAGGGACGAAAGCAAAGCTTCCGTGGTACCACCCACATTCGGCCAAAGGCCGCACTCTCGGTGCCGTAACGCGCACCACACGCCGGGGATTGGCCGGAGCTCCCGGGCGAACCAAACGCCGTTGACGAAGGAGGCTCACAGCCGACGGCCCCCACTCTCTGCTCGCCAAGGAAAGCGCTATTTTCCCGTTCACAGCAGGCATAGCGTACCACACATCGCACAATAATTCAAGAGGATTTTTGGCTTTTTTACCGAAGAAGGGTTTGACGGAGGAACACATTGTGATTATAATAGGGTAAGCATGCGCATAAGCATGGGTTACCACATTCTTTTGGAGGGACCCATGAAAAAAACGCTGATTCTGTTCGTCCTGGCCTTGTGTCTTCTTCTCCCCGCCTGCGGAAACCACGCGGAGCAGCAGTACCTTTCCTTCTCTGAGGATCTTGCCGCGCGGGACACGCTTTCCTTCGTTTCGGAACTGACAGCGTCCTATCCTGACCGCAGCGCCTCCTTCACGCTGCGTTATGATCTGGAAAACGGCGTGCAGCGGGTCACGATCCTCGCCCCCGGTCCGGTTTCCGGTATCTCCGCGCGGGTGGAAAGCAGCGGCACAGCCCTGGAATATGACGGGCTGATCCTGGACACCGGAGATCTGGACGACTATGGGCTGAGTCCCATGTCCGCCCTGCCGCTTCTGGTGGACGCCCTCTGCCATGCCCACGCCGACGCCTTCTGGACCGAGGAAGACGCCCAGGTGGTGAAGCTGCTGGTTGACGACCACACAAGCGCACAGGTATGGTTTACCGATGAGATGATCCCTTTGCATGCGGAACTGATCTGTGACGGGGTCGTGACGGTGGCCTGTGAAATCAAAAACTGGAGTTAATCATGAACGATCTGCAAAAGAGAACCTGGGCTGAGATCTCTCTGCCCAACTTAAAGCATAATTACACTATGATCCGCAAGGCTCTGCCGGAGGGCTGCCGATTCCTGGGCGTGGTCAAGGCCGACGCCTACGGCCACGGGGCCCTGCCCGTTTCCCTCCTGCTGCAGGAGGCCGGGGCGGACTATCTGGCCGTCTCCTGCCTGGATGAGGCGCTGGAGCTGCGCAGCGGCGGCATCACCATGCCGATCCTGATCCTGGGTCATACGCCGCCGGAGTATACGAAATTGCTGATCGACCAGGGCTTTACCCAGACGGTCAGCGCCCTCGCCAAAGCGCGGGAGTACTCCGTCGCCGCAGGTGCGCTGGGGAAAACGCTGAAGATCCATATCAAGCTGGACACCGGCATGTCCCGTCTGGGTTTCCTGTGCCGTGGAGATTATTTTAACCTGGGCGTGAACAACGTGATCGCCTGCTGTCATCTCCCGAATCTGGAGGCTGAGGGGATCTACACACACTTTTCCGTCTCCGATGAGACCGACGAAGAGAGCGAATCCTACACCCGCGAGCAGTTTGAACTGTTCTGTCAGGTGATCGACACTGCGCGGGAGCGGGGCGGCGTACACTTTGCCATCCGCCACTGTGCCAACAGCGGCGCGGTGGTCCACTACCCCGAGATGGCCCTGGATATGGTCCGTCCCGGTCTGCTCCTCTACGGCTACGGGGACGACAGCGGGCGCCTGGGGCTGAAGCCCTGCATGCGTCTCGTCACCACCGTCAGTACCATCAAGCACTATGAAGCCGGCACCAGTGTCAGCTACGGCCGCCATTTTGTGACGGATCGCCATACCCGCATGGGCGTGCTGGCCATCGGCTATGCCGACGGGCTGCCCCGGATTCTCTCCAACAAGTGCAGCTTTGCCGCAGCAGGCGGCTTTGCACCTCAGCGCGGCAACATCTGCATGGATATGTGTATGGTGGATCTGACGGAACTGCCGCAGACGGAAGTGGCCGACGAGGTAGAGATCTTCGGACCAAGCAATGATCTGAATGCCTTGTCCGAGGCCGCCGGGACCATTCCCTACGAACTGCTCTGCGCGGTGTCGAAACGGGTCCCGAGAGTGTATATTGAGGAATAAAAAAAGAGACCTTTAGGTCTCTTTTTTTATTCCTCAATTTGCCAGGGCAGGTCTACATAGGTCGGTTCATGTTCCAAGGCGGGCAGGATCGTATCAAAGAAATCCCTTGTTTTAAAGCGCAGGCTGGAGGTGTTGATGCAGGGATGGCAGCCGAAGTTTTCTTCTTGGAGCAGGTCCCGGTCCACCAGCAGCCGCACGGCCTTGTCCCTGTCGTTCATCAGCCCCAGCACGCTGACGGAGCCGGGGGTGATATCCAGAAGTCTCTCCATGTGCTCCGGCCCGGCAAAGCTCAGCCTTGCCGACCCGATCTGCCTGGAGAGTAGCTTGGTCTTGAAGGGCTTCTCCCCCGGCATGATGAGCAGGTAAAAGTCCGTCTGCTGGCGGTTTGTCAAAAACAGGTTCTTACAGATCCTGCAGCCCAGCAGTCCTTCCACCAATTCACAGTCCGGGATGGTGTCCGCGTGCTCGTGGTCCACCCGATAGTATTCGATCCCCAAGCGGTCCAGCAGGTCATAGCAGCGCGTTTCCTTTTGGATACGTTCCCCTTCCGGCCGACCGCGGTACAAGGTGTTGTCGATAAACATGCTTACCTCTTGTTGCTGGGCAGCCAGATCCGCTGCTCCTCCGCTTTCCGGATCAGCTCATCCCGGAAGTCCGGGTGGGCAATGGAAATGAGCCGCTCGGCCCGTTCCCAGGTGCTGCGTCCGGTCAGGTCCGCCGCGCCGTATTCGGTCACGATGGTGGGCGCCTGGCTGCGGGGGGTGGTGATGATGTCGCCGCCCATCTGGGGCAGGATGCGGGAGTGCAGGACGCCCTTCTTGTCCACAAATGTGGAGGGCAGGCAAAGGAAAGCCCGTCCGCCCTTGGACATGGCCGCGCCGGACACAAAGTCCAGCTGACCGCCGGTGCCGCTGATCTGGCGGGTCCCGGCGCTCTCAGAAGCCACCTGGCCGTAGAGATCCACGTTCAGGCAGCCGTTGATGGAGATCATCTTCTCATTCTGGGCGATGACCCAGGGGTTGTTCACATAGCTCAGCGGGGCGCCCATAATATCGTCGTTTTCATTGACCCAGTCAAAGAGCTCCTGGGAGCCAATGGCAAGGCCCAGCACGCCCTTGCCGGTGTGCAGGGTCTTCTTCGCATTGGTGAGCTTCCCGGCCTTGAACAGCGCCAGGTAGCCGTCGGAGCAAAGCTCGGTATGCATGCCCAAATCCTTCAGATCAGATTCCGCCAGCAGTTCGCCCAGGGCGTTGGGCATACCGCCGATCCCAAGCTGGATCACGGCGCCGTCCGGGATCTGCGGCATCACATGGTTTGCGATCTGACGGTCGATCTGGGATGGCTCGGGAGACTTCATCTCCCAGAGAGGCAGCTTCCCCGCCTCCACAATGGCGTCTACCTTATCCAGCGGGATGGAGACCTCCGCGCCGCCGCGGATCCGCGGGAGGTTCTCGTTGACCTCTACGATGATCTTTTTGGCCACGTCCACGATCCCCCGTTCGGCGCCCAGCGCGCCGGAGAGATTGAAGCAGCCGTTCTCGTCCAAGGGCGCCACCGAAAGCATGGCCACGTCCACCGTCAGATACTGGTGGTAATAACGGTCCAGATCCCGGAAGAGCATGGGGGTAAAAAAGGCGCGCCCCACATCGCAGAGCTTGCGCTCATAGCTGGAGCAGTGCCAGGAGTTATAAATGAAGTGCTCCATGGTCGGGTCGCATTCCACCACAGCCAGGGGGCCGCGAAGGAGATTGCCGCGGACCTTCACGTTATGGAGTTCATCCCTGCGGGCAGCAAGGGCGGTATCCAGCGTCAACGGATAACCGTTGTTGGAGCCGTAATCTACCCAGTCGCCGGACTTCACCAGGCGCACCGCCTCTTCAGCGGTACAGAGCTTGCTGCGATATTCAGTCATATGATTCATGAAATCACCTCTGGGAAATTATAACATAAGCACTTCTGTCCCACAAGTGGCATTTTAGGGGTCGAAGACAACAAAAAGGGCTGCAAGCGCAGCCCTTCTTGTTGAGGAATCTTTTAAGTATTGCGGAAGACGGATGATTACGCCTTCTTGGCCTTGGCCTGCTCGCTCAGAGTCTTGAGCGCGTTGACAGCCAGGATGACAGCCAGAACGACCAGCAGGCCGGACCAGATGGTCACGTACCACACGCCCCAGTTGGCACCGCCAGCAGCAATAGCGCCTACGTTCTTGATGATCTTCGTGCACAGAGAAGTGATCGTGGCAACCAGCATGAAGCACATGGGGAAGTAGAACATCTTGTTGTTGCGGCCGATCTTGCCCAGCCAAGTGCACACGCCAAGCATGGCGACGCCGGCAAGCAGCTGGTTGGCAGCACCGAACACACTCCAAATGGTGGTCAGGTTCAGGAAGCCCATGCCGCAGCCGATGATGACCATGATCAGGGTGGACACGATCGGGGTGGAGAAGAACTTGGCAGCGCCGGTCAGATCCTCGTGGGTCTTTCCTTCCGGAGTCAGCAGCTCAGCAAACAGGTAGCGGCAGAGACGGGTGGCGGAGTCCAGAGAGGTCAGAGCAAAGACGGAGACGGCCAGGGTGAACAGGTTGTAGATCACAGCGTAGCCGCCGGCGAAGGAGGAGAACATGGTGGCGATACCACCGGCGAAAGCCTGGGGAGGAGAGGTGAAGTCAGAGCCGCCGCCCTGAGCAGCGCGGGAGAACACCACGCCGACAGCGATCAGGGAGATAACGCCGAGGGCAGACTCGATGATCATGGAGCCGTAGCCGATGATCTGAGCGTCCTTCTCGGAGTTCAGCTGCTTGGAGGAGGTACCGGAGCTGATCAGGGAGTGGAAGCCGGAGCAGGCGCCGCAGGCGACCGTGATGAACAGGGCCGGGAACAGGGTGCCGCCGGAGGTCTTCCAGCCAGCAAAAGCGGGGATCTCCACGGTAGCAGCGCCGGTGAAAGTGCCGCCGACAATGGAAACTACTGCCAGGATCATCATGCCGTAGAGCAGGAAGGAGCTCAGGTAGTCACGGGGCTGCAGCAGGATCCAAACAGGCAGAAGAGAAGCCACGGTGACGTACACAGCGATGAAGAGCACCCAGAAGGTACGGCTGGCGTTCAGGTTCAGGTACTGACCAAAGATGACGATGGCAATGATGCCGATGATGCCGATGATGGTCGCAGGAAGAACCTTGGCGTTCTTGCGGTACACGAAGAAACCGAAGATCGCAGCGATGACAATGAACAGCATGGAGGTCATGGCGGTGGAGCCGTTGGCCGCGTTGAAGGCCTTGTCACCGGTGCTGACGATCAGGTTGCCGCCCTCGGGATTCCAGGAGGCGAAGGTGCCAGCAACGACCGCGGTGAAGGAGGCAATGACCAGGATCAGAACGGCCAGTGCGAAGACGATGAAGAGCCGCTGAGCCTTGATGCCCATGGAGTCCTTGATGACCTGGCCGATAGAGCCGCCGTTATGACGGACAGAAGCGAACAGAGCACCAAAGTCATGCATGCCGCCGAAGAAGATGCCGCCAAGCACGCACCACAGGAACACGGGGACCCAGCCGAAAACAGAGGCCAGGATCGGTCCGTTGATGGGGCCGGCGCCGGCGATGGAGGAGAAATGGTGGCCCATCAGCACGGCGGGGTTGGCAGGAACAAAGTCCTTGCCGTCGTAGCTGGTGTGAGCCGGGGTCTCGCGGTTGGGGTCAACACCCCACTGCTTGGCGAGCCAGCCACCGTAGAAGATGTAGCCCAGAGCAAGCACTACGAGAGCGATAACCAGGATCAATAATGCGCTCATACTTTTCACTCCTTAGATGAAAAAGTTTTTATTACCATTTGACCTCAGCCTTCCTCTTTTCTGACGTCAAACAGCTTACGGAAGAATTTTTCCAAGGCATTGGCTGCCTTGTTGGTATACGCCTTTCTCTCGCTCAGATCCACCGCGGAAGTGAGCAGATTGGTAAAGCCCCAAAGAGAAAAGTGATAGCTTTTTGTAAAGCTCTTTTTTTGAACCAGCTTTTTCGTTTCCACATCAAGGTGGTCGGAGATCAGGATGACCTTTATATCGGTATGCTGATGCTCCTTATGGGGATGCACTCTGGGCAGGCCGTCCTCCAGAGAGAAGGCGATACAACGCTCGGCAAGCTGGGGAGTAAAGCTCTCGGCGGAAAACACGTAGGCATATTCTCCCGATTCATTGTTCCAAATAGGGATGCTCTTGGCCAGCCAATACTTTTGATCCAGCTTTCGATAATCCCCGCGAAAAACCAGCGGAAGCTCCGGGTGCTTCTGTGGAACGATATTGTAATACGCGCTGAAGGAGTCCTCCAGGATCTTCATAAACTCTCCGCGCTCGATTGCCATGCCGGGTCCTCCAAAAATGAACAATTTGTGACTATAGCTAAATATACCTCCAAATGCATAAAATTTCAATAGCTTTTTCACCCTTTTTTTATATCACTAGTGTATGGTCGAGAAAAAATCTTTTGGTTCACTGTCTTTCTCCCGTTTACAGCTTCAAAAATTTGTTGTATAGTAAAGAAAATGACAAAATACAACATCTGCCGATACGAGGTGACTATGGATCATAGGTTTTGTGTCCCCTGCCTGTTTGGGCTGGAGGGGCTGGCTGCGGACGAGCTGCGCAGGCTGAACATGAAAAACGTCTCCGCCGAGAACGGGCGCGTCTATTTTGAGGGCGACGACGCCGCTGCCGCGAGGGCCAATCTCTGCCTCCGTACAGGTGAGCGTGTGCTGATCGAACTGGGCCGTTTTGAGGCCGCCAGCTTTGATGCGCTCTTTGAGCAGACCAAGGCGCTGCCCTGGGAGCAATGGATCCCCCAGGATGCCGCGTTCCCGGTCATGGGGCACAGCCTCAACTCCAAGCTGTTCTCTGTGTCCGACTGCCAGAAGATCATCAAAAAGGCAGTGGTGGAGCGGCTGAAAAGCCGCTATCATCTGTCCTGGTTCCAGGAGAGCGCCGAGACGGTTCAGATCCGCTTCTCCATCATGAAGGATCAGGTCTCCCTGTGCCTGGATACCAGCGGCGAGGGCCTTCACAAACGGGGTTACCGACCGGCTCACAACGCAGCTCCCCTGCGGGAGACTCTGGCCGCCGCCATGGTGATCCTCTCCCGCTACCGGGGGCGCGATGATTTTGCAGACCCCTTCTGCGGCAGCGGCACCATCCCCATCGAAGCGGCGCTGATCGCACGGAACATCGCCCCCGGACGGGCAAGGCATTTCGCCGCCATGGACTGGCACACTTTGAATCAGCATATTTGGCTTGAGGAACGGGAAGCTGCGGCGGCCCGGGAATACCATGGAGATTATCGGATCTTCGGTTCAGACCTGGACCCCAAGGCCATAGCCATGGCGAAGGCCAACGCGGAACGGGCCGGCGTTGCCGACTTGATCCGCTTTGAGACGGCGGACGCCGCTTCTTTTTCCCGGAAGACGGAGCGGGGCGTGATCGTCACCAATCCACCTTACGGGGAGCGGATCGGGGAAAAACAGGAAGCTGAGGAGCTGTATCGCCGTTTCGGAGAGGCCTGGCGTGGCCTTTTCAACTGGCAGCTCTATCTGCTCTCCTCCCACACGGAGTTCGAGCGCTGCTTCGGCCGGGAGGCGGATAAAAAGCGCAAGCTCTACAACGGCATGATCAAATGCGACCTGTTCATGTACTATAAATAGAGATACGAGGCTAAAGATATGAAACATTTATTCGTTGTCAATCCCACCGCAGGCGGCAGAGACAAAACAGAGGAGGTCCGCGCTAAGGTTCGGGCCGCCTTTGCGGGTCGGGATGACGAGGAAGTGGAGATCTACGTGACACAGGGGCCCATGGACGCCACCCGCAAAATCGAGGAAGAGGCAAAGCGCGGAGAGCATTTTCGCGTCTACGCCTGCGGCGGAGACGGGACCTTCAACGAATGCGTCTGCGGTGCGGCGCTGAAGAGCAATGTTGCCGTCTGCCCCTTCCCCACCGGGACCGGCAACGACTTCTGCCGGATGTTCGGCCAGGAAAAGGAGCTGTTCCGGGATCTGGAGGCCCTGCTGGACGGAAGTGAAGTCCCCATCGATCTGCTGGACTGCAACGGGCGATACAGCGCCAACATCTGCTCCGTAGGCGTGGACGCACGGATCGGAACCGACGTGCACAAATACAGCAAGATCCCGTTGATCGGCGGTGCCACGGGCTATGTGGTTTCGGCTGCAGTCAATATGTTCAAGGGCATTGCCACTCAGATGGCCGTCTCCTGTGATGACGTCGATCTTCGTGGGAAGCACACCCTGGTCTGCGCCTGCAACGGGCGCTTCTACGGCGGCGGCTTCAACCCCAGCTTGAACGCCCGCCCCGACGACGGAATCATGGACGTCTACATTGTCAAGAAGGTCAGTCTGATCCAGTTTGCCACCCTGATCGGCAAATACGCCAAGGGGCAGGCGGACGAAATGCCGCAGTTCATCAAACATATCCGTTCTTCTCAAGAGCTGACGATCCGCTGCGAAAAGGAAGACGTGGCCCAACTGGACGGGGAAGCGCTGCGCGCCAGGGAGTTTCATATCCGGCTGGTTCCAAAGGCCATGAATCTGATCGTACCCCGGGGCATGAACTTCTTCCAGCAGGAGGCTTGAGCTCTCTCCAGGCCGCGTCACAAAAAGTTTATAAACTTCTTGTCCCCTGGGGCTTGCAAAAATAGAAAAATGTGGTATAGTATGCATCGTTAGCACTCATAGGTTTTGAGTGCTAACGATGCTGATTTTTGTTGAATAAAAACATGGAGGTATAGAAGCATGAAACTGAAACCTTTGGCTGACAGAGTTGTTCTTAAGCAGCGCGCCGCTGAAGAGCGCACCGCTTCCGGCCTGTTCCTGGCCTCTTCCGCTCAGGAAAAGCCCGAGATCTACGATGTGATCGAAGTCGGTCCCGGCGGGCTGGTGGAAGGTAATCAGGTCGATATGATCGTGAAGGCCGGCCAGCAGGTCCTGGTGGGCAAGTACAGCGGCAGCAAGGTCAAGCTGGACGACGAAGAGTACACCATCGTGCGTCAGTCCGACATCCTGGCAGTTATTGAATAAGGAGGCAATTGAATCATGGCAAAGAAGATCATTTACGGTGAAGAAGCACGGAAGGCCATTGAGCGCGGCGTCAACCAGCTGGCTGATACCGTGAAGATCACCCTCGGCCCCAAGGGCCGCAACGTGGTCCTGGATAAGAAGTTCGGCACTCCCCTGATCACCAACGACGGCGTCACCATCGCCAAGGAGATCGAGCTGGAGGACGCTTTTGAGAACATGGGCGCCCAGCTCATCAAGGAAGTCTCCACCAAGACCAACGACGTTGCCGGCGACGGCACCACCACCGCCACGGTCCTGGCTCAGGCCATGATCAACGAGGGTCTGAAGAATCTGGCCGCCGGTGCCAACCCCATGACCATGAAGCGCGGCATCCAGAAGGCCGCCGCCGATGCTGTCGAGGCCATCAAGTCCGTCTCCCAGCCCGTGTCCGGCACCAAGGACATCGCCCGCGTCGGCACCATCTCCTCCGGCGACGAGCATATCGGCACCCTGATCGCCGAGGCCATGGAGAAGGTCAGTCAGAACGGCGTCATCACCATTGAGGAGTCCAAGACCGCCGAGACCTACAGCGACGTGGTGGAGGGCATGCAGTTCGACCGCGGCTACCTCTCCCCCTACATGGTCACCGATCCCGACAAGATGGAGGCTGTCATCGACGACGCGATGATCCTCCTGACCGATAAGAAGATTTCCAACATTCAGGAAGTCCTGCCTCTGCTGGAGCAGATCGTCCAGGCCGGCCGGAAGCTGCTGATCATTGCCGAGGACGTGGAGGGCGAGGCTCTGGCCACCATCGTGCTGAACAAGCTGCGCGGCACCTTCACCTGCATCTGCGTCAAGGCCCCCGGCTTCGGCGACCGCCGCAAGGAAATGCTGCAGGACATCGCCGTGCTCACCGGCGCCACTGTCGTCTCCAGCGAGCTGGGCATGGAGCTGAAGGAAGCGGACATGCACGTTCTGGGCCAGGCTCACCAGGTCAAGGTCACCAAGGAGAACACCGTCATCGTCGACGGTGCCGGCTCCCCCGCCGAGATCGAAGCCCGCAGAGCCCAGATCGCCCGTCAGATCGAGACCACCACTTCCGAGTATGACAAGGAGAAGCTCCAGGAGCGTCTCGCCAAGCTCTCCGGCGGTGTCGCCGTCATCAAAGTCGGCGCCGCTACCGAGACTGAGATGAAGGAGAAGAAGCTGCGCATCGAGGACGCCCTGAACGCCACCCGCGCCGCTGTTGCCGAAGGCATCGTCCCCGGCGGCGGCTCCGCCTATGTGCTGGCCTCCAAGGCCGCGGAGAAGCTTCTAGGCGAGCTGGACGGAGACGAGAAGACCGGCGCTGCCATCGTGGCCAAGGCGCTGAAGGCCCCCATCATGCAGATCGCTGCCAACGCCGGCGTTGAGGGTGCCGTGATCCTCAACAAGGTGCAGAGCGCCGAAGAAGCCAACTTCGGGTACGACGCTGCCAACGACAGCTTCGGCGATATGCTCACCCTGGGCATTGTGGACCCGACCAAGGTCTGCCGCAGCGCTCTGGAGAACGCCGCCAGCGTCGCCTCCATGGTGCTGACCACCGAGAGCCTGGTGGCCGACATTCCTGAGAAGGCCCCCGCTGCTCCCGCCGCTCCCGATATGGGCGGCATGTACTGATCCGCATAAACGAAAAAATCCCTTCCGCCTTCGCGGAAGGGATTTTTTCTGCTTATCGCAGCCAGGGCAGGTTGGTATCTGTCAGGAAATTGGAAAGACTGTAGCAGACCAGAACACGGTCAAAGGGTTCCTGCTCCAGCAGATCCGAAACACTCTGTCGGTAGTATCGAAGGTCCACCAGGACCACCGTCTCATATTCTCCCGCCAGGAAGGTGCCAAGACTGTTGGCAAACGAGTCGCGGATCACAAGCAGCTTTCCCTCGCCATCGGGGTTCTCCGTTCTTACCAGGGAGTGGTTCCCGTCCAGGTTCACGGTATATTTGTCCTCTTCTTCCAGACGTTCCCAGTAAAAGACGCCGTCATGCGTTTCTTCGCTCTCGGCGTTTGTGACACTGATCTCTCCTGCCGGCTGCCAAAGCTCCAGAGCATCGCCCGGGGTCAGCCAAAGCGCGCTGCGGGACCAGGTGGAGCCCCGGAAGATTCCGCCGTCGATCCGTTCGTACGCGCTTTCCGGCGGACAGCTACGGTTCACAAAGCCAAGATATGCGCATAAGCCCTCATAGGCGCCGCGACTGTTCCAGTGGTGGTCCGTCCGGAAATACCAGTCTGCCTGCCCCTCAAATCGGGGACAGAGCTCAACGCAGCCCAGCTCATTCCCCGAACGCTCGTAAAGCGCCCGGATCATCGTCTCGTCCTCATACGTGCCGAGCAGACTGCTTACCGACTCCTTCGCGGCCCAGCCGGCGGAGGGGATCAGCATCAGGTCAACCGGTATCGTACAATTCTGCGCGAAGGAACGCACCGCGTCCATGTTTTTTGAAGCCACTGCCTCATCCCAGGAGGCCGGGGACTCCACCAGCCTTCCGCCGCCTACCGCAAGGATATCCTTTCCCGGCTGTCGTCCGGTAATCAAATCAAAGTAGGCGTTTACACCCACGAAGAAATCCCGCCCGGGAAGATGATCAGCCAGATAGTCCTCTGCCTGTTCCCCCCAGGCTCCGGAGAGGACAGACGCCGCGGAGAACTTGGGCGCCTCCGCCAGATAACGTTTTTCCCGTTCAGAGAAACGGCGCTTCGGCAGGATCAGCAGAAGCAGCGCCATGAGAAAAAGAAAGGCGCAGAAAAGCCCCGCTGTCCACTTCTCATCCTGTTTCGCGTTCACGCCCTCACCTCCTGTCAGAAGCGGAAATAGATAAAGGGATTATAGCTCTGGCTGGCCAAAGAGGCGGCGCAGAGCAGCAAGGCCGCTGCGATCAAGACAAGCCGCACGATCCGCCAGCGCGGCGAGTCACTCCATCGTTCAGACAGTCGTTTGCCAAATGGAGTGGAAGCCAGCGTCCCCGCCAAAAGCAGCGGCAGATAGCCCAGGATCAGACCCAGTCCCGCAGCTCCGGTCGCCGCGGGGGTAAAGAGTCGCTGAAGGAAAGCCCCTAGCGCAGCGAGATCCTCAAAATAGAACAGCGCCCAGCCCAAGGTCACAGCGAAAAGCGTATATACGTGTCCGATAATCCGTGGGATTCGGTCCAGCAGCTTCAGCAGAAAACATTTTTCTGCAATCAAAAGCAGCGCGTAATATGCGCCCCAGAGCAGGAAGTTAAAGCTGGCCCCGTGCCAGAGGCCGGTCAGCAGCCAGACGATGAGCAGATTCAGCAGTTGGCGCGCGAGGCCCTTGCGGTTTCCGCCCAAGGGGATGTACACATACTCCCGAAACCAGGTGGACAGGGAAATATGCCAGCGCCGCCAAAATTCCGTAACGGTGCGGGAAATATAGGGATAGTTGAAGTTCTCCAGAAACTCAAAGCCAAGCATCCGCCCAAGGCCGCGGGCCATATCCGAATAACCGGAAAAATCAAAGTAGATCTGCAGCGTGTAGGCGGCGATGCCGACCCAGGCGGCAAGCGTTCCCGGCTGCGCCTGCAGCAGTTCCCATAGCTGCCCGGCGGGATTTGCCAGCAGCAGCTTTTTGGAGAGGCCAACCGTAAACAGCCGCACGCCGGAGGCAAAGCCCGATATGCTCTCCCTGCGCTCCTCCAACTGGTCTGCCACATCACGATAGCGCACGATGGGGCCGGCAATGAGTTGGGGAAACAGGGTAACGTAAGTGGCGAAAGGCAGCAGCCGCCTCTGTACAGGCGCGTCCCCGCGGTAAACGTCGATCACGTAGCTCATGGACTGGAAAATATAAAACGAGATGCCAATGGGAAGCGGGATCTCCGGTACGGGCAGGACTCGAGAAGCGGGGATCAGGGCGTGAAGACTGCGGACCAGAAAACCCGCATACTTAAAAAATCCCAGAATCAGAAGATTTGCCGCAAGTCCGAGGATCAGCGGCAGTTTCGCGCTCTTTCCGCTCTTTCTGCTCTTTGCGATCAAAATGCCAAAGAGATAGTCCAAGGCGATCACCGCGACCATCAGAAGCAGATAGGCCGGTTCTCCCCAGCCATAAAACAGCAGGCTGAAAAACAGCAGCACCGGGTTCTTCAGTCGCCGCGGGACAAGGGTATACAGCAAAAGAACACAGGGCAGAAAGACAAATAAGAACACATTGCTGGAAAACAGCATACAGGACGCTCCCCGATCAAATTGAACTCATGAAGTAAAAAAGCCGTCATTCGGGCACCGGCGTGCCAGGCCCCAATGACGGCAATACTTGTGCAAATCGGAATCCACAGCTCAGCCGACCGCTTCGTCGAACAGCTTGGCCGCAGCCTCAGCCTCCGGCGTGACGATGAGCGCCAGGTAACGCCCGGAAGTGAGGACTTTGCCCTGCTGCACGATCTCATACTGATCGGGAGCGTAGCTCTCCGTTTCCTGCGCCTTTGCCTCCATACGCTGCTGGGCCAGCTTGGTCAGGCGCTCCATAGCCGCGTCGTCGACAGCCTCGATCAGCCACAGCTCATCGGTCTTCATGCCGTCGTCGCACAACAGTGTTACGCACTGGGCGCAATCCTCCTCGCGGATGCCCAGGAAGTTCAGGCGCATTTCGCCCTCCACTTCCATCATCTTCGGATACACAGCTTCCACACTCTCGCGAAGCTTATTCAGATCCACCGGATCCTTCGCTTCCTCGGCGGCGGGAGCTGCCTGGCCGCAGGCGGTCAGAAGCAGGGCCAGCAGGAGCGTTGCCGCCATGATTCGAACTAATTTCATGTCATATCCTCCCGAAGCTGTTGCAGTGCGTATTCCTTGAGAACGAGCGACCAGACATAGCAGCCGTCCCGGTTAAAATGCATCAGATGATCGCTTGCGTAACGCTCGGCCAGACCGTTGGTATTGTCCTTAAAATACGGAGCAACGTCCACATAGTGATAACCCTGCTCATCCGCGAAGGCACGCAGCCGTGCGTCAAACTCATCGATCATTTCATTGTTGAACATGTTCCACTCGGCCGGAGTCCAGACGGGCGTAACGGACTGTATATAGATCTCAACGTCCGGGTTTTTCTCCTCGACCTGCTCCATAAAGGTCTCGTAATAATCAAAAGTGCCATCTATGCCGAACTGGGCCAAGTCGTTGGCGCCCATCATGATAAAGGCTTTATCGGCCCCGCATGCAGCAAGGGCGTCGCCAAAGCTGTACGAGACGCCCTGGTAAAAGACCTCCCACCTGCCGGAGACGGCGCTTTCAAGGCTGATGCCGCCGCGAACGAGGAATGTCACGTCGCCGAGCCAATCTTCCTTGGATTCCCACTGATACAGAACATAGCTGACAGAATCTCCAAGGAACGCAGTATTCTCAAAAAAGCTGCGGGCAAGGGCGTCCTCTTCTTCGCTGAGGACGGGAGGATTCAGCAGCGGCGCGTACAGGATCTCGGGATCCAAAGCTATGTATTCATCCTCCGGTGCAGTGCAGATCACATGACAGGTGAGTTCCTGGCTTCCGTAGAGGGCATGGATCGTCGTTTCTCCTGCGCCCATGCTCATGACGGTCCCCTGGGATACGATGGCGACCGCAGGGTCGTCCGTTGTCCAATTCACGCGAGCCAGTTCTGCTTCCCCTGCATAGATTTCAGCTTTCTCGCCTTTATGGGCAAAGCTCAGTTCGTTTTCACGCAAGGCGATCGGCAGCTCCGGCTCCGGGGAAGGCGTCGGTTCCAAGGTGGGCAAGGGCTCTTCCGTAGGTTCTGCTTCCGGCAGTAATACCGGTTCCTCCGAAGGCACATCCGCAGCAGGCGTCTGTGCGAAGGAAGGCTCTGCCTCTTCCGGAATTGCAGGCTCTGCAGCAGAAGCTGCGGGCGCGCCACAGCCAGCCAGCAGCAGGCAGGCAGCAGCAAGGACAGCCGCCATTAGACGATTGGATCTCATTGCAATTCCTCCATTCTATCCCGCAGACTCGATCTTTTCCCATGACGACCGTGGCCTTATGGGCTAAAATGAACCATCCGCTCAAAGAATAAATATAACAGCCTTGGTCTTTTTTGTAAAGCCTGTATTCAACACCATTCGATCATAAAAGACACGTTCTAAAAAATGCTGTGCAATCTTGACTTGCAGGCAAAGGCGTGGTATAAAAAGATATATTCTATTGGAGGAAACACAATATGGAACACATTGTTACCCTGAAGACCCGCAATCTTTGCGAGAGCGCGGCCAACGGCGGCTGCGGCGAGTGCCAGACCTCCTGCCAGTCTGCCTGCAAGACCAGCTGCGGTATCGCCAATCAGAAGTGTGAGAACACCGAAGAGAAGTAATCGGGGAAAGATTTAATGCCGCCAGTACTGGCGGCATTTTTCATATTCCAAAGCAAGGAGACATCACCATGATCCATCAGTATAAACTCGGCGGCTATAACATCGTGCTGGATATTTGCTCCGGCGCTGTCCATGCCGTAGACGAACTGGCATACGATATGATCGCCCTATTTGAGTCCGGGAGCCGTGAGGCCATTGCCTCCGCCATGCTGGCAAAATACCGGGATCGACCCGAGATCACCGAAGCGGAGATTTCCCGCTGCTATGAGCAGATCCAGGCGCTGAAGGACCAGGGCCAGCTCTTTACGCCGGATACCTTTGCGCCCATGGCGGGACGCTTCAAGGAAAAGAGCGCGGGCGTCATCAAGGCGCTCTGTCTGCATGTGGCCCATACCTGCAACCTGAACTGCTCCTACTGCTTTGCAAGCCAGGGCAAGTACCACGGCGACCGGGCCATCATGAGCCTGGAGGTTGGCAAGCGTGCCCTCGACTTTTTGATCGAGAATTCCGGTCATCGGCGGAATCTGGAAGTGGACTTCTTCGGCGGTGAGCCGCTGATGAACTTTGACGTGGTCAAGGAGCTTGTGGCCTACGCCCGTTCCCGGGAAAAAGAGGCCGGAAAGAACTTCCGCTTTACCCTCACCACCAACGGCATGCTCATCGACGACGACGTGATCGATTTTGCAAACCGGGAAATGAGCAATGTTGTGCTGAGCCTGGACGGGCGTAAGGAGATCCACGACCGTTTTCGTGTGGACTATGCCGGAAACGGCAGTTGGGATCGGATCGTGCCCAAGTTCCAGAAGCTGGTGCAGGCACGGGGCGGCAAGAATTACTACATGCGCGGCACCTTTACCCACGCCAACCCCGATTTCGTAAAGGACATTCGGCAGATGCTGGACCTGGGCTTCACGGAGCTGAGCATGGAGCCGGTGGTCTGTGCGCCGGACGACCCCTCCGCCTTGACCCCATCTGACATTGAGATCGTGAAGCAGCAGTACGAGGAGCTGGCGGATCTGATGCGCCAGCGGGATCGGGAGGGCCGGCCCTTCACCTTCTACCATTATATGATCGACCTGAGCGGCGGTCCCTGCATATACAAGCGCATTTCCGGCTGCGGCTCCGGCACCGAATACATGGCCGTGACCCCCTGGGGCGATCTCTACCCCTGCCACCAGTTTGTGGGAGAGGAACGCTTCAAGCTGGGTGACATCTGGAACGGCCTCAACAACCCGGAGGTCCAGGGTGAGTTTGCCGCCTGCAACGTCTATGCCAAGCCCGAGTGCCAGGACTGCTGGGCCAAGCTCTATTGCTCCGGCGGCTGCGCCGCGAACGCTTATCACGCCACCGGCTCCATCACCGGCGTCTATGAATCCGGGTGCGAACTGTTTCGCAAACGGATGGAATGCGCCATCATGCTGGCGGTCTCCAGAGCCGCGGAAGACCGATGAACACCCCGATCTGCGATTTTGTAAGGGCTTACGCCGCCCTCGACCCGGTCCGACTTCACATGCCCGGCCACAAGGGGAAACCGCTGCTTGGCCCCGAGGCGCTGGACATCACCGAGATTCCGGGGGCAGACGTGCTGTATCAGTCCTCCGGCGTCATTCGGGAGAGCGAGGAAAACGCCGCTCGGCTCTTTGGGAGCGCCAGAACGGTCTATTCCACTGAGGGCTCCTCCCTCTGCATCCGGGCAATGCTGTATCTTGCTCAGATGTATGCCCGGCTCACCGGGCGAAATCTCCGGATCGCCGCGGGCCGCAACGCCCATAAGGTCTTTCTCGAGGCTGCTGCACTGTTGGATCTGGAGCTCACCTGGCTCCCCTCCTATTCCAGCCTGTATTCATGCGAAGTGAACCTGCCGGCGCTGGAGGCTCTTCTTGCCGACCCGGCCAAAGCTCCCGCTGCCGTATATCTCACGAGTCCGGATTACTTGGGAAGCTGCCTGGACCTTGCTCCCATCGCGGAGCTTTGCCGCCGTCACGGAGTGCTTCTGCTGGTGGACAACGCGCACGGGGCTTATCTGAAATTCCTCTCCCCTTCCCGTCATCCGCTGGATCTGGGCGCGGATCTCTGCTGTGACTCCGCCCATAAAACTCTCCCGGTGCTGACCGGCGGTGCCTATCTGCATTTCTCCCAGTCCTGCCCCCGGGCACTGATCCCCATGGCGGAGCGGGCCATGGCGCTCTTTGCCAGCACCAGCCCCTCCTACCTGATCCTGCAGTCGCTGGATGCCGTGAACCCGCGTCTGGCGGACGATTATCCACGGAGGCTTGCGGAAACCCATGGCCGGATGGACGCACTGAAAGCGGCTCTCGTCAGGGACGGCTGGCGGCTGTATGGGGACGAGCCGCTGAAGCTGACGCTTTTGCCGAAAAATCGTGGGTATCGCGGAGATGAACTGGCTGCTCTCCTGGAACACGATGGGATCTTCTGTGAATTCGCCGACCCGGATCACCTGGTTCTGATGATCTCCCCGGAAACCGACGAGCGGGAGCTGCATGCGCTTTTATCTGCGCTTCAAAGCGTACCAAAAAGGCAACCCGTTTCGGAGCTTCCGCCCTCTCTTCCCCATCCGGAGCAAGTCCTCTCCCCGAGAGACGCCATGCTCTGCCCCTGGGAGACCGTTCCGGTCGAGGAAAGCCTGGGCCGGATCCTGGCGTCCCCCAGTGTGAGCTGTCCCCCGGCGATCCCCATATTGGTCTGCGGGGAGCGGATCGGAGAAGATGCCCTGCGGACGTTTCGCTACTACGGAATTGAATACTGCGACGTCGTGATCGATTAAAGGAAGAGGACCACCGATCGTTTGATCGGTGGCCCTCTTCCTTTATCTGGTGATAAGACGGAAAATGTCGTTGAACATGACGTAGGCCATCAAGGCCAGCAACAGGATCATGCCGCCTGCGTGGATGTAGCCCTCGTATTTGGGATCCAACTTTTTGCGGGTGACGCCCTCAATCAACCATGTGATCAGCAAAAGAAAGACACGCCCGCCGTCCAGGGCCGGGATGGGCAGCATGTTCATGATGGCCAGGTTAATGGCGATGAGCGCGCCCAGGAACAGGATCCGCTCCAGGCCGTCCCGCAAACTCTCGGACTGGTTTCCCGTCTCCGCCATCACGTCCACGATCCCTACCGGGCCGGAAAGGTCCTTCATTCCCACTCTTCCGTGGACCAGATCGCTCAGGCCCATCCAGACCAGTCTGCTGAACTCCATCCCCTTATCCCAGGTGAATTGCAGCTTGGTCCCGAAGTCTGCTTCCACCACCCCGTTGCCCAGATAGAAGCCGAACATTTTCCGGTCCTGCCCCTCGTATTCCAGGGTGACCATGGGATAGTCCTCCAGCTTTACCTTCTGCCCGTTGCGGATCAGCTCCAGATCATAGGTATCCCCGCCGCGGCTGAGGAAGGTGGAAACATCGCCGGTCTGATAGATCCGGTGGCCGTCGATCTTATAGAAGCGGTCACCTGCCTGCAGACCGTCGGCCGCCTCATAGGGGCAGCCCTCCATAAAGCCGGAAAGGACCGGTACATAAAAGCCCTTCGCGGGCAAATACAGGAAAAAGATGATCAGAAGGCCCAACAGGAAGTTCATAAACGCGCCGGCGCAGAGGATGAGGATCCGTTTCCAGGGCTTCTGATTGGTGAAGGCCCTGGGATCATCGGAGGCAGTGTCCTCGCCGGTCATGGCGCAGTAGCCGCCCAGGGGGATGCATCGCAGGGCGTAAAGAGTCTCCCCCTTCTGTTTTTTCCACAGCGCAGGGCCCATGCCGATGGAAAACTCCTCCACCTTCACGCCGCAGGCCTTGGCGGTGATAAAATGTCCGAATTCATGAATGCCGATCAGGACTCCAAAAATCAGGAGGGCAAACAGGATGTATACAAAGGTCATAACAAACTCCGCTTAAAAGTGCTCTCTCACAAAGGCACGCGCCGCCTCGTCGGCGGCAAGGATCGTGTCCAGATCCTCCGCCGGGACCACGCCCACCTGCTCCACGGCCTGGGCCGCCGCATCATAGATCCGGTTATAGCCCAGCTCATGGCAAAGGAACTTATGGACCGCCACCTCATTGGCCGCACTCATGACACAGGGGGCCGTACCGCCCCGGCGTGCGCAGTCCATAGCCAGACGCAGGCAGGGGAAATTCACAAGATCCGGCTCCTCAAAGCTCAGATCCCGGAGCTTCCAGAAATCCAGGTGCTCGAACATGGAGGGCTTCCGCTCCGGGTAGGTCAGAGCCAGCTGGATGGGCAGGCCCATGTCAGGCACACCCAGTTGGGCGATCACCGTGCCGTCCACCAGCTCCACCATGGAGTGGATCACGCTCTGGGGATGGACGACGACCTGGATGTCATCGGGAGACACCCGGAACAAATGCATGGCCTCCACAAACTCCAGGCCCTTGTTCATCAGCGTGGAACTGTCCACGCTGATTTTGGCGCCCATGCTCCAGTTGGGATGGCGCACCGCCTCCTCCGGGGTGATTGCTTCCAGCTCTTCCCGCTTTCTTCCCCGGAAAGGTCCGCCGGAGCCGGTAAGCAGGATCTTTTTCAGTTCTCCCGCTCCCCTGCCCATCAGGCACTGGAAAATGGCGGAGTGCTCCGAATCCACCGGCACGATTTCAGCGCCCTTCTCTTTTGCTCTGGCCATGACAAGGTCCCCGGCGCAGACCAGGGTCTCCTTGTTGGCCAGAGCGATCCGCTTTTTCGCGTCGATCGCCGCAAGTGTGGGCCGCAGCCCCACCGCACCGGATACCGCAGTGACAACGCAGTCCGTCTCGGGCAGGGTCGCCGCCTCGATCAAGCCATCCATACCGGAGACCACCCGGATGTCCGTGTCCGCCACCGCAATGCGAAACTGTTTCGCCGCGTCCTCGTCATAGACCGCCACCAGCGCGGGCTTGAATTCTCTCGCCTGCTGCTCCAGCAGGTCGATCTTCCTGTTGGCGGTCAGTGCGGCCACGCGGATCCCGGTATGCTTTGCCACGGCGGCTGTCTGCCGGCCGATAGACCCAGTGCAGCCCAAAATGGAAATTGAACGAACCATAATGCTTCCTCTTTATCCTTGTCTCAACGTCATTAAATAGGCCTTTTGCTCGGGTGTGATGCGAAAGCTCTCACGCGCCTTCTGAAGCGTCTTGTTGTGGGTCCACCAGTCCAGACGCTGTTCTTCCAGATACGGCAGCGTGCTCTCCCACTGTTTTGCCAGGGCGGTCGCAAAGTACCAGGCTCGCATCATGTTTACATAATATTCTTTTGATTCAATTATGGCAACCAATTCCAGATACTCCGGAGAAAAAACCTCATCCAGGAAATGGGCCATCAGCATCCCAACGGCAAAACGCAGGGTATAGGTCCGGTCAGACCGGAGCCAAAGACGGATCTGCTCCAGCAGCTCCGTCCGGTGCTTTTTGAATACCGACGGGTTCATCCCGTCGCAGGTCGCCCAGTTGTCTACGTAAGGCAAGAACCGTTCCAGTGCCGCCATACAGGCGTCATAATCCCGGATCCCATCCAGCAGGAAGCTGTGAAGACCGTTCTCTTCAAAATATGCGTGGGGCAGCGCTTCCATGAACCGGCTGCCCTTCCCTTCCCGCGTCAGCTCCTTTGCCAGCTTCCGCAGGGCGGGCGTCCGGACGCCGAGGATGGTCTCTGCCGGGATGTTTGAGATCAGCTTTGCCGCAAAGGCAGCGTTCTTCTCGTCCCTCAGGGCGAAGAGCCGTTCCCGGATCTCATAGATTTCTCTATCCTTCGTCTCCATGGTCCTTTATTTGACGCCGCCAAAGCGCCGATCCCGGCTCTGATAGACTGCGATCGCCTTGTCAAGCTCATTGGTGGAAAAATCGGGCCAGAGCACGTCCGTAAAATAGAACTCCGCATAGGCACACTGCCAGAGCAGGAAATTGGAGATGCGCTGCTCGCCGCCCGGACGGATCAGCAGATCCGGGTCGGGGATCCCCGCGGAATACAGATAGTTTCCAAATCGCTCTTCCGTAAGCTCCTCTTCCGCCCTGCCCTCCAACAGATCCTGAGCGTAACGCCGGGCGGCATGCACGATCTCGTCCCGCCCGCCGTAGTTGAGACAGATATTGGCCTGGAAGCCCTCATAGCGTGCGGAGATCTCGTCGGTTTTCTTCACAAGCTCCTGCAGCTCCGGAGCAAGGCCATTCACGTCGCCGAAGATCTTCATGCGGATCTGGTCCCGCTCCATGGTGTCGATGGCCTCATTGAGGTAGCGGCGCAAAAGGCGCATGATGGTCTTGACCTCGTCCTCGGGCCGCTTCCAGTTCTCTGTGGAAAAGGCGTACACCGTCAGGTATTCCACGCCGATATTCTTGCAGTAGGTCGCGATCTTCCGGAAGTTTTCCGAGCCCGCCGCATGTCCCGCCGTGCGGGGAAGACCACGTTTTCTTGCCCAACGGCCGTTGCCATCCAGAATAATGGCAATATGCCGGGGGATGTTCTCCCCCGGCTGCATTTTGTTGTTGCCTGCTGCCATCAGATCTCGGTCAGCTCTTTTTCCTTCTTCTCGGTGATCTTGTCGATCTCCTTGATGAAGTCGTCGGTCAGCTTCTGAATGTCCTTCTCCGCGATCTTGTAGTCGTCCTCGGTGATCTCGGAGTTCTTCTGCTGCTTCTTGAATTTTTCAATGGCGTCGCGGCGGATGTTGCGGATGGCGACCTTGCTCTCCTCGCCGTATTTCTTGGTCTGCTTGGCCAGATCCCGGCGGCGTTCCTCCGTCAGCGGGGGAAAGACCAGACGGATGCAGCGTCCGTCGTTCTGAGGGTTGATGCCCAGATCGGAGGACAGGATCGCCTTCTCGATGCCCTTCAGCAGCTTGTTGTCCCAGGGCTGGATCAGCAGGGAGCGGGGATCCGGGGTCGCAATGGAGGCCACCTGCTGGATGGGCGTGGGTACGCCGTAATAGTCCACCTGGATCTGATCCAGAACGGCAGCATTGGCGCGGCCGGCGCGGATGGTGGCCAGGAGCGAAGTCAGAGACTCGCAGGTCTTTTGCATCTTGTGCTCAAATTCTTTGTAATCAGACATGTTGTTCCCTCCTGTGTTGTATTGGTCAGAATTGTATTGTCAATGTACGGTCGTGCCGATCTTCTCTCCGGCCAGGACCCGGCAGATGTTCTCCGGCTCCGCCAGTGCGAAGACGATCACCGGAATATTGTTGTCCATGGCAAGGCTGGTAGCGGTGCTGTCCATCACGGCAAGACGGCGGGCCAGGACCTCATCATAACTGATGTCGTCGAACTTGATGGCCTCGGGATTCTTGCGGGGATCGTCGGAATAAACGCCGTCGATGTTTTTGGCGAGCAGGATCGCGTCCGCGTGGATTTCCACCGCACGCAGGACCGCAGCCGTGTCGGTGGAGAAGAAGGGCATCCCCGTTCCGCAGCCGAAGAGCACGATGCTCCCCCGCTCCAGATACTCGATGCTCCTGCGGGTGTCGTAGCGCTCGCCCACGCCCTGGATGTCAACCGCGGTCAAAACTCGGGCGTCGGCCCCCTGCTGCTTGAACACATCTGCAACTGCCAGGCAGTTCATGGCCGTGGCCAGCATGCCCATCCGGTCAGCGCTGACCCGCTCCACCTTTCCGGCACCGTCCTTGACGCCGCGCCAGAAGTTGCCGCCGCCGATGACGATAGCGACCTCCACCCCGGACTCCGCAGCCCGCTTGACCGTCTCACAGACCCGGGAGACAAAGTCGAAATCAAAGCCGGTCTTTTTATCTCCGGCCAGGGCCTCCCCACTGATCTTGATCAACACGCGCTTGTAGATGCTGTTCATAGGCTTGTACTCCTCTTTCACGCACTGATTTCCTGTTGATTTTACCACAGGCTTCCCCTTTTGACAATTCCCAATTGACAAATTATACCCAACGGGCGGGTTTAGAATAGCAGCATGAAGATTCTCTATCTCGATGCTTTGTTTTTTCTCAATTATCTGACAGATTATTTGCTCTGTCTTTGCTCGGCAAGACTCTGCGGGCTTTCTCTGAAACGGAGACGATACCTGCTCGCCGCGCTGTTCGGCGCAGCCTACGCCCTGGCAGCGGCGCTGCCCGGCGGTGCTTTTCTCACGCGTCCGATCTGGAAGCTGGCAGCAGGGCTTTTCATGGCCTGGATCGCCTTTGGAGGAGAGGCGCGGCCCGTCCGCGGAATGCTGACGCTGCTGGCAGTCTCCGCAGCCTTTGGGGGCGCACTCTATGCCCTGACCATCGTAAGCGGTGAAGCGCCAAAGCTCTCTCTGCGAATGCTGCTGGTGAGCTTTTTGCTGTGCTACGCCTTTCTTCGTCTGCTCTCCCGCTTTCGCAGTCGCTGGGACGGGCAGAAAAAGGCCAGTGTCCGCCTCAGCCTGGCTGACCGGGAAAGCAGTTTTTCCGCCCTGATCGACAGCGGCAACAGTCTGAACGATCCCGGAACCGGTCAGACTGTCCTGGTGGTGTCCCCCTTGGCTCTTAGGCCTATCTTCGCTTCCTATTCTCCGCTGGTGGAAGAGCTGTCGCCCGTTGATCTGGTGGAGGCTTCTGAGAAAATACCGCCTCTGGCGGGGCGCTTACGGCTGCTCCCCTTCCGTACGCTCAGCGGCCAGGGACTCCTTCCGGTCTTCCGCCCGGATGGGCTGTGGATAGACGGAGCGAAGCAGTCTGACCTGCTGGTCGCCATTTCCCCGGAAGCGCAGGGGGATGGTTTTGAAGCAATCCTGTAAAGGAGGGATTCTATGATCGATTTTTCCATTATGCACACACTACGGGAGCGTATCCTGCAGATCTTTGGGGTGCAGCCGCCTCCGGTGTATTATATCGGCGGCAGCGACACCTTACCGCCGCCATTGGATCGGGAGGCGGAAGAAACGGCCATCGCCGCCCTGGCGCAGGGCGACGAGGCGGCCCGAAAAAGTCTTATCGAGCACAATCTCCGCCTCGTGGTCTTTATTGCCAAACGCTTTGAGAACACCGGCGTGAATATCGAAGATCTGATTTCCATCGGCACCATCGGGCTCATCAAGGCCATCAACACCTTCCAGGCGGGAAAGAATATCAAGCTGGCCACCTACGCCTCCCGCTGTATCGAGAATGAGATCCTGATGCATCTGCGCAAGATCAGCTCCCAGCGGACGGAAGTGAGCTTTGACGAGCCGCTGAATACCGACTGGGACGGCAACGAGCTGCTGCTCTCCGACATACTGGGGACCGATGTGGACGAGGTTTCCCGTCCGCTGGAGGATGACGCCGAGCGGCGCATGCTGATGGAAGCTGTCTCCTCACTGAACGAACGGGAAAAGCAGATCATCACGCTGCGCTTTGGACTGCCGAACGGGCGGGAATACACGCAAAAAGAGGTGGCTGATCTGCTCGGGATTTCCCAGAGCTATATCAGCCGCCTCGAAAAGCGGATCATTGAGCGTCTCAGGCGTGAAATGTGCCGGAAGATGCAGGTTTAGGCCAGGGACGGCTTCTCTTTGTCCGTTACCAGATTCACGACCCATCTGCGGTTTTTGACCAGGAAGAAACCGATGACGCACTTTACCAGATTCAGCAGCTCTACGATGGCGTACATGGGAAGAATGGGCATTGCGGTATACCGGGACAAATAGAAGGCCACAGGGATGCAGATCACCCAGACAAAGAGGCTGTCAAACACGAAGGTGATGATGGTCTTGCCGCCGGAGCGCAGCGTGAAGTAGCAGCTGTTGGTATAGGAATAGAGCGGCATCATGGCCGCATACACCAGCAAAAGCTTCACAGCCAGTTCCTTCACCGTGTCGGTGGTATTATAGATTTGCGGGATCAGCGGCGCCACAAACGCCATCATTATGCCCACTGCCACACTGAGCACCAGGGAAAACGCGATCAGTTTGCGATCCTCATCTACAGCGCGCTCCAGCTCACCCGCGCCCAGGATCTGGCCGATCATAATGGAAATGGCGTTGCCCATGGCGATAAAGGCGCAGAAAAAGAGATTGCCGATGGTGCTGGAAATGTTGAATGCGGACACCACTTCCAGCCCGCGCAGCGAATAGCACTGGTTGAGCATGGTCATGCCGCCGGACCAGAGGAGCTCATTCAGCAGCAGCGGCGTCCCCAGGACCAGCACCTGCTTCAAAAGCCTTCCGGGTACCCACAGAGACCTGTACAGCCCCTGAACGAAGGGGTTACGCTCCCGATGGCCGTGGGTCCAGAGCAGTATGATGGCACACTCCACGAAGCGGGAGAGCACCGTGGCAATGGCGGCGCCTATGACACCAAGCGCCGGAAACCCCAGCTTGCCGAAAATCAGAAGATAATTAAACACCAGGTTCACCAGCACCGCCGCGATACCGGCGCGCATGGGCAGCACTGTCTCTCCCGTCTCCCGGAGGCTGCTGGAATAGACCTGGGTCAGGGCAAAAGGCGCGATCTGGATCAGCATGACCTCCAGGTAGGCCTTTCCGTAGGAAAGCGTCGCTTCCAGATCCAACTTCTCCTTCCCCTCGTGGAGGAAAAGAGAGATGAGCTCGTCTCTCAAGCTAAGAAAGATCGCAGCGCATACGGACACCGCAATCAGCGCAAACCAAAGCTTGATGCGGACGGTGTTCCGCTCCCCTTCCGCGTCGCCCTTGCCGTGAAACTGGGCGGTAAAGATCCCCGCCCCGGCAAGGCCGCCAAAAATGCAGAGGTTAAAGACAAACAGCAGCTGGTTCACGATGGCAACGCCGGACATGGGCTCTGTCCCCACCTGTCCCACCATCAGGTTATCCAGAAGGCTGACAAAGTTGGTGATCAGTTGTTGGATCAGGATCGGGATCATCACCGCAAACAAGCGGCGGTAAAAGGCGCGATCCCCAATATATTTTCGTTTTATCATGGCTGCAGCTCCTGATAGGATTCGCTGCGTATTGTATACGACATTTACAAGAAAAGCAAGTTCTCTTTGGGAAAAGAGAACTTGCTTTTTATGACATATAGGAGTCGCGCCGGGACAAACGACGAATCAGGATGATCGAGCTCAGGTACAGCACGGCAACAAAGGGGAAAAACAGCCATTCCACGCTGGGATCCTCAGCCATCACAATATAATCATAGCAGCCGTGCAGGATCACCGGCATGATGAGCGCTATCGTTCGGTCAAAACGGCTCATCCCATTCTGGCCGAAAAGCGAACGCCGCTTTGATGCGCCATACCAGGTCCCCATAAAGACGCCGAAGCAGGCGTGTCCTGGCACGGCAGTGACGGCACGCGCCAGCGCGGTTGCCATACCGAACTGAAGGACATACTGAATGTTTTCCCAAAGGGCAAAGCCCAACGATACAGATACCGCGTAAACAACGCCGTCAAAGGTGCAGTTAAAATGAGGGGACTTCCAGGTGCGCAGTCTGAGGAGCAGATACTTGAAGCCTTCTTCCGAGAGGCCCACCACAGCGAAGAAAAGCAGCCCATAGTACAGCCTGGCATCCTCCGCAGATACCTGTGCCGGCGTGTCGGAAAAAGCAGCAGAAGCGCCTTCCAGGTGGATCGAGGGAACGAGAAATCGCTCCAGCAGCAAAACGCCCGCCTGTTCAGACAAGGATGCGAGTTCTGCTGAAATGATACCGCAGAGCACAAGACCCAGCAGCATAGGGATTGGTTCCTTTTCCAGCCGGTCTGCCCGATAGACCTGAATCAAAAGCAACAGCGCCGGGATCACCGCGGCAAGGATCAGCGTAATCTTCATGTCGTCCCTCCTTTCCGTCTGTCTTTATCGTTATTGTTCCACATTCCCTGTAAAAATGCAAGATAAAAAAGAACACAGCAAACTCATTGATCCACTGTCCGGGATCCTTCAAATGACGAACTGAGCGGCCGGGATAACTCCCGGCCGTTCAAGCTGTCGACAAAATGTCGCCAGCTTGAGGCGCAAAACGGGGAACTTCCGAAATAGTTCCCCGTTTCGCGTAGATTGAACGTGAAGAGGGGACTCCCATCCCCTCTTCACAATCACCCCATGCGTGTCGAAGCCTTACTGCACGGCTTTGTCTGCAGTCTGAGCGGCCGGGAAAACTCCCGGCCGCTCTTTGCTGTTTTGTAATGTTGCGATTTAGCTAAGATCAATCCTTACACGCAATTCGTAACTGGTGAATTCATTCGGGCAGGTAGGCGTTGGCGGCCTCGCTGTAGAGGACCACCGCCTTGGCCAGCTCCGTCAGCGTGTCGGTCTTGCCGCGGCTCAGCGTGGTGTAGGCATAGCTCAGGGCGCTGTAGTCCAGGCCGATCACGGTCTCCCCGCCCTTCAGCACTTCCACATGGAAGCTCTTGTCCAGATCCCTGGCCACGATGCCGGTG
>CACXAQ010000002.1 GCA_902765595.1 Oscillospiraceae bacterium | reverse complement strand
CTTCTCCAGGCTGTTTCGCAGAAATCGCGTCCATTCATGAAATAACTTTTTGGTGTCGGAGCGGTCTTAACGTGGTATTCCATTACAGCATCTCCTCCAGCTCCTTGAGTTCTTTCCCGATCTCCGCCTCCAGTGCCTTGATCTTCGCCAGGATCTCGCCGGTGGGCGGATACTCCACGGGCTTGTATTCCGTCTGCTTGTACTTGTTGATGGAAAGGTCGTAATCGTTGCCTACGATCTCCTTCATCGGGACGAAGAAGCTCTGCTCCGTGCGCTTCCGGGCGGATTCGTTGTATTCCACCTCATCCGCCCCCTTCGGGGGCACCTTCCCCTCAAGGGGAAGGCTGCGGAAGCGGGCGATGATGTCGGGGATGTCGTTCTCCTTGGTCGGGCTGCGCTTGTCGTCCAGGGAGAAGCCGTCGGCCTTCATGTCGTAGAACCAGACCTTGTCCGTGCCGCCGTGGCCGGTCTTGGTGAAGATCAGAACGGCAGTGGACACGCCCGCATAGGGTTTAAAGACGCCGGAGGGCATGGAGATCACGGCCTCCAGGCGGTTGCCCTCGATGAGCTCCTTGCGGATGGCCTTGTGGGCGGTGGAGGAGCCGAAGAGCACGCCGTCCGGCACGATGCAGGCGCAGCGGCCGCCGACCTTGAGCATCCGCAGAAACAGCGCGAGGAACAGCAGCTCGGTCTTCTTGGTCTTGCAAACCTTAAGGAGATCAGTGGAGACGATATCTGCGTCCAGACTCCCCTTGAAGGGGGGATTGGCCAGGATCAGGCTGTACTTCTCCCGGTCCGGGTTTTGGTCGGAGAGGCTGTCCCGGTACTCGATAAAGGGGTTGTCCACGCCGTGGGTCATCATGTTCATGGCGCCGATGCGCAGCATGGTGCGGTCCATGTCATAGCCGTGGAACATGTGGTTCATGTAGTGATCCTTGTTCTGGCGGTTGAAGAAAACCTCCTGCTTGCGGTTTTCCTTGAGATAGTCGCTGACCGCCACGAGGAAGCCCGAGGTCCCGCAGGCCGGGTCACAGACCACGTCGTCCGCCTTGGGCTCCATCAGCTCCACCATCATGCGGATAATGTGCCGGGGTGTGCGGAACTGGCCGTTGACGCCAGCCGTGGCGATCTTGGAGAGCAGATATTCGTACACGTCGCCGCGGGTGTCGGCGGCCTTGAGCGCGGCCATCTGCTCATAGATGCCGTCCATGGCCGTGACGATCTTGTCCAGCATCAGAGGCGTAGGGATCTTAAATATGGCGTCGCCCATGTATTTGGAGTAAGCGCTCTCCTTGTCGCCGTGCAGATTTTTGATAAAGGGAAAGACCCATTCCTGCACGGTGCTGTACATCTTCGCGGCGGGGAAGTCGTGAAACACGCTCCATTTGAGCTGGCTGCCGTCGATCACGCGCTCGCCGATCTGTACTTCCTTGGCAAAGATGCTCTCGTAGGGCAGGCCCAGCATGGCCGCCTCCCTGGCGCGGAGGTTATCGGATTCATCCAGATCGTGAATGAACATCAGATAGGTCATCTGCTCGATCACGTCCAGCGGATTGGTCAGACCGCCCGTCCAGAAGATCTCCCAAAGGTTGTCGATTTTGCTTCTCAGTTCGCCTGTAACCATGTTCTTACTCCTTATCCCAATTCCAAATATATGAGGTGTAGCGGCCGCCGCCGATCTTGAGAATGTCGCCCTTGTCTGTCAGTTCTTTCAGCGCGCGCTGAATCGTCACCTGGCTTATATCCGGGCACTGCGCCATCAGCTCCGCCTTGGTGACCTTCCCGGTCGTGCTGCGGATCAGTCTCCGGATACGGCTGACCTTGGAGTTCCCGGCTTCGACCATGATCTCCGCGCGCTCCGAGAATTCCCGATAGGCCGCGATGACGACGCCTAACAGGTAACGGACAAAGGGAAGATAATCGTTGCTGGTCTCGTGCCAATTTTCTGAGCTGGCCTGAAGCGCTTCATAGTAACTCTCCTTGCTGTCGGCGATCAGTCGCTCGAGGCTGATATATTTTCCGATGGGATAACCCGTGCGGTACAGCAGAAGCAGGGTCAAAAGGCGGCTCATGCGGCCGTTGCCGTCGTTGAAGGGGTGGATGCAGAGAAAGTCCAGAATGAACATGGGGATCAACAGCAGATCATCCATCTCCGGGTCGGCGATCGCCTCGTTGATCGCCGTACAGAGAGAATCCATGGCTTCCGGCGTCTCCCATGCGGGAACAGGCTGAAAGCGGACCCGCTTTGTTCCGTCCGGCAGCGTCTCGGCGATCACGTTGTCCGCATTCTTGAAGCTCCCGCCGATCGACATGCCGCTGAATTTATATAGATCCCGGTGAAGCTGAAGGATCATGCCGGGTCGGATCGGGATAAACTCATAGTTTTCATGGATCGTGTTCAACACATCCCGATAGCCGGCGATCTCACGCTCGCTGCGGCTGCGCGGCGTGGTTTTGTTCCGCACGATCAGCTTCAGGCGATCGTTAGTTGTGATGATGCCTTCGATTCGGTTCGATGCCTCTGTGCTCTGGATCTTCGCGATCTCCAGCAGCTCATCCAAGATATCCTTCTGGGCATCGGAAAAACGGCTCTGCTTTCCCTTCTGCTCGTGGATCTGGGTGAGATACGAGACGATCTCCGGGGTCAACAGCTTTTGATATTCAGCTTTGTAATTCAAAGATCTCAAATAAATCCCTCATTTCGCCAAAGGGTTGCGATTATGAACACCCATAATACATGCATTTTATCACGAAGAGCATCAATCGTCAATTTAATTTACTCATATTTCTTATTTATGACGAAATTGAATCGCGTTGAGCTTATATCCTACTTGTCCATGACGGTATATTGCTGCTCAGGCAGCTTGACAGAGCGCATTCTGGAGGCCCTCCAGGCCGACGGCTACACCATCGTCCCCATCTCCCAGATTCTCCTCCATGGCGACACCTACCAGGACAACACCGGCCGCCAGTGGCAAAAGTAGAGGAATCAAACAAGAAATCGCCCACACGAAGCATCAAAAGCGCTTCGCGCGGGCGATTCTTTATATATCTTGTATAAAATGCTCAGTCCAATTCTTTCAGCTTGAAATACACGCCGACGTTGGCCTCGGCATCGCAGTAAGCGCGGTGGGCCTCCGGCTGCTCCACACCGAAGACCTGGGACAGATACTCCAGCTTTACGTTCTCCCAGCCATAGCGATCCTTCAGCGTTTTGGCATAGAGATAGGTATCGAAGAAGCCGTTGTCCATGGCGACGCCTGCCCGCTTGAGCGCGCGGTTAATGTAGTGCAGGTCGGAGCTTTTGATGTTGTGTCCCACCAGCGGCAGATCACCGACGAAGGCCGCGAACTCCCGGATCACTTCTTCCACGCTTGGCGCATCGGCCACCATGTCGTCGGTGATATGGGTCAGGCGGGCAATACGAGGGACGATCTTCCGTCCAGGATTGCAGAACCAGTCCTTCCACTCTACAACCTTGCCGTCGATCACCTTGGAGGCGCCGATCTCGGTAATCTCCGCGGGCATGTCGCCACTGGCTGCGCCGAAGGTGCCGCTGGTCTCGATGTCGAAGGCCACGAAGCTGTCAAAGTCGGGCTTCATCAGCTCCCTCATGGGCTGAGGCATGCCGTCCTCCAGCACGTCACAGTCCATGCCCATCAGCTCCAACTGCTCCAAAAGCTGCTCCATCTGCCGCTGGGTGCCGGAGACCTTCAGAACTTTGTAGCCGACGGTGCGATCCTCGTCCTCGACTGTTGTTACCTCGGTTTCCGCGACTTCCGCTGTGACCTCGAGTTCGCGCTTGAAAGCAGTCGCCGCGGCCAGATCCATACCGTCAAGGTACTTGGTCAACACGGCTGTCGTGTGCGCCCCGGCGGTGTTTTGAATGGTCTGGATATCCGCAGCGGCCCGGGCGATCTTCTCCCGCACAGCCTGCTGCCATTCGGCGGCCTTGCAGCTCTTGTTGAGCCATTTGGCGTCCACAAAGCCCGGCGCTTCAAAGACCTTTTCCCAAAGCTCGCCCAGCGGAGCGGCCTCCTTCCGGTACCAGTCCCGGATCAGCTCCCGCTTCTGCCGCTTTTCCTCGGCCTCCATGTCCTTGACGAAGCCGTCGATGGCCGCCAGCGGCTCGTCGATCATGGCGGTGAGCTCCTTGATCTGGGCCTCGATGCGCAGATAGGGCTCCATGTAGATGGCCTTGATCTCCTTGCGGCGGGTATCCAGCGCCTTTTTCAGCTTGTTGAGCTGGGCCTTGTCCGCCTTGGCAGTCTTCAGGCTGTCCTTCGAATAGACCAGATTTCGGTAGGCATCCAGCCTTTGGTCAAGATAGGCTTTAATCTCGTCGAAGTTATACAGCTCCGCGATCCCTGGCTCTTGCCGGGTGAGTATAGTCAGCTCTTCCATGGATTACTCCTTTTCGTTCGCCATTCTGAGGAATTCTTCCTCGGTGATGACTGGCACTCCCAGCTCTTTGGCTTTTTGACTTTTCGTGGAATTGCTGTTCGGATCATTGCAGATCAGATAGTCCGTGTTGGAGCTGACCGCACTGCGCAGAAAACCGCCGCGATCCTCGATATACTCCTTCAGATCGCTCATATCTTTCGCGCCGGTGTATTCATCATAATATCCAAATTCCTGTAGCACACCGGTCTGAACAAAAGCGATTCCCTTGATGCCTTTCTGCCGCTTGATCGTCTCACGACGCTCAAGCATCTTCTGTAAACGTTTCGCTTCCCCGGATACGTAAAAAGCGGAAGAACGGACTTTCTTTCCAACAAACTGCACATTCTGATAGTCCAGCAGTTCGGCGATAAGATCAGGGCGATTTTGCGCCGTGAATTTATCCAGGAGCGACTCGACGTCCTTATCGGACAGCAGCGCTTCTTCGACCATAAGATGCAGGACAGGCTCGTCCTCACCCGCCTGCTTTGCGTACGTTTTGCTGTTTCTCTTGATGTGGTCCAGATAGCTTTGCCTGAACGGGAGAATATCAACGACTTCGTGCTGCACGGCATAAAAGAATCCTTCAACTGCGCTGTTCTTCAGTTTTGCAGGTATATCGGTCAATGGCCCCCCGATGTATATCGGGCGTACCAAAGCGCCAACCATGTCCGCCGCGTATACGGCGACGTATGGGATGACACAAGAAATCGCGTGCAGATCGTCGATTTGCTCCGTGGCCGAGGTATTAAACGCCTTTTGCGGCAGCTTTGCAACCGACCGAGGAACTGTCAGGAAGGGGATGCCGACACGCTTAAAGGCGTTGCCGCCAATGCTCTTCAAAGATTGAGGAAGTGTGATTCGCTTCAGCCGCTCCGCACCATAAAAAGCATAAGGTGTGATCTGTTCCGTTTGGTCGGGAACGACGTAGGTATCGCCTTTGTGTCCCGCAGGAAACGCGATCAGCTTTTTCCCATCTTTGCTGAATAACACGCCGTCTATTGACCGATACTTTCCGGCATGATCGGAGATCGTGATTTCAGAAAGGGAGGGGCAGCAGGCAAAGGCGCTCTCTCCTATCTTTACGATACTGTCTGGAAGATGTACACTTCTCAAATTTGTACATGAAAAAAAGGCTTCCTTATCGATCTCTGTTACGCCCTCCGGAATTGCGATCTCCGTCAGACTACCGCATCGTGCGAACGTTGATCCCCCGATGTTCTTCACGCCGGTCGGAATTGTTACGTTCGACAAACTTCCGCACTCGAAAAACGCCCAATCCCCGAGATTCGTTATGCCTTCCGGGATCGTTATGCTTTCCAGGCTCTCGCACCGGGAAAAAGCGCCGCGCCCGATATCCGTTACGCAGTCCGGAATCGAAACACGCGCAAGGCTCTTGCATCTTTCGAAAACGCGGCGGTTGATCTTTGTGATCCCGCTCGGCAGGATGATTTCGGTCAAACCGCTGCAGCCGGAAAAAGCATCGTCCTCAATGTTCACGACGCCTTCCGGAATCGCCAGACTTTTCAGGCTTTGGCATCCTGAAAAAGTTCCGAGCTTGATATCTGTAATGGAACTCGGGATCACGAACTCTGCGAGACTCTTACACCCGGAAAAGGCGCTGTGTCCAATGCTTGTTAAGTTGTCCGGGATCGAAATGCTCACCAATTTTTCGCAGCCTCCGAAGGCTCCGCTTCCGATGCTCTTTACGCTTTTGGGTATGGTGAGGTTTGTCAGGTTTTTGCAATTAAAAAACGCATTGTTCCCGATGCTCTCAAGGATGTTGGGAAACGTAACATTCAGAAGATCTTTGCAAGCACAAAACGCAAAGTCGCCGATTTCGGTCACGCTCTCCGAAATCACTATGCCAGTCAGGTTTGCACAGCCTTTGAATGCATTTGAGGCAATGACAGTCACGCCATTCGGCACGACCACATCCCCGCCGGGGCCGACATATTTCGTCAGAACGCCGTTTTCAATGATGAAATCGCTGGGATTGCTCATGTTCGTTTCCTCCTGCTTTTGATTGTCCCGCGAATAGACAGCTTTATTATATATTCAGCATCCGCCATTTTCAACCAGAAATCCCCAATGCGCCGCAAGCTGCCGCAGATCTGCGACAGCTTGCCGGTGTTTCTATATAGGGCACTTGTAGGGGCGCTTCACGAAGCGCCCGCCATAATTGTCCGTGGGCCATTCGTGAATGGCCCCTACGAGCGAGGGGGAAGGCTTACAGCTCCAGATTCTCCAGCTCGGTGATGATCTCCTTCTGCCGCTCGCAGAAGAGAAGCTCTCTGTTGTGGGCGAATGCTATTTGTCAAGCTCCGCGATCCCCGGCTCCTGCCGGGTGAGAATGGTCAGTTCGTCCATAGGTCACTCCTCAACAACAAAGGGAACACCGTGCTCCTTCGCATATTTTTCGGCATAAGAACCCGCGGGCGCGTGGATGGCTTTGATGGGCGTAAAGTCATCCCAACTTAATTCCTCCGGGAGTTCTTCTATTGTTGCAGGCAGATGCAAAATCAGGTTTTCCGCAGCGACAAAGCAGCCTTCAGGAAGCGCCCGAATGGTAGCGGGAAAGAAAATCTCCGCACCGCTTACACAGTAAAATGCGCCTTTGCGGATCTCCTCTACACCCTCCGGGATGACGATTTTATCGGGGGACCACAGCTCCTTTTCGCCCGGCTTCAGATTGTAAGAAAACGCCCGTCGGTCGATAACACGAACACGCCGCTCGCCGATACGGTCAGGCAGTTCAATGACCGGCTCCTTGATCCTGACTTCTTTGATGACTACCGCCCCGTCCTCATAGGAAAACTTTAGCAGCTTGCGCCAGTCTGCGGCGCTCATCTCTGCATTAAGCGCTTTCTTTTCCGCCCGGGCTTGAGACCTCTCCTGCGCCTGCTTGATCTTCCCATCCAAGAGAATCCGGTTCCTGTAATCCAAAAGCTCTGCGACGAATGCTGTGTTTCCCTCAGCCTGAATCGCGTCCACCAGCCAATCAACATCCTTGATCGGTATCGCATCTGCATCCAGCACCGCATGGCGAAGCGCGCTATTGTCAGAGAGGAAATGATAGAATTTATCATTTTGAAACGCTTGGGGCTGTTTTAGGTGCGTCCCGATAAAATTGAGATTGTCCCGGAACGCTTCCGCTTTCTGGTCAAACTCTGAGAAGCGTCGGGAGAATGTACGAAGCACCGCTTCCTGCGCCGCTTTTGTAAACGCGCGAATGGGAACCGATGCATAAACGGAGATCTCCAGTTCTTTCTTCTTTGGATCGTCAAACGAGCCAAAAGCCCTCACGCCAGCCGTTTTGATCGTCCCCAGAATGTTGATTTCCTTCAGCGCATGGCAGTATTCAAAGGCTTCCTGCTCCACCGTGTCAACACCGGCTGGGAGCGTCACGGAAGTGATCGTAGCGTTCCTATAGAAAGCGCGGCGGCCGATGCTCGTCACGTCGTCAGGGACGGTAATCCTGGTCTCCTTCCCGCAGTAACGGACAAGTCTTCCCGCCTGAATGGTATAATCTTTCGCGTTTGCCATCGGGTTTGTTACAGGGACAGCTTTGCGCAATCCTTAAAAGCCTTTTTGTCATATTTGACATCTACCGGCAGATTGATCTGTTCCAGCGCCTTACAGCCCTTGAAGGCGTTTTTCCCGATCATCTTCACGCTCTCTGGCAATACAACAGTCTTTAGCTTGTTCATCCCGGAAAACGCATTCTCGGGAAGCGCATCCTCCCAAGAGAATTCGTAGGAATATCCTTTCCCCTTCTGTGTTCCGACCAGACCGGCCGAAGTGAGCTTGCCGCAGCGCAGAAAAGCCTCTGCCCCGATCCTTGTGTCTGTACCTAACAAAGTCAGCTTGCTGAGCGCCTTGCAGTCTACAAAAGCGCGCTCCCCGATTTCTTCGACAGAGGCAGGAATGACGATCTCTTTCAGTCCGACGCAGCTGTCGAAAGCGTGAGATCCAATCTTCGTCACGGTATCCGGGATCACGACCTTTCCTTCGTGCGCAGCAGGGCATACATACAGAATCGTCATGTCCTTACTGTAGAGAATGCCATCTTTCGAAACGCAGTACGGGTTTGCCGGGTCTACACGGATCTCCTTGAGCAAGCTGTAGAACGCTGTGTGATTCGGGCCTTCATAGCTGCAGTCGAATACTGTACCGGCCGGGATCGTCAGTTTTGTCATGCTCTGCGAGAGCAGATCACCAAAAGAGCACTTCATGCTGCCGGAAAGGGTCAGCGTAAAAGGTTCCGGGAAGTCGCAGAACGGAACGGAGAATATTTCCGTCACGCCCTCCGGGATGACCACATCCCCGCCGGGGCCGACATATTTTTTCAGAACACCGTTTTCGATGATGAAATCGCTTGAGTTGCTCATGCTTGTTTCCTCCTGTGTGTCGTTTTTCCGGGTTATGATAAGCTCATTATACTGGGTATAGATACTCTTTTCAACCGGAATCCTCCAAAACGCCGCAAGCTGCCGCAGATCTGCGACAGCTTGCATAATCTCTGCGTAGGGGCGCTTTCCCTAAAGGGACTACTTCGCTTTGCTCAGGTCGCACAAGCGTCCCCTGAGGCGATACGGTTGCGGGCCATTCATGAATGGCCCCTACAAGGGAATGGGGAAGGCATTACCACTCCAACGTGAACTCGTCCATGGGATCGAAGTCGGCGAAGTGGGCGTTCTTGTACTCCAGCAGCAGGGCCAGGACGTTCACGGCGTTGGCCTCCTGGGCGGTCTTGATGAACTCCGTAATTTGGGCGAGAGTGAAAGAATCCATCAGCTCCATCACCGTCACATCGTCCTTCCGGACCCGGTCTCCCACTGTCCATTTGTCCAAGATGGAGACGATATGGTTCACCTTTCGGGTGAATTTCTTGAAGCCGAAGGTCCCAAGGGCGTAGGTCGGCTCATTATTATCCCAGGGCACGACCCGCCAAGTGGAAGCCTTGTAGTCGATCACGCAATCGTCCAACACGAAGCCGATATCTTCTGAATACGCATGGAGATTTCCAGAGTGGATGCCATGCTTGTCCATCCCCGTGAACCGGAACATGGACAGCACCGCGCCTTTATACCGGTCCTCCCTGATGGCCTTGGGATCGATCACCGGCTCCCAGACCTGGGCGAAGGGCTGCTTCAGGCCCCGGGCGTTGAAGTACTTCTGCCAGGTCTGCGCCTCCGCCGCGTCCATTTCCATGGGATGGGCCACTTTAATCGGCGTCTCCCCGATCGTATAGGGCTGCCCGTCGACATCGATGGCTCCGGCGTCGGTGAGGGTGAAGCTCTTCCCGCCCTGGTCCCAGACCACCAGCCCTGCCGCCATGCGCAGCAGCGGGTTTTTCAGATAGGCCTCCTGCCACGGGTTGCTCTCCCGCTCCCGGCCGCTGAGGAAGTCGCCGAAGAGCACGGCGCCCCGGCTCTTCAGGATCTTCTTCACCGCCTTGCGCATCTCGTCGAAGTCCGCCTTGGCCGCCTCGTACTTTGCCGGATCTGCGCCCTTCTTGGGCAGGGACTTGGCGGTCTTGCCGCTGGGCAGCTCAAAGAGGAAGCTCAGGTCCTTCTGCAGCCGCGCCGTGACCGTCTGGCTGCCCAGGTCGTAGACCTTGCCGCCCTGCTCGTCCAGCCCCACGTCGGACAGATACTTGTCCCGCAGCTCGTCCTCGGTCATGCCCCGGAGCTTGGCGTATTCGTCCAGCTCCCCATAGCGCTCGGCGAAGAGCATGGCCGCCCGGGTGTTGCTGTATTTCACCGCGTTGCGCAGCTGCCACAGCGGCGGCGCGCTGTTGCCGGACACGGAGGTCGCCCACTTGGGGGCGCGCTTCGTCAGCTCCGCCATGTTCGCCTCGTCGGCATAGCGGCAGAAGGGATAAGCCAGAAACTTCTTCTTCGCGTTCTGATAGGCGACCAAATGGGTGTCCGCCAGCGCTCTCACAGCCTCCTGCAGGCTCTTCGGGTCCAGCAGCGCGACCACCTGCTCCGCCTCCGGGCAGAGGCCGGGGCTCTTGTATTCTGCAGCAACGACGCCCTGATCCCACTGTCCGCCCTCCATCATCTCATGGGCTGTCAGGAGCCAGGCCAGGACCTGGGGATCCTCCTCCGCCCCTTCCGCGCTGAGCAGCTTCGGGAGTTCCTTCGTCGTCATGGAATACATCTTCTTCAGGTCCTGCTCCAGGTCCTTGAAGTTCTTCTTCTCCGCGATCAGCGCTTCCATCACCTTCTGCATCGCGGGTGAGAGCGAGCGGTCCACCTCCACAGCGCTGCCCAGCTTCTCCATGGCGGGGACATGCCCTTCCACGAGCTTCACGGCCTTGGCGCCGTTTTTCTCCTTTTGCAGCAGCGCGAAGAGCTCTTTCATCCCCTCAGCCGGGATCTTTTCATAGAGCGTGGTCAGGAAGTTCGCCGCGGTGTTGCAGTCTTTGAGAGAGGCCTTCCCCGTCATGCGCGCAACGAGCGCTTCCTGGATCGCCTGGGCCGTATCTGCGCTCACGGCCGACGGATAGGCCCCCAACAGGGTCTTGCCCTGGCGTGTCAGATAGGTCTGGAGCTTATCCTCCTCGGAGAGCTTCTCCCAAAGCGGTGGCTCCCCCCAATCCCGCTCCAACAGATAGTTTTTGATCGAAGCATCCGTCAGCGCGTGCAAGAGACCGGACAGTCTCCCATGAAGCTTTTCGGGGATGGTGGATCCGAAGGGATCCCTTCCCAGGCTTTTGAGCTTTTGTCCCACATCCAGCTTTTGGAGTTGCTCGCAGCTGTCGAATACACATTCCCCGATGCTCGTCACACTGTCCGGGATCGTCACGCTCGCGAGGCTTTTGCATTCGTAGAACGCCTGGTAGCCGATGCTCGTCACGCCGTCCGGGATCGTCACGCTCGCGAGGCTTTTGCATTCGTAGAACGCCTGGTAGCCGATGCTCGTCACGCCGTCCGGGATCGTCACGCTCGTCAGCTTGCTGCAGCCACGGAATGCCTCTTCGCCGATGCTCGTCACGCCGTCCGGGATCGTCACGCTCGCGAGGCTGCTGCAGTGGTAGAACGCCTCGTTGCCGATACTCGTCACGCTATCCGGGATCGTCACACTCGTCAGGTTCTCGCAGTAGAAGAACGCTTTTGCGCCGACGCACGTCACACCATCGGGGATGACCACGTCCCAGCCGGGTCCCTTGTAATCGTACAGAACACCTTTTACAATGATAAAGCCTTCGGCATCTGCCAGCCCGCCGCAGCCCCCGAACGCCGAGTTTCCGATGCTCGTTACGCCCTCCGGGATCGTCACGCTCGCGAGGCTGCTGCAGTCGTAGAACGCCTCGTAGCCGATGCTCGTCACGCCGTCCGGGATCGTCACGCTCGTCAGGCTTCTGCACCAGTAGAACGCCGAGTTTCCGATGCTCGTTACGCCCTCCGGGACCGTCACGTCCCCGCCGGGGCCGACATATTTTTTCAGAACACCGTTTTCGATCACAAAATCGCTTGGATTGCTCATGTTCGATTCCTCCTGTGCGTCGTTTTTCCGGGTTCAGATAATCTCATTATACCGGGTAAATACGCTGTTTTCAACCAAGAATCCCCAAAACGCCGCAAGCTGCCGCAGATCTGCGACAGCTTGATTCTGTCATCCTGAGGAGCAGCGCGTCGAAGGATCTTCTCTTCGCCGTTTAGATCCTTCGACTCCGCTGCGCTCCGCTCAGGATGACATGATTCTTTACAGCTCCAGATCCTCCATCTCGGCGATGATCTCCTTCTGGCGCTCGTAGAAGAGCAGCTCCTTGTTGTGGGCAAAGTACTCCTTGCAGCCGTAGCGGGAGATGAAGCGGGCGCCGTAGTAGCTGATGGTCAGCTCCGTGACCAGGATGACCATCTCCTGCCCCTCCTCGAACACGTCCTCGCAGAACTTGAACATATTGGAGAGCTTCTTGCCCGCGTCCTCGGCGTGCTTTTTCAGCGCCTTGGTGCGCTTGTCGAAGTCGGCTTTCAGCAGGGCAAAAGCGGCGCTGCCGTTCTCCGGTGTCTCGCGGGTCAGGAGCGCCCGCTCGGCCTCCAGCGCAGCGATCACGCTCTGCTGGGCGAACTGATCATCGGCTGACAGAGAGCCGGACTTCCGCCCGCTCTCCAGCGTCTTCTGCCGCTGGGCGATCTGCTTCTGCAGCACCGCGTCCGGGTCGCTGCCGGGGCGGGCCAGCTCCAGCCGCACGGCCTTGAGCGCAGCCAGCAGCTCGGCCTGGGCCTTCTCCTCGTTGCAGACCGCCCGCAGCTCGCCCGTCACTGCATCCAGCAGCAGACCCAGCAGGCTCAGCCGCTCGTCAAAGCGGGCGGCGCGGGCGCGGCCCTTGATGACCTCCACCGGCTCCCCGGCCAGGATCCGGTCGATCTGGTAGTCCGCCCGGTACTTGTTGAAGAGGTCATAGTACACGGCGAAGTCCTTGGCGATCTTGCGGTTTTGCAGATATTGCCCCACCAGGCTCTCGTCCACCTTGATGTTGTTCTGCTCAAAGAGGCGGATCATGTCGCTCAAATCCGACCAGCCGCGGGCGGTGACAAAGCTCTTGCCGTCCACCGTGGTCTCGATCTTGTAGAAGTCCGCTTTCTTGATGTCTAAGTAAGTCGTGATGGCCGGGTGCACGCCGGAGCGATAGGCGTACTCTTTCCACACGTCATAGTCCGGCTCCACGTCGATGCGCTTGAGGCGGTCCCAGGTGACGATATCGAAGTCGCGCACGGAGTTATTGTACTCGGGCGGGTTGCCCGCCGTGACCACGATCCAGCCCTCCGGCACCCGGTGGCGGCCGAAGATCTTGTATTGCAGGAATTGCAGCATGGAGGGGGCCAGGGTCTCAGAGACGCAGTTGATCTCGTCCAGGAAGAGGATGCCTTCCTTGAGCCCGGTGGCCTCGGTCATGTCGTAGCAGGCGGCGATGATCTCCGACATAGTGTACTCCGAGACACTGTACTCCTTGCCGCCATAGGTCTTCGTTTCGATGAAGGGCAGGCCCAGCGCCGACTGGCGGGTGTGGTGGGTCATGGAATAGCTCACCAGCGCCACGCCCAGCTCCTGGGCGATCTGCTCCATGATGGCGGTCTTGCCGATGCCCGGAGGCCCCATGAGAAAGATCGGCCGCTGCTTTTCGATGGGGATCACGTAGTTTCCGAACTTGTCTTTGGTGAAATACGCCGTCATGGCGTGCTTGATCTGTTCCTTGGCTTGTTTGATGTTCATGGCGTGTCCTTTGCTCTCTTACGGTCGATTGCCCGATTATACTTATTGGCTCTGTTCCGCAGCTCGTCCACAAGCTGCTTGCCCTGCGCCGCCAGTTCGCTGACCTCATTATGCTCCAGCTGTTGTTTCAGCAGGGCATGGATAAGGCGGTTGCGCTCATCTTTCCACACCAAGAGTCGATCAAGCAGGCTGTCAGAGAAATACTTGTGCAGTGGGTCATTATTGAACGCCGCAAGTTTTTGGATGTACTTGACTTTGGAATTGATCGTAGGGTCGCGCCCCTTGCGGCTTTTTATATATGCCTCCCACTTTTCCGCATGTCGAAGAATTGATTCTGTCCGATCCTCCATGATCGCGTACTCAATAAACATGGCTTCCAGATTAAAGCCATTACTCAGGGCGCTGTTTAGGCGTTTGAACTGCTCGCGGTAGTTTTCATATTTGAGTTGGTTATCCGTTTTATCCATATTATGTACCTCACTCCACTACGAAGGGGATGTTGTTCTTCTTCGCGTACTGCTCGGCGTAAGAGCCGGCAGGCGCATGGATGATTATGGAAGAATTGTTATCAAAAAGCCCATTACTGAAAGCCCCATCTCCGATGGAGGTCACACTTCCTGGGATTGTTATACTTGTCAGGCGGCTACAGCCACAAAACGCTATGTCACCGATGCTCGTCACGGTATCAGGGATCGTCACACTTGTCAGGTCTTTGCAACCGAAAAACGCCCCATCTCCGATGGAGGTCACACTTCCTGGGATTGTTATGCTTGTCAGGCCGTTGCAACAAAAGAACGTCTCGTGGCCGATGATCGTCACACCATCTGGGATCACTACATCTCCTCCGTTACCGTAATAACGAACCAGAGTTGCTTCCTCTATGGAGAAGAGGTGGCCTGCCAGCTCGTTGAAACGCTGTTCCGTAATGATCTCGACCCCCAGTTCTCGCGCTTTCTGTGCTTTGTCGCTGTCGGATTGGGGATCGTTCATAATCAGGTAATCCACCTTTGCCATCAAGGAAGAAGCGAGTTTTGCGCCATTATCTGCGAGAAAAGCTTTCAGCTCATTCCGGTTATTAAATGTTTCAAGTCTTCCTGTCACAGCAATGGTAAGCCCTTCAACGCCCTTCGACGGGTCTCGCGCAGTCATGCGCTCCACCAGCGCGTCCTCGTAGTCCTTCTTGGCCTTCTCTTTCTTTGCGCGGGCTTTGGCAACGGACTCGGCACCGAGCTTGTTCTGGTAGTCAAGCAACAATGCTTTTATCTCCGGTTTTTCTCGCTTTTCGGCCTCCGCCAGATAGGCGTCGATCTCCTTTGCCGTAATCAACCGGTTAGAGCACAGAAAGTTCAACTGCTCAAGATCATCTGTCGCCGATCCGCTCAGCTTGCCCGCGTTTTTCTTTAGAGCTGCCAGCATGGCAGACTCGTTTTGGGCATTCGGATCCCACGTTTTCTCTTTTGACAACTTTACCGCCCGTGATAAAAGCTCGGCCGGTGGAAAAGCAGAGTAGTCTTCGGAAAAGGCCTCCTCAAGGACGCAGTCCGCCATGAGCCGATTGACCGCTGCGGACCATCGCTTGATCTGCACTCTACAGGCGCAGCCGGAAAAAGCCGATTTAGCTTTTTTAATGCTCTCGGGAAGAATGACTGTCAGCTCTCCGCAATTTTTGAACGCGTTTTCGCTGACCTCCGTCACGCTTTCGGGGATCGCTACGCATTTCAATGCTTTGCAATCATAAAAAGCATAGCTGGCGATTCTGGCAACTGTTTTGGGAATCGTTACTTCGCCGCCTTTACCGAAATAGTCGAATAGGACCCCTTTCATGATCAAAAATCCATCCGAATCGGCAAGTCCGCAGCATCCGTCAAATGCAGCATCGTCAATGCGAATATCCGGGTTTTGGATATCAATTTGTTTCAGACTGCAGCAGTTTTCAAACAAGCGCCAGTCGATCTTGGACACACCCTTTGGAATCGTCACTTTCTTCAGACTTCCACAGTTGCGAAACGCACCCCAGTAGATCGTTGACACGCTGTTGGGAATGCAAACAACTTCAAGCTTTTCACAATCGGCAAAGGCTTCATAGCCGATGCTTGTCACTCCTTCTGGGATCATCACACGCGTTAAGTTGCGGCATCCACAGAAGGCATGGTCTGCAACGGCCGTCACGCCCTCTGGGATGACTACATCTCCGCCCGAGCCAATATATTTCTTCAAAATACCGTTTTTGATGACGAAATCGCTCACGCTGCTCATGTGTCTTTCCTCCAATATCCGTCAATTTGTATGTAGTCAGTTATCGCATCAGTTTTTGCGCTTTATTTTTTAAATCTGATCTTACAAATCGCAATCACTCCGCCACGAAGGGGATGTTGTTCTCTTTTGCATACTGCTCGGCATAGGAGCCGACGGGTGCGTGGATGGTGAGATTCTCGCAAAAGAAGAATTCATTGCCCACAGTCATTTCCACCACAGTATCCGGCAGATCGACGCGTTTTAACGCACCGCAGTAAGCAAATGCCCAAGAGTGTATCGTTTTCAATCCATTTGGGAGCGAAAGGGATTGAAGGTTGCTGCAATGGCGGAAAGCGGCAAATCCAATTGTCTGAAGCTTTTTTGACAAATGTATCGTTTCCAAATTGGTGCAGCCAACGAACGCTTCGGAACCGATCGACTTAACAGAATCCGGCATTTTCAGCGAAACAAGCGCACTCCGCTCGAATGCTTTTTGAGGAATCGTCTTAAGCTTCGCCTGAATGTCCAGATGGTTCAGGGTTTTATTGCCGGAAAACGCTCGTTCCTTGATCTCTGTCACGATATACTTGCCGATAGTTTCGGGAATCGTCGCTTCAGGCTCATTGCCCACATAGCCGGAAATTGTGGCCTTGCCGTCCTTGACGGCAACCTTGAAAATTTTTCTCCAGTCTGCAAGGGAGAGTTCCTTCATCCCCAGAGCCTTTTCATCGTCCTCCCGTGCTTTTTTCTCTTTTTCTTTCACGGTGAACTTGCTGTTCTGATAATCCATGAGTATAGCCTTGAGCTCGACGGATTGCTTCTTTTCCGCCAGGTCAAGATATGTTTCAAGCTCATCCAGCGGCAGCTTTTTCTGCGCCTTTAGCGCCGCTGTAAGTGAATGCGGCATATCGTTTTCGATTAGGAACGGAAAGAGCTCTGCGCGGGTGTCCTTTTTGCGAAGAAACACATCGAGCGGTTCGCGCAGAGCGCTGAGTTCGATAGGATCTCCCTGCAGCGCACGTAGCGGCAGGCTCTTACGGTACGCTTCTGCGGCGCGCCTGTAGTCCATGACGCTGACGCCGAAGAATGCGCGCTCGATCATGCGTTGGCCGAGACGCTTTACAGTTTCCTCGCTGATTATGATGCGGCAAAGTGCAGTGCAGCCAGAAAAGGCCTCCGCGCCGATATATGTCACGGAGTCCGGAATCACAATTTCCTCCAGCTTATCCCATTCAGGGCCATTTCCATATCTTGAACGGAAGATCCCATCGCCGAGGAAGGTTACTCCTTCGGGGATCGTGAGCTTGTTCAGATTGGCGCAGCCCTCAAACGCGCCGCCTACAACACCACGGGTTCCCGGCGCTATTTCAAATTCACCGTCTTGCAGAAAAGCGCGCAATAAGAAGCCGGCGGCATAGAGGTTTTCGTCTGCTTCCTTCAGCCATGCTGTGTCTGAGAATGCAAAGCCGCCAATTTTCTCCAGCGTGGAAGGAAGCTGCACTTCTCGAATATTTTTGCAGCCCATGAATGCCTGCTCGCCGATCTCCCGGAGTCCTTCCGGAAAGTTAATCTTCGTCAGATTCTCACATCCGCTGAATGCATTGCTGCCGATCTCTGTGACGGAATCATGTAGCACAACCTCTCTGAGACTGTTTTTCCCTTTAAATGCACTCGGCCCAATGACAGTTGCTTTCGTCGAAATCTTCAGTTTTGCACCTGGGGCATCGACGTAGCGTTTCAATACGCCATCTTTGATTTCTCCGACATAGCTCATCTTGTGTTCCTCCCTAATTATTAGAGCATTATTAGTATAATTAAAGTTTCTTATTTCTCTTCCTTTCGCAATACCAGCTTGATCGCCCATGGGGCACGTCGTAGTTGTTCAGGCCGTTGTCCACAAAGACGAAGGCTGCGTCGAGGTCGGGTTTTTATTCCGCCACGAAGGGGATGTTGTTCTCTTTCGCGTACTGCTCGGCATAGGAGCCTGCGGGCGCGTGGATGGTAAGTTGATTGCAGCCGTAAAATGCCCCACTTACATCTTTCATGCTCACAGGCATATATACATGTTCCAAATGATCGCAGCATTCAAAAGCAGATATTTCGATCTTTGTCACACCTAACGGAATCCGCACCGATCGAATGGCTTTTCGTACAGCGCGTTGCTCCTCCGAAACTTTTTTTCCTACAGGCGAATAATCCGATGCGCTGAATGCCTCGCGGCAGATCACGGTCACCTTCGCCTTGCCGATAGACGCAGGAATCACGATCTCGCTTTCGTTTCCCTTGTATGACGTGATCCCCAGTGTGCCGTCCGGGAGCTTTTTTGTATTCCAGAGCTTTTTCAGTTCTGTCGCGCTCAGCGGATCTCGGTTCAATTCTTTCGCCGCCTGCCTATCCCGATCAGCAGTACTAATGTTCTTCCCCCGCCATTCCAGAAGGAAAGCCGTAAACTCTGTCGCTCCCTTTCTCTGCGCGAGCTCGACCAGCTTATCAATATTGGCTGCATTGAGTGCAAATGGCGCGATCGCCTGCAATGCAGCAAGGTTCCCGGTCTCCATCACCAGTTCAAGCAGTTTGCTTTTGTTCTTTTTAACAACAGCGTCGTTGAACGCCTGCAGCTCCGGGGAGAAGCGCTCCCGGCTGGTGAGATAGCAGTGGGCGAAAAGGAGCTTTTCCACGCCGGACCCCGGGATCTCAATGGGGATGTATGCGTGATCCGGATAATAAAGGGCCTTGCTCATCTTTGAACCGAGTGCGTTGTGGGCAAAGGCAACATTCGTATTCAGCACTTCGATGCTCCGCAGAGCTGGGCAGTTTGTGAAGCATGATTCTTCGACTCTTTTTACGCTCTCTGGGAGAATGATCTTTTCCAGAGAAACGCACCCACAGAAGGCCATTTGTCCGAGAGTATGGACAGAATCAGGTATAGACACGCCTATCAACTCTGTGCGTCCGCGAAACGCATTGGCGCAGATCATGACGGTTCCACTCCGTACAACGGCATGTTTGATCGCCTTATCCGAATCGACCAGGAATCTCCCCAAGTAGTGGCAACCGTCTATGATCTCCACGTTTTGCTCATACCAGGGCGTCTTTTTGAACGCTCCTTGGCCCAAATACTCCAATGACTGCGGCAATAAGACCTCTTTCAAGCTTTTGCAGTTGGCGAAAAAACTCCCACCCCAAATCGCTTCCAGACCTTCTTCGAACACCAGCTTTTCAATTGTTTCCTTGCTACCAAATCTGAAGAAATCCGAGAGCCTTGTTACTGTACCGGGAAATTGAAGAGAAAAAATATTCCTGCTACTTTCAAATGTAAAGTTGAGATCAGCTTTCCCAACCTCTTCCGGGATCACCACATCCCCTCCCGGACCAACATAGTATGCATGAGAACCATAGTCGTTCCGAATAACGAAATCCCCGATGCGCTTCTCGCTGCCATCGCTGTTTTCCATGATATTTTTCACAAAGTTTTGTTGTTGCTCGTTCATAAAATGACTCCTCCTGACATTCTATATCTCTTCCTTCTGCAATACCAATTTAATCGCCCAAGGCGGCACGTCGTAGTTGTTCATGCCGTCGTCTACGAAGACGAAAGCCGCGTCGTAGTCGGGGGTTTTATTCCGCCACGAAGGGGATGTTGTTATCTCTCGCGTACTGTTCGGCATAAGAACCCGCCGGGGCGTGGATGGTAAGCTTGCGGCAATCTCTGAAGGCGCCGGTCCCGATTTCGGTTACCGAAGCCGGAATCACAATATCCGTCAAATACACGCATCCGAAAAGAACATAGTCACCGATCTTGTGGACTCCTTCCTGGATCACAACGCACTTGTTCTTATACATCTTCTTTTGATAAGCATTTTTCGTGCCACCTAGCGCGGAGGCCCGCAGAGCGTCATTCGCGATCTCAACAACGCCCACCTTCCCGATCATGGCCGGAACAACGATACAGACATCCTTTCCTTTGTATTGTTCGATCCGCAGACCGTCTTCGACTTCGGTTACCGCCCACTCCTTCTTCACATCCGCTGGCTTCTTTTTCGCAAAGAGGGAGATCGCTTCCTCAATCGCCTTGTTTCTTTTGATGATCTTTTCGACCTGATTTTCTGCTTTCTTCTCGATTACGTTCTCTCTGGCCTCCAGCGTGACGTGCTTTGCGATATAATCCAGGAAAACCGCTTTTTCCGATGGCCTGTCTTTAACGAGCTCCAACACGGTGTCCGCGTTTTCCGCATCAACCATGTTAAGGTCCAGGAACAAAGCCGTCTCTGCCGCGCCAAGCTCCTTGAGCAGCTCCGGATACAGCGTTTTTTGCCCCTTCTTCACGTTCGCGGCAACATACTTGATGTCCGCTCGGCGAAATCTCTCCGGCTCCCGCAGCATAAACAGGAACAGATGTTCCTTTTGATACGGGCTAAAGTCTGTCCAGGACAGCACGAGAGGCAGCAAAGGAATGTCGTCCGCCATCTCAATTTGGACTTTCAGATTCCCGTCTATGTATTCCTGTAGTCCATCAATGATTCCAAAAACTCTTTTCCCCATCTTGGGTGTTCCGCATATTTTGATTGTGTGCAGGCGGTCCCGGCCTTCTTCGCTCGCCCAGACTTCCCCGTCTACGATTTTGAATATGCCCAAGGCGCAGAACGCTTCGTCTCCAATCTTCTTGACGCCTGACGGGATCTTGACGTCGACCAGGCCGCTGCTGTGGAAAGCTTGCGCCCCAATCTCCCGCAGGGATTCCGGAAACACGATCTGCGTAAGCAGGACGCACTGGTCAAAGGCACCGTTACCGATTTTGACTAAGCCTTCAGGCAGGGTCACTCTCGTCAGGGTATCGTTGAACCAGAAGTGTTCACGGCCGCCGATGCTCTCCACCGTACAAAATGCATGATCCCCGATCTCCGTCACGCCATCCGGTATGACCACGTCCCCGCCGGGGCCGATGTACTTTTTCAATACACCGTTTTCGATGATAAAATCGCTTGCGCTGCTCATGTGTCTTTCCTCCTGTGTTCGTTTTCGTTTGGCTTCCCCTTGAGGGGAAGCTCCGCGGAGCGGTGATGAGGTGTTCCTTTTTTCACCTCATCCGACATCCGGCTTGCGTGAGACGCCGGCTGCCACCTTCCCCTCAAGGGGAAGGCTTTTATATCTCTTCTTTCTGCAATACCAATTTGATCGTCCAAGGCGGCACGTCGTAGTTGTTGATGCCGTCGTCGATAAAGACGAAGGCCGCGTCGTAGTCCGGCTTCTTCGCCGGGAAGATGCCCCAGCCGTCGGTGAAGTAGATGAGGCCCTTGAGATTTTGAAACTCCTTCTTCTCCCGCAGCCAGTCCACATAGGAAAACACCGGGCGGAAGTCCGTGCCGCCGAGACCGTGGATCGTCATGCTCTTGAGATAGGCGTCAAACTCCTCCTGGCTGGTGATCTTCGCGTCCTCCTGGATGGTCGCGTCGCACTGGATGATGTGGACGTTGATCTTGGAGAAGAAGCTCTCGGTGCTCTTGAGGATGTTGAAGGTCTTCTGCAAAAAGCTCTGCACCTGCTCGCCCGCCACGGAGCCGGAGGTGTCGATGGCGATCACGAACTCCCGGATACGCTTGACCTCCTTGTATTCCAGCGGCTCCACCAGCGGCATTTTCTTGTAGAGCTTCAGGCCGTAGGTGTAGTAGACGTAATCGAATTCCTCGTCGTTGATACGCATGGCCTCGCCGCGCACGGCGAACTTTTTGAGGAAGGCCGTGTAGTCGTACTTTTCCCGGTTGACCTCCCGCAGGTTCTGCATCAGGTTCCCGGCCCGGTCGCCCTGTTGTTTGGAAAAGGTCTCCATGTCCATCTGCATGCGGCGGGAGATCTCCGCCCAGCGCTCCTCGATAGCCGAGACGCTAACGGGCAGGAGAGTGTCTTCCCCCTCGCCGTCCTCGTCGCCATCTTCAACACTGACGCTGACGGAAACCGGCCGACCCAGCGCCAGCGCCCGCTCCGCCTCCGACATGTACCAGAGGCGGTGATCGTCGTTGTAAAACGCGCCGCGCAGCTCTGCAATCTTCTCCGGCGGCAGCTGCTTGTCCAGGTAATAGCGGTAGATCTTCTCGGCGGTGAGCTGCCTGATCTCCTTCTGGAGCTCCGCGTACACGCTCTTTTGCAGCAGCTCCCGCCGGGTGGTGGCCGCCTTGAGGCCGAGGCCTGCGATCACGTACTCCGCCGCGATGTCGCAGGCCAAATCCCAGACGTGGTGATCCACCAGCGTGTGCACAAACATGTGCCGGAACACGCCGTGCAGCACCATGTGGAGATAGGCGCGCGTGACCGCCTCGCGCTCGTCCCTGTACAGGCGCAGGACGTGGGCGGGATCGTAGGCCAGCGCCTCGCCGTCCGTGGCGAGGGTCAGGCCCTCCACAGCCAGCGGCTCGAGCTGATTGAGCGCCGCGTCCAGAAAGCGCAGATTCACCAGCAGCGTGTTGCGGGAAAGACGCAGCACGTCGAGCGCGAGCTTATTCCGTTTTTCAAGTTGTTCGTCCATGGATAACTCCTTATGGCTTTCCCTTGAGGGGAAGCTGTCGAGTCAGCGACTGATGAGGTGCCGTTATTCCACCTCATCCGCCCCAGTGTGCGCACTGGGGCACCTTCCCCTCAAGGGGAAGGCATAGCCGGCGTTTCTTCTCTTCCTCCGATACCGCGTCACCGGGAAGCCGCACTCGGGGCAGGGCCAGCTATCCGTTTTCGTTCCGCATCTGGGGCAAGTCATAATGTTTGTCTCCTTTCGGTCATTCTGCTACAAAGGGGATGTTGTTTTCTATTGCGTATCTCGCTGCAAAACTTTTAGCCGGAGCATGGATTGTCACTGAATAGCCTCGACCGGCAGAGGGGATTGCAAGGAGGCCGATAGCCCTCACACTACGCGGAATAGACAAATCTTTTAAGCTATCGCAGTTGCGAAATGCCCATTCACCGATGCTCGTCACGCCGTCCGGGATCGAAACACGAATTAATTCCTTGCAACCATAGAATGCCCTGTCGGCGATAAGGGTCACTCCTTCCGGAATTGAAACAGATTTCACTTTTCTTGGACACGCAACCAGTGTTTTCCCGTCAGCAGATAGCAACAAGCCTTCCTCTGTTGACTTGAAAAAAGCACTTTCTTCTGCGACATTGATGGATTCCAGGTTGCTGCAGTCTGAGAATGCAAAGCCTTGGATTTCCTTGATCCAAGCGGGAACTAAAATGCGCTCTTTATTCTTGTAATACCAGCAAACCATGTCATTGAAGTCTTCCCCGGAAAGGATCTGAACTCCGAGTCTCTGTGCTTTGCTTATTTTTTCCACATGGTTGTCCATTCCCTCAACAACCAGATAGTTTGTTTTCTTTGTAACCGTCGACTCAAGAACAGCGCCGTAACTCACCAAGAAATCTTTAAGGAGGCTCTTCGATCTCCACCATTTTGGCAAATCTGCAATGACGAAAGTCATGCCCTCAATGCCTTTAGCTGGATTCTGAGCCGCCATGCGCTCTATCAACTGTTCGTCGCCTGCTTCTATAGTTCGTTCTTTCTTTTTTCGTGCTGCTTCAATTGCCTGGGCGCCAAGTTTATTTCCGTAATTGAGCAGAATCGCTTTTTCCTCTGTGCCACCATTTTTTTCAGCTTCGGCAAGATAAGCGTCATAGTTCTTTGGCAGAATCAGATTGTGGTCGCATAGATACAAAAGCAATTCAGGATGGCTGATCGCAAACTCAGCAAGTTTTTCCGCATTTTTCTTTGCATAGTCCAGATATGACCGTGCCCGTTCCGACAGCAGATCTTTTGGGTTCTCCACGGCAAAGCCGAGCAGCGCATTTTTCCGCGCTTTTACGTGAACCGCTGAAACAGCCGATGCTGTTTGGACGGCGAAGTCAAGCCGACCAGGACGCTTTACCCGGCTCATAACTTCTTCAAACCCGCGTAACCACTGACCCATGCTAATACATGTCAAGTTGTTGCATACTTGGAACGCCCAGCCGCCAATGCTGACCACACTATCCGGAATTCTTACACTTGTCAGATTTTCGCAGTACTCAAAAGCCTGATCTCCAATGCTGGTTACTCCCTCTGGGATCGTCACACTACTGAGACTATCACAGGCAGAAAACGCCCCTCGATAAATGCTCGTCACGCCCTCCGGGATGACCACGTCCCCGCCGGGACCGACGTACTTTTTCAAAATGCCGTTCTCAATGATGAAATCGCTTGCGTTGCTCATATTTGTTTCCTCCTCGGTTCATCTTTGTATCGTAGGGAACGATCCCCAGATCGCTCCGCTGTTTACCGGCCGTCCGCGAAGTCCGCGGAGGCATCTGGGGATGCCTCCCTACGCGTTATTCCATCGCTTTCTTGACCAATTCCGCGTAGGCGTCCTTGACGCTCTGGGGGCCGAGGATCTTGATCTTCCCGCCGAACTCGAAGACCCAGGCGAAAAAGGTGGGGCTGACGGAGACCTCGGCGGTAAAGGTGAAGTGCTCCCCGTCGGCCTTTTTGACCTTGACCTTCTCGCCGAAGTGATCCAGCACCGTGTTCATCATGGCGTTCTCGCAGAGGAGCTCCACCCGGGCGTGCTCGCTGTCGAAGAGCTGGAAGGCCTTCTCCGCAAAGTCCCCGATGCTGTATTGCTTCGGCTTCGGCACGGCCTTGTCCGGCAGGATCGTCGGCACCTCGAAGATCCGATCCACCCGGAAGGTGGCGATCTTCCCGTGCTTGTCCGACCAGCCCACCACGTAGTAAAAATCGCCGTTCCAGGTCAGCGTGTAGGGGCTGAGGGTGTAGGGCTCGCCGCCGTTTTTGAGCTGCCGGTGCTTCCTGCCGTCGTACTCGAAGTACAAAAAGCGCACCTTGCGCTTTAAGTTGATGGCGTCGTTGAGCGCATCCATGATGTAATAGATCTGCTCGTTGCCCGCCTTGACCCGGTCCGCGATGCTGACGTTGCGCCGCAGCTGCCCGGCCTCGTTGATGCTGGCGAGGGTCGTGAGCTTTTCGGTCAGGACGCGGCTCTTTTTCGCCGTGATGAACTTCGAGGACTCCACCGCGTCGATCAGCAGCTTCAGCTCCGGCAGCTCGAAGAGGCGCCGGGCGAGGTAGTATTTGTTCTGGGTGGAGCGGATGGTCTCGATCTCATAGCCCGCCGCGCAGAGGGCGGCGATGTCCTTCTGGATCGTGATGCGGTAGGCCTCCAGGCCCCAGCGATCGCGCAGGGTGCGCTCGATCTCAGCAGTAGAAATGGGGTGGCGCTCGTCTGTCTCGTTTCGCAGCAGCTCCAGGATCCGGAGCATTCTCATCTTGCCGTCGCTTTCCATGGGTGTTTCCTCCTTGATTTAGATTGCGTCCTTCGTCCTTCCCCGTAGGGGCGGCAATCTGCCGCCCGCCTCGCAGTCGGTTCTGTAGTCTGCGGGCGGCTGATAGCCTCCCCTACATGAGAGATCAGGCTGAACAACAAAAGGGACGCTCGAATCTGCCTATGCAATTCAAGCATCCCTTCTGTCAAATTATTCTATTGTCAGTTTACCAGAGCTGTCGAGGATTTGCAACAAAATGTTGGCCGGAAGGTGTCGGTTTTATAAGACAACTTAGTTGTCATCCTCGTCAAAAGCATCATCTTCGCCAGAACCGAGCTTCCTCTCGATCACACTCGGATCAACATCGAAAATACTTGCTACCTCTTCAATATCCATTCCATCGTCAAGCATACTGAACACGGCATCCCAGTCTACCGCCTCGCTGGAAACATTGATGCCGGATTCGGTGCGCGACATTGATAATTCCCAAGTATAATCAGTGGACAGATTGGCATATCGCGCATCACCACTTACTATACAGCCGGGGCATTCATCTTCGATATGCTTGCACAGTTTTTCAAACAGTCCGTCAAATACATCGAAATCAATAAAGCACTCGTAATCAACCTTGACGGAATCCCCAAGTGCAAATACTTCATCTGCCCAACTATCAACATTCTGGTCCTTAAGAAATACTTTTGCAGCTTCGGCAACCTGTTTTGTGCAATCCGCATCAATACAACTGATTGTAAATCCGCCCTGCTGTTGCATGGTATCGACCCCCATTACAGTGTTAAATTCAGCTCTCGCTGTATCTCAAATTATATATATCATAAAAATGGAAGTCAATCACAAATCACCCCAAAACGTCCAAAACCGCCGCAGGTGCGGCGGTTTTGCGACAGCATTTTATTCTACCACCGTCTCCCAGTCGGAAAGATCGTAATCAACACAGCATTGTTCGCAGACGGTGCTGATCGATCCATCCGGTGACCGCTTCCGAACGATCTCATCTTCCGCACATTCCCGGTTGCAGAAGTCACATGTAACGGAATCAGAGAAGTCAAAGCCATCCTCTACATCTGACTCCACCTTGATCGCTTCTGTACGGCAGGTATACTGCTCGCCACTGCTACGATCAAAAGTGAACAGTTCCTCTGTTTTCTTGCTCTCTTCATACTCTTCAGTAATCGTCTCCCATTTAGCGGAAACCAACGATTCAACCAATTCTTTCGCATGAGAAAACATGTCCGCTGCAAAAGGAACAATTTCTCCAAATTCTTCTTCAAGCTCGCCCGGATCCTCGTCGTCTTCCAATGCGGCCAGGAGCGCTACATCCCCGCTGAACAGATTGATCAGTTCATCCAGGAAAGAATCAAGTGTTTTCGGGCAGAATGTTTCGCTGTCTACACTCGGTATCTCCAGGTTGATTGTGTCTTCCTTGATCTCCACGGAACAGGGGAAGAACCTATCTTCGTTGAGGGATAGTATGATGTCTCTATATTGGCTAAAGAGTTCTGCGATTTTCTTGCTTTTGATTATAATGTTTGTTTGTGCGCTGCTGACCATGCTCATTGTCTGAACTCCTTTTTCTTTTCAGCTCTCACTGTACCTCAAATTATATATATATTCAAAGTCAATGTCAATCGCAAATCTCCCCAAAACGCCCAAAAACCGCCGCAGGTGCGGCGGTTTTGCGACAGCATATCACCACTCGATGCTGTTTTCATCCAGCAGGAACGGGATGATGCCCACGTACTGGATCCCGTTGTCATCCATGTGCGGCCGGGCGCTGCCGGAGGTGACGACGATTTTTTTGAAGAAATCCCCGCTCTTTAATAGCGGCAGGATCTCCTGGCGGCGTTTTTCCTCGTCGTCGATCCGGAACGCCGACTGGATATACACCTTCTTCATGCCCAGGTTCACCACAAAGTCGATCTCATGCTGCTTTTCGGTTTTCTTCCCGTCCCTGGTCTCGGCATATCGCACCGTGCCCACATCCACGGCATAGCCGCGGCGGATCAGCTCGTTGTAGAGGATGTTCTCCATCAGGTGCGTCTCCTCGATCTGCCGAAATCCCAGCCGCGCGTTGCGCAGGCCGACGTCCGTGGCATAATACTTGACGGGAGAATCCAGATAGGCCTTGCCCTTGACGTCGTAGCGGCGCGCCCTCTCGAAGATGAAGGCGTCCTCCAGCGCGTCCAGGTACTTTTTCACGGTCTTGTCCGTGGTTCCGGCGTGGTTGACCGAGTTGAGCGTGTTGGCAAGCTTCGAGGGGTTGGTCAGGGAGCCGACCGCCGAGGCCACCACGTCGATCAGGCTTTCCAGATAGCCGTCCTCCACACCGTAGCGCTCCACCACGTCGGCCACGTACACCTTTTCAAACAGGCCGGACAGATACCGCGCCCGCTCAGCTTCGTCCTTTTCCAGCACCGCCAGCGGCATGCCGCCCCAGATCACGTACTCCGCCCAGGCGTCGGCTTTTTCCAGCCCGGACGTGGCGTAATACTCCGCAAAGCTCAGCGGAAACATGCGCAGCTCCGTGCCGCGATCCCGGAAATTGGTGGCAATGTCTTTGGACAGCATCCGCGAATTGGAGCCGGTCACATAGATATCCAGATTGGGCCGCGTCATCAGGTCGTTGAGAACGTCGTAGAAGCTGATATAGGCAAGATCCCGATCCTCCGGCGCGATCCGGCTCTCATCCACACCCTCGCGCCGCACCTTATAGGAGAGCTGGATCTCATCGATGAAGAGATAAGTTGGCGCTTCGTCCGCCAGATGCTCCAGCACCCAGGCATAAAGGCGGTTCGGGTCGCGCAGATCGGCGTGCTCTTTGCGGTCCAGTGCGATCTCCAGAATGTGATCGGCGGGCACGCCCTCCGCCAGCAGCCGATCCTTGAACAGATGGCTGAGCAGATAGCTCTTCCCGCAGCGGCGGATGCCCGTGATGATCTTGACTTTGCCGTTCCAGCGCCTGGACAGCAGGCGGTCGACATACAGCTCGCGTTTGATATCTGGCATATTGTTTCCCTCCGAATTTTCTCGACTTGCTCGCAAATTCGTTCTTGACGTCTATAGTATAACACAACGCAGGCAAAAAACAAGCCGGATTTTCCCGACAGTCGAGAAAATCCGGCATGGCATGATCTGCTGCATGGAAACGCCCAAACCCCACCCAGGTGCGGCGGTTTTGCGACAGAAGATTGGGCTCTTAAGGTAGCGTTGAACTATGCGTGATTATCGCTTTCAACTTCTTCATTTATTTGTAACAGCTTTTTATAGTCCCAACTTTTATATCTATCACATAGATAATAACTGCTAACCTCGCAATTGAAGTGATAAGTCATTGGCAATTCATATGCCGGACTTCCTTGTACAGGCTTCCATTTTTCCACTTCTTCATATTCCAATGAGCATTTAGGAATATAATAAACCTCTGAATAGTACACTACTGTTCCGTTTTTGGAATTCGAAATTTCATCCAAAAAGCAATGCGCCATATAAGCAGGTAAAGGGCACCAACTGTCATCGTAAGAATATCCGCCACGGCTATCAGATAGAGATAATGAAATTACTTTCCAGCATTCCCAATAATCAACATTTTTAATTGAAGGCAATTGACTCTCAATATGCATGTGCTGCACAATATAGCCGCTGCTTTCGCGGCCTTTACATATTTCTTCTGGCAACCATAGTATTCTGAGATCAAACTCATCATTAGGATCTACAACTGTATAGTACATCTTACAGCCTCGCAAAGATAATCTCCATATCCTCCTCGCTGGTGGGCATAGTTTCAAGGACGTGATTGTCGATGGCGTCGAGCATGATCTGCTCTTTTTCCTTCAGTCGGTCATAGATGGCCTGATCCAGGGACCAAGGGCCGTCGTCGGTCTGATAGTCGGTCTCCAGATAGTAATACTGGGTATACTGCCCCTCCGGGAGGCCCAGGCGGTGGATACGGTCTTTGGACTGCAGCAGATGCACCAGGTTGTAGCTGTACTCAAAGTACACGGCATCATGGCAGACGCTGTGCAGGGACACCGACTCCGCCAGCGTGTGGGGATTGGTCAACAGCACCTGGATCTCACCGCTGCGAAAATCCGCCAGAATCTGCTGCCGCTCCTCCAGTGGTACCTCCCCGTAGACGCAGCGGCAGCGGACGCCGTGCTTTTCCAGCTCCGCGGCAAGGCGGTGGATGGAGTCGATGAAGATACACCAGAGGATGACGGGCTTGCCTTCCCTCGTCAGTTTCTCCGCCAGCTCCACGCAGGTGCGGAACTTGGACGGCACGCCGCAGCCCTCGATCAAAGCGCGCACCTCGCCGCTGTAATCGGCATAGTCGATCTCGTCGGCATCCACGCTGTCGTCCAGCAAATACTCAAAGTCCTTGAGGCTCAGACTCTCCAGCAGCGCGCGGGGGTTGGATTCCAGCTGCAGGATGCGGATCAGCAGCGCCAACTTGTTCTTCTTGTACTTCATGGACAGTATCTTCAGGATCCTGTTCTCGTCCGGCGTGGCCTCCGTGGGCACCATGGTGTCGGGATTTGCGCGGGGAACGCCCAGCTGATCCTTGGTGGTGCGGCAGAAGAAGGGCTGCAGCTTGTCGTTGACCGCCTGCACGTCCTGCGCCGCGGGTTTGCGGAGCTGGGCGGGCGTGAAGCCGAAGAACTCCTCGTACTCGTAGGGGAAGAGGATGTGCAGCAGATTGTATACGTCCGTATAGGCGTTGGGCAGCGGCGTTCCGGTGAGGGCAATCACATAGGCCGGGTCCTTGGCCACGTTCAGGGCGTGGGAGGCATACTCGCCGCCGATGCGCTTGACCTTGTGCACCTCGTCGAAGACCAGCAGCGTCCGATCCTCGGCCAGCGTCTTGAGAATGTCGTCCAGCTGGCCGACGGACTCATAATTGACCAGAATCAGATTGCAGCCGCCGGACTCGTATTCCAGCGCCGTGCGGCGATCCTTGGTGCCCTTGTAGGCCGGACTGTGGATGTTCAGCACCCGCAGCGGCTCCTTCGCGCCGAAGCAGGCGGAAAACTCGTCCATCCAGGAGCCAAAGGCATTCTTCGGGCAAATGACCAGGATGCGCTTGACCGCGCCTTTGGCGGAAAGATAGGCATAGACGCCCAGAACCGAGGCCGTCTTGCCCGAGCCGGGAACGGAGAAGTTGGCGGACTTCTGCATGGCGCACATGAAGAAGCTGTCCCACATCTGCCGCTCCCGCAGGGGGCGCACCATTCTGCTGTCCACAACGGCTTTATATTTCTCATAGCGCTCGGCCAGCTTGGGATCGTGGGCTTTCAGTTCCGCACCCAGGCGGGAGCGGATCTCGATGTGCATCTCTCTGGCGGCAATATAGTCCCGCAGGGCGTTGGACACCGTAAACGTCGTGCCGCGTTTTTCGCTTTCCCGGCTCACCAGATCGATGACTTTTTTGTAGTCCAGATAGGTCAGCGCGGGCTTGAAGCGCAGAAAGCCCGGCAGCGCCTCTTTCACATAGCGCCGCAGGAAGAGCTTATAGAAGCTCCCGGCCAGAAACGCGTCTGTCTCTTCTGTCGGCAAGCGCATGAGCAGCGCGCCGTCATAGTCCAGCAGCCACATCACAGATTCTCCCGCAGCGCAGCGATCACGGCCTCCAGCCGGTCAAGCTGCCGCTCGAAGCGGCGCAGCTCGCTGTCGTTCATTTTCAGCAGAATGTTGGCGTCGATATCGTCCAGAAAGTTGGTGGCCTTCTCGGCCAGCTGGATGGGGCGGTTGCGAGTCTCGTTCTTTTTGACCTTGGTCGTGGCCTTTTCGAGGGAGCGATCCAGCGCCTCAGTGATCTCGGTATTGGTGCGGATCTCCTCACGGATGCTTTCGCTGCTGACCTTGCCCACCGGCGGCAGGCTGTCCACGACCTGCATGGCCAGCTCCTGCTGCTCGGCGAGGAACTCCTCCTGGTACTCGCTGCCCACAATGGCCTTGATGCTGCGGATATAGCGGGTCATGTCCCCGGAGGGCTTCATAAGGATGTTGGTAAAGACCGCAATCTTGATGTCCTCCGCTTCGTCCTCCGTACGGCACTTTTTCATCAGCCGCGCAAGCTCCTCCAGAGGGAAAACTACCTGCAGGTCGCGGGCAATATAAAACTGCTTCGGTGCGTTGATGAACTCCAGGAAGTCCACCATGAGCTGGGCCGTCTCCATGCGGGATTTTACCTGGGCGGGCGTCTCGTTGGTGCTCTTGGCATATTCCTCAACGGTCAGCAGCCCGGTGTCGATGATATCGTTGTACACGCCGACCAGCCGATCCACGGGGTTGTAGTCCACGCGGGCCTCTTCGCCGTGCTGGATCGACAGCTCCAGCATCTTGATCTGCTTGGCGCTGTGCTCGATGCTGTGGTCAAGGATGACGGTCTCAAAGTAGCCGAAGCGGGGATTCTTCTGCTGCAGGCGACGCAGACAGGTAAAGCGGCGGTTGCCATCGATGATGCGCCCGTCGCACAGGATCACGCCCGGCTCCCGCTGATCCACCATCTCGATGTTGTTCTGGGTCTTTTTGATGGCGTCCGGATTACTTTCGATGATGAACTGCTCGATCAGTGCGTTGTAGGCCTCTCGATCGGCGGAGCTCGGCGCCTGGCCACCGTGCTGGGACTTATACTGACTGATCCAGGTGGCGATGCGGTCGTTCTGATCGTTGTAAAAGAGCTGATCCAGCTTCACCTTATAGACAGGGTAGGCCTTGGTGATGCCGTCGATGGTCAGCTTGCGGCTGAGCGTGGTGGGTTCCACAAGGTGCAGGGCGAGGCCCTCGGTCAACAGATTCATGTTCATATCTCCTCAAAATATGTATCGTAATCCAGGTATACGGTTTCCATGATGTTATCGAAATAGAGGCTGCTCTCTTTCACAAGCCAGGTCAGCTTGTCCTTGTCCAGAACAATACCGTATTCTTGCTCCAAAAGGTCTTTCAGATCGTAGATCTCAATCTTTTCTCTTTCCAACAGGAGTTCAGTCAGCAGGTCTTCCAGCACGATGGCACGCTGACCGCTGTAAAGGAGCCGTGTTCCGCCCATGCGGCGGGCAGAAAAACGGGGATCCTCGCAAATAAGGGAGGAATAGAACCAGTCGTCAAAACCGAGATCGTCCAGATCGTGGGCAAAGCCCTCTCTACGGATCGCATGAATGGTAAAGATCCGATCGGGTCCGACCCAATTTAGAACCCGGTCGCAATAATCGGCGAGCTTCTCTTTCGTAACGCCGCCTGCTTCCAGACGCCGGATATGGACCAGTCGGTGGGGTTCAAATTCGATGACCTCTCGATGCTGCCGCAGGTGGAGCAGCGTGCTGGAAAAGGCACCAATGTATGGCAGCTCTTTGCTGAACTCGTCCAGATTTGTAATATCGTTTTCCGTAAGCAGTTTTGTAAAATACTCTGTTGCGTTGGAATAACGTCTGCTGATAACATAGCCCGAATAAACGTGGAATCCAAGCGTGTTGAGCGTGTAGGGATTGATATCCGATTTCTCTGACGTGGGGAACAGACGCAAATACTGCTTTTGGATATTCTCAATAGAATAGAAATCTCGGGTCAATGTCTCTTGCAAGGCTATGAAGCGCTCAGGAGGCAGTGCGTTTGCGCTGATAGAATAGATACCGTTGTGATAATAGTCACGAAAGCTGTTAAAATATGAGCCTATCGAAGTAGCCGGATCAAAGCCATACAGCTCCTTCATCTTTGCAGCCAGATCCTGTGCGCTGATTGGGGCGAACTGAAGCAGCAGGTCCAGGACCTGATCATCCCGGTTGGCCTGGCCGATCGTCAGAGTAGGATTCTTCCCAAAGTGAACTCGGTCATCTTCTTCCGGCCAGGCTTTTCGCAGCATATTGTGCAGTTCATATTCATCGCGGATATCCAACTCTCTCATGAGTTCCGGGTAATTCAAGAAGAAAAGGCGGGCGGAGAGTTCCTTGTTTTGATACTCTTCAGAAGTGATGATCGAAAAGAGTTCGTTGTAATCATGGTCCGCAATCGGATAATATCTCAACCTTTTTCCGTGTGCCCACAGAACATAGTCACAGGCGTTCAGCTTGTTCTCATATGTCCTGCTGTCAATAATCAAGTCTTCCTTTTCAGTGAGGCCGTGGTCCTCCAGAAACATCTCATAATAGGATAGGAAGTCCTGGTAATCCGTCTGCTCTCTGCAAAACCGGCTGACAACATAGCGCACAAGATCAGGGCGTTTCTTCAGAATCCGAACACCGTCGATGACCACAAACTGTTTGTACACAGCCCGCTCGATCTGCCGCCGCATCTTTACGGAGATGTTTTCATCCTCTAGGGCCTTTTCAATCGGTTGGGTATCGGTCTGTTTTCTGCCGGTTACGATTTCCAAGAAATAAAAGACTTCATCCGGCTCATCAAAGGCAATGCAGAAATCTTCCCGAGAGAAAAAATAGGTCTGGAAAGCATAGAGATACTTGTCTTCTCTCAGACGAGGACGCCCGATTAGCGCTTTATTCTGAATCTGTCTGACGCGCTCTCTCGTGATATTGTATGCGGAGGCTGTTTCCTCCAGGGTTTTTCCGCTCAGTCTGGCAAGCAAAACTTCCTTTTGGCGTTCGTCTTTCAGCCCCTCCGCATAGTCCGCAGCGCTCGCATAACGCCGAAACACCGTGGAACCGTTTCTCTCGATTTTCCCTTCGATTTCCAGTTCCTCAACGAGAGCTACTGTAAATGCGCCGCTGGCAAGTCGCGTTTCCATATAATCCATAAGCTCAGCCATGGAGGACTGATCCTCATGGGCTTCCAGATAATCACAGATCGCATTCTTCTGCGCGCTGCAGATCTCATTTTCCTGAAGAAGGCGATTCAGAAGAGTTTCCCGATCATAAGCATTGCCGTCACGCAGTTGCTCCAGTTTCAAGGCCCACGTGCCGGCCATCCCGCCAAAAACATTGGCCAGTTCTTCCGCCAGGACGGCAATTTCATTGTTGCCGGATGCGGACAGTCCCGTGGCTTGATCAGAGAGCCGGAGAGACAGTTCTGACACCGCAGCGAGAATCTCCTCTGCGGTTTTGCGTCCCATGTTCTTTACCGCCAGAAGATCTTCCAAGCTTTTTCCGACAAGCTGTGAGGCGGTTGTCCAGCCTTCTCGGTTCAGGCAGTTTCTTGCCCGGACGGATAGGCCCATTTCTGAGATTGGGAGATCATAGAGCAGCACGTGGGGATCCTCCGCAGTGGAGCCCGACACTATGATATCATCTGCTTGAGCATCATCTTCAGGGAGATCTTCTTTATCGACAAGTCGAAATTGGGCTCCGCTATCGCCGGTCAGTTCCGCGCGAATCCGCATGATTTCCTCAAGCGAAGTTTTCCCAAGATTACGAATATCAAGAAACTGATCTTCCGGATAATCCAGAAACTCACCGACTGTATGAAGCTTTACCCTGTTCATGCAATTGGTCACCCGGACGGACATTTGCAATACTGAAATATCATCTTCTCGCGTTACATACTTCACCGAACCATCCGCCTTCCGTCAGCATTTTAAATAATTATACCATGCTGGGAAAGAAATGACAAAAGATATTTTAGCCTATTTGGCGAGATGCTGAAAAACTTCAACAGCTCAAGCTCAGACTGCAACTTTGAAACAAAAAATCAAGGCAGTTATTGAAGCACGCCGTTCCGGGAGGGGATCAGTTTTTTGCAGAAACGATCTGTCCTTCTTTGGAAATAACCAGAAGCCGAAAAGCCAAAGGACGTCATCGTTGTTGTTGATGAAAGCCTTGTAAATTCAGGGTTTCAGCTATATGGGATCGCGACAGTCTGGACTGGAAGGGCATCTCTGCACAGGAGATCCAGCAGCGGGTGCTGAAAAACGTCCGTTCCGGCAGCATCATCCTCTTCCACAACGCCGCCGAACATACGCCGGAGGCCTTGCCCGGGATCATCGAGGCGCTGCAGGCGGACGGCTACACCATCGTCCCCGTATCCCAGATCCTGCTCTCCGGCGACACCTATATCGACAACACAGGAAGACAGTGGGCCAAATGAATGGCAAAGACAAAAGGAGCCTGACACGAAGCAAGTGCTTTGTGTCAGGCTCCTTTTGATGTCTCGTGGGGGCGGTTCATCCTTCCCGAGTTTTTGCTCGCTCCTCATGGGACGCCATATGCTGGACCCCGTATATTCCGCCAAGGATCAGGATGCAGCACATGAGGCTCTCCCAGGAAAAGGGTTCATGCAGGAATACGGCGCCGGCGAAGATCGACACCGCCGTAGTCAGATTGGCAAAGACCGTCTGGCGGGCGACGCTCAGCTTGCCGATGGAATAGCCGGAAAGAAAATAGGCCACTACCGAGCAGCAGACAGACAGGAACAGCAGCGACAGCAAATACGTACCGTTCTGCAGCGGCTGCAGATAGGCAGAGACGCTTCCCCGGCATTGGATCAGCGCCAGCACGCTGAAGGCGACGGCGCCTTCCAGCATCATCATATAGGTGCGCTCAAAAGCTGTAAAATCCTTGGAAATGCCGCGGCTGATCAGCGTGTAGGCGGAGGCGGAGAGCACCGCCACCAACAGGGCCAGCACACCGATCCAATCCAGGCTGCCGGAGCTTTTCTGCAGCAAACCGATCCCGATGACGCCGCCGACGGAGAGAAGGCTGAAAAAGACCTGTCCTCCGCTCACCCGCTCCCCCAGGAAAGGGATCGCAAGAAGCGTGCAGACGATGGGGATCATGGCGATCATCACGCCGGAAAAGATGGTGTTGGAATGCAGCAGTCCGTATTGCTCACCGAAGAAATACACCACCGGCTCGGCAAGGCCCAGCAGCACCAGCAGGAGCACCCGCCTCCCCTTCCCCCTTAAGCGAACGAGGCGGACAGCCGGCAGGCTCATCAGAAGAAAGGCAATCAGAAAGCGGTGACTGAGCAGAACGAACACATGGGCAATATTCAGCGCCGTGCGCGAGGCAAAGAAGCTGAAGCCCCAGAACACGTGGCCGATGATGCAGGCAATGTACACTTTCCAGTTGTTCATGCGTTCATTGTTCATAGCATTCTCTACCGATTCCAGGTGGGCGGGAAAGTTGGTTTTGGGGGCCATGCGACTGTGCGGGAAAAGTTCTTCCGCATTTCATTATAGCCGGTCAGCCCGGACCATGCAAGTGCATCGCAGGGTGAATTTCAGCGGCACAGGGTCCCCATTTGCGGGGCCCAGTGCCGCTGAGCTTCCATATTATAATAGGTATGACCGTTTTCTTCTTTTCCGTCGGACCTTACCGGGTCCGGAACCGTGCAGCATCTGCCGGATCGGCTTCTCGCTTACTGGTTTTCATCCCGGTTTGCGCTCCGGTGGCAAGTATGCTATACTCTGGTCAAAGGAAACAGGAGGATCGGGATATGAGGATCTGTGTATACGGCGCGTCCTCTTCGGAGCTTGATCGCGCATACTTCGAGGCAGCCCGGGAACTTGGGCGGCTTCTCGCGGCAGCGGGCCACAGCCTGGTATTCGGCGGCGGGGCAGGCGGATTGATGGGGGCCTGCGCCGAGGGTGCCGCAGAGCGCGGCGGCGAGATCCTTGGGATCGCCCCGCGTTTCTTTGACGAGCCGGGGGTCCTGTATCCCGGCTGCACCCGCTTTCTCTATACCGACACCATGGCCGAGCGGAAAACCGCCATGCACCGGGAAAGCGACGCTTTTATCGCCCTCCCCGGCGGGATCGGAACCTTTGAGGAGTTCTTTGAGACGCTCACTCTCAAGCAGCTGGGCCGCCACGGAAAGCCCATGGCGCTGCTGAATACCCGAGATTACTACGCTCCCCTGACAGCTCTTCTGGAGCGCGCCGCGGAAGACGGCTTTCTCAGCCGCCGCTGCTTTGAGCTCTTCGCGGTATGCGCCACGCCGGAGGAGGCGCTGGAGCATGTGCTGCATGCGCCCGTTTTCAGCGGCGGGCTCAAAAGGCTGACCGATTACAACAAATAGCAATTAAGTTCCCCTCCGCACTTGCAATCAAACATGAGTTTTGGTATGATATTATAATAAGAAAAGAATACAAGTGGGATCGTATGAAGCTGCAGGATTGGAAAATACCATATACCCGTCCGGAATACCCGGCGGAGCTGAGACAAGCGGGCTGCGGGCCGCTCCTTTCTGCTGTCCTGGCTCTGCGGGGGATCCGCACGGTCACAGACGCCCGCGCCCTTTTGGACGGCGGGCTTGCCTGTCTGCATGATCCGCTGCTGATGGCAGGCATGCCCGAAGCCGTAGAGCGGATCCGCCGGGCCATCGAGAAGCGGGAATCCGTCGCCGTCTACGGTGACTATGATGTGGACGGGATCACCGCCACCTGTCTCGTAACGGACTATCTGCAGAGCAAGGGTTTGCACTGTGTGGGTTATATCCCCGACCGCAATGAAGAAGGCTATGGGCTCAACTGCGCCGCGCTGGACAGCCTGCGGCGGGAGGGTGTAACCCTGCTCATTACGGTCGACTGCGGCATCACCGCCGTGGAGGAGGCCGCTTATACCCGGAAGATTGGGCTGGATATGATCGTTACCGATCACCACGAATGCAAAGAGGGCGCCCTGCCGGACGCTCTCGCGGTGATCGACTGCAAGCAGGAGGGCAACCGCTACCCCAACCCGGATCTTGCCGGTGTGGGCGTGGCGCTGAAGCTGATCTGTGCCGTGGATGGCGACCCTGCCGCCATGCTGGACCGTTATGCCGACCTGGTGGCGGTGGGTACCGTGGCGGATGTAATGCCCCTTGTGGGGGAGAACCGTTATCTGGTCCGCCGGGGGCTGGAAATGCTGTCCTCTCATCCCCGTCCCGGTTTTTCCGCCATGCTGAAAGAGGCCGGGGTCGATCCGGAACGGCTGACCGCATCCGCCATCGGCTTCAGCCTGGCCCCCCGGCTCAACGCCGCCGGCAGGCTGGGACAGGCCACCAAGGCCGCGGATCTGCTCATGTGCACGGATCCCGCCGAAGCCGCCTCCCTGGCTGCGGAGCTGTGCGAGCTCAACCGGAAGCGGCAAAGCATCGAAACGGAGATCTGGCATGACGCGCTCTCCAAGCTGGAGGGAAAAACGCCGGACGGTCCCATCGTGCTGGCCAGCGACCGCTGGCATCAAGGCGTCATCGGCATTGCCGCCTCCCGTCTGGCGGAGCAGTTTTCGCTGCCTGCCATCATGGTCTGCCTCACGGGGGATCATGGCAAAGGCTCCTGCCGGAGCTACGGCGGCTTCAATCTCTTTGAGGCGCTCTCCGCCTGTTCGGAGCATCTGCTGGGCTTCGGCGGACATGCTCTGGCCGCGGGGATGACCATCCGCAGCGAGAAGCTGCCGGATTTCCGCCGCGCGCTCTCGGACTATTATCGGAAAAACCGCCCGGAACCGCAGCCGGAAGTCTCCTGCGATCTGCTGATCCGGGACCCCTCTCTGCTCTCTTTGGAAAACGTGCGGGAGCTGGACCGGCTGGAGCCCTACGGGAACGGCAATCCCAAGCCTGTCTTTTGCTTGAACAACGCTTTGCTGGAGTCGGCCGATCAGGTCGGCGGCGGCCGTCATTTGAAGCTGCGTTTTCGCTATGGGCGCGCCAGGCTGGAAGGGATCTTCTTTTCCCACTCCGCCCAGGAGCTGGGGATCTCCGAGGGTGATCGGGTCGATGTGGCTTTTGTTCCTCAGGCCAACGAGTTTCGCGGCCACTGTTCTCTGCAGCTGATCGTCTCGGCCATCCGCAGACATGATGGGACAGCGCTCTGTAGGCGCATCCTTTTGGGAGACGCACAAAGCTGCTATGCCGCTTCGGTGTTCTGTCCGGACCGTTCCGATTTTGTCCAGCTCTGGCGTCGTTTCGACGGGTGCATCTCTCTGGGTCCGACCGTGGAAGAGATCCTCCGTCAGTGTCCCCCCGACATGGAGCCGGAGCGCTTCTGCCTGTGCCTGATGGTTTTATTGGAGGCCGGGCTGCTGAAAAGCCCCGACGGACGCATTTTCAACGCCTGTACCGCCTCCATCGAGGGGAAAGCCGATCTGAACGCCACCGGGCTGATGCAGCAGCTCAGTCGGGAAGCGCAGGATCTGACCATTTGAAGTTCCTATTCTGGTATCCGGGAGTCCCGCAATGAATGAAGAAGTAAAACAGGTCAATATTCCTCTGGATCCGGACGTCATGTATGACGCGCTGGAGAAGAAGATCCAAAGCTCCGGTCATCCCATGGACCTGGGGCGGATCCGTGCTGCCTATGAGATGGCGAAGCTGGCCCACGCGGGCCAGCTCCGCAAGGACGGCTGCTCCCCCTATGTGACGCACTGCGTGGCTGCGGCGGATATCTCTGTGGATCTGGGCCTGGATGAAGACTCCATCTGTGCGGCCCTTCTGCACGACGTGATCGAGGATACCAGCCTTAGTACACCAGCAAGGAAGACGAGCAGATGGAGAACCTGCGCAAGATGCTCATGGCCATGGCCAAGGACATCCGCGTGATCCTCATCAAGATCGCCGACCGGATGCATAACATGCGCACCATGGACTACCAGACGCCCGAAAAGCAGCGGACCAAGTCCCTGGAGACCATGGAGATCTACGCCCCCATCGCCCACCGGCTGGGCATGCAGCAGGCCAAGTGGGAGCTGGAGGATCTGTCGCTGCGCTATCTGGACCCCACCGGCTATAAGGAGATCACCGAAACGCTGAACCAGCGTATGCCCGAGCTGGAAGCCTTCATGAGCAGCGTGGAGGAGAAGATCCGCAAACGTCTGGAAATCGAGGGGATCAGCGCCTCCATCTATTCCCGCATCAAGCATGTATACAGCATCTACCGGAAGATGTACGCCCAGAAGCTGGACATCAACGGTATTTTTGACCTGTGCGCCTTCCGGGTCATTGTGGATTCCCTGCCCGACTGCTACAACGTGCTGGGCGTGATCCACGACATGTTCAAGCCCGTTCCCGGGCGCTTCAAGGATTATATCTCCACCCCCAAGCCCAACATGTATCAGAGCCTGCACACCACCGTTATCGGCTCCGAGGGCATCCCCTTTGAGGTGCAGATCCGCACCTGGGAGATGCACCATACCGCCGAATACGGCATCGCCGCCCACTGGAAGTACAAAATGGGCGACGGCAGCAGCGCGGTCAAGGGCGGAGACGAGGAGAAATTTGCCTGGGTCCGCCGTCTGCTGGAGGACCAGCAGGAGTCCGACGCCCAGGATTTCTTCCACGATCTGAAGATCGACATGTTTGCCGACGAGGTCTTCGTCTTCTCCCCCAAGGGAGACGTGATCAATCTTCCCGCCGGCGCAAGTCCCATCGACTTTGCCTATAACATTCACTCGGATGTGGGCAACCACATGGTGGGCGCCAAAGTCAACGGCCGCATCGTGACCTTCGACTACGTGCTCCAAAACGGCGACATTGTGGAGATCCGCACCTCCAAGTCTGCTCCCGGACCCAGCCGGGACTGGCTGAATATCGTCAAAAGCGGCTCCGCCCGCACCAAGATCAAGCAGTGGTTCAAGCGGGAACGGCGGGATGAGAACGTCACCCGCGGGCGGGAGATGCTGGAGGACGAGCTGCGGCATAACGAGCTGACCCTGGAAGACGTATCCTCCGAGGAGATCATGGGGCCCACCCTCAAGCGTCTGTCCTACGCCTCTCCCGAGGACATGTACGCCGCCATCGGTTACGGCGGCGTCACCGCGGTGCGGGTGGCAAACCGGCTGCGGGATGAGTTCAGGAGTGTGCAGGAGGAGAAGAAAACCGTTTTGGACCGGGTCTCCGCCGCAGCCGAGCGGCGGGAAGAGCGGGCCAAGAAAGAGGGCAAAGCCGTCCACGGCATCCTTGTGGAGGGGCTGGACAATTGCCTGGTCAAATTCTCCCGCTGCTGCACTCCTGTTCCCGGCGACGATATCATCGGCTTCATCACCCGCGGCCAGGGCGTTTCCATTCACCGCAAGGATTGTCAGAACTATCTCCGCCGCAGCCGGCAGCAGGAGGACGAGGGCCGCTGGATCCGCGTGAACTGGGCCAGCCAGATCACCGACAGCTACGTTACCACCATCACCATTGCCGCCAAAGACCGCGCGGGTCTGGTCATGGACATCGCCACTGTGCTCAACAGTCTCAACGCCAAGGTCCGCAACCTTTCCGCCCGGGACAACCTGGGGCTTGCGCTGGTGATCGTCACCCTGGAAGTGAAAAACAGCTCGGAGCTGCGGCAGATCATGAACCGTCTCGGCGCCGTCCCCAGCGTGACGGAAGTCAGCCGAAACGGAAAATAAGCCCCTGTAGAGGTACTTTATGAGAGCAGTCGTTACAAGAGTCGATTCCGCCTCGGTGGAGATCGCAGGCAAGATCCACGGTCAGATCGGCCGGGGCTTTCTGGTCCTTCTGGGCGTCCACGAGGACGACACCGAAAATGAGGCCAAAAAGATCGCAGACAAGATCTGCGGTCTGAGGATCTTTGAGGACGAAGAAGGAAAGATCAACGTCAATCCCGTCAACGCCGGGGCCGCTTCCCTGCTGATCATCAGTCAGTTCACCCTGTTTGCCGACTGTCGGTCCCGCCGTCCCGGCTTTTCCCACGCCGCCCGTCCCGAGACCGCCATCCCGCTCTATGAGTTGGTCATCGACGAATGCCGGGCCAGAGGCTTCCGGGTCGAGACGGGTGTATTTGGAGAAAAAATGCTGGTTTCCTCCGTCAACGAGGGACCCTTTACCATTATTCTGGACACGAAGGAGCTGTGAGCTCATGCTGATCAAGACCATTCCCACAGGCCAGCTGGAGACCAACTGCTATGTGGTCACCGATGAAAACACCTTGGACTGCGCCGTGATCGATCCAGGCGACGAGAGCAACGCCATCCTGGATTATCTGGAGGACAACCGTCTGCACTGCCGGGCCATTTTCCTGACCCACGGTCACTACGACCATGTGGGCGCGGTGGAGGCCGTGGCCGAAGAGACCGGAGCCACCGTGTATATGAACCGGAAGGACGACGCCGAAGTCCGCGGCGACCTCCACTTTCCCTTTCATCTTCCGGAGAACGGGGAATACTATGACGATGGGGACAGCGTGGAGATCGCGGGCTTGCGGTTTGAGGTCCTGGCAACGCCGGGACACACGCCGGGCGGTGTGACCCTGCGCTGCGGCAGCGCCCTTTTTACCGGGGACACCCTGTTTCGCGGCAGCTGCGGCCGTACAGACCTGCCCGGCGGGGACATGGACGAGGAACTGCGCTCGCTCAAAAAGCTCTGCCTGCTCCCCGGCGACTACGAGGTCTATCCCGGCCACATGGATCCCAGTTCTCTCGCCCGGGAGAGGATGTTCAACTACTATTGCCGGGCAGCGATGAACGCCTGACAGCAAGGAGGAGTCGACATGAACGAACCCACACTTGTGATCCTGGCCGCCGGTATGGGCAGCCGCTTCGGCGGGCTCAAGCAGATCACCCCGGTGGATGAATATGGCCACGCCATCATTGATTTTTCCCTGTATGACGCCTATCGCGCGGGCTTCCGCAAGGTTGCCTTTATCATCAAGCATGAGATCGAAGAGGATTTCAAGGCCGCCGTTGGCCGCCGGATGGAGAAATTTTTTGATGTGAGCTATGTCTTCCAGCAGATCGACATGCTGCCGGAGGGCTACGCGGTGCCGCCCCAGCGGAAAAAGCCCTGGGGCACCGCCCACGCGGTCCTCTGCGCCGCCGAGGCGGTGAAGGGGCCCTTTGCGGTCATCAACGCCGACGACTTCTACGGGCGCGGCGCTTACGAGACCATCTACCGTTTCCTCTCGGAGGAGCGCGCAGACACGGAGCATGCCATGGTGGCCTACCTGCTGAAAAACACCGTCACCGAGCACGGGACCGTGGCCCGCGGCATCTGCCAGGTGGAAAACGGGCTGCTGACCGACGTGGTGGAACACACGAAGATTGCCAAGCGCGGTGAGGATGCCGCCTACACCGAGGACGGTGAGACCTGGGAACCGCTGTCCGGAACGGACCCGGTTTCCATGAACTTCTGGGGCTTTGGCCCGGATATGATGCGCCAGCTCCGGGACCGCTTCCCTGCCTGGCTGGACGCAAACCTTCTGGTCGACCCCGAAAAGGCGGAGTATTTTCTGCCCTTCGTGGCCAACGCCATCATTCACGAGGGGCAGGGCACCGTGCGCGTGCTTCCCTGCCATGAAGCCTGGTACGGCGTGACCTATCGGGAAGATCTGCCGGACGTGGTCAGCAACATTGCCCGGATGCGCAAAGAGGGGCTTTACCCCATCACCTTATTGGATTGAAAAAAACTGAGGAGGAACCAACATGAACGTACTCGTCACCGGCGGCGCCGGTTATATCGGGAGCCACACCTGCGTGGAGCTGCTGGAGCAGGACATCGGCGTCGTCGTCATTGACAACCTGGTCAATTCCAGTGCAAAAGCCATTGAGCGGGTGGAGCAGATCACCGGCAAGCATGTGGACTTTTATCAGGAGGACGTGCGCAACCGGGCCGCCCTGGACCGGATCTTTGAAAAGCACAAGATCGACTGCGCCATCCATTTTGCCGGGCTGAAGGCCGTGGGTGAATCGGTGGTCATGCCCCTGGAATACTACGACAACAACCTGTTCTCCACCATCACCCTGTGCGAAGCTATGCGGGACCACGGCGTCCGTGACATCGTGTTTTCCTCCTCCGCCACGGTATACAACGGGAGCAACGAGATGCCCCTGAAGGAGAACGCCGTCACCGGCGGCTGCACCAATCCCTACGGCTGGACCAAATATATGTCCGAGCAGATCCTGCGGGACACCGCCAAGGCGGTGGACGATTTCTCCGTCTCCCTGCTCCGCTACTTCAATCCCATCGGCGCCCACCGCAGCGGCCTCATCGGCGAGGATCCCCGCGGCATCCCCAACAATCTGATGCCCTTTATCGCCCAGGTGGCCGTTGGCCGCAGGGACCATCTGAACGTATTCGGCGACGACTATGACACCCCCGACGGCACCTGCATCCGGGACTACATTCATGTGACGGATCTGGCCCGGGGCCACGTGGCCGCCATCGACTACATGCGCAAGCACCGGGGTGAAAACGTCTTCAACCTGGGTACCGGCACCGGCTACAGCGTGCTGGACATGGTGAAGACCTTTGAGCGGGTCAACGGCATCAAGATCCCCTATGAGATCACCGGCCGCCGGGCGGGCGATCTGCCGCGGCTCTACTCCAACCCGGACAAGAGCGCACAGCTCCTGGGCTGGAAAGCCCAGTACACCCTGGAGGATATGTGCCGGGACACCTGGTCCTGGCAGTCCAAGAATCCCATGGGCTACGCCGACGCGGAATAAGCGGATACCCAAAATGGCTTCCTCTCACAGAGAGGAAGCCATTTTTGTGTGCGCAGCTCCGGCCGCATGTGTCATTTTGTCGTTATGTAAACTTTCCTGATTCAAAAACAGGGCGGCCGTGTGGCCGCCCCGCGGGTGAGTTCAAGCCCGGATGCTGTTAACAAGGGCACGCATTTCATAGATGTCCCTGACAGACTGGGCCTGATGAATGATGCGCTGCTGTTCCTCCTGGCTCAGCGCATAAAACCTGTCTCTGGCCGGCTCGTTCCGGTCCAACTCCCCCAGGAAATTCTCGGGTGCGCCTGGAACATACCTCATCAAAATCACCTCACCGATAGTCTGCCCGCATGAAGGTAAAATAGTCGTCGTTATTCGATCCGGTTCCGTCTGAAAGGCGCAGCCGCTCATGTGAGGATGCAGCAGGAGCCGGGACAGTTGTCCCGGCTCCTGCAAGCTTTCTCTTTATTCCTCGATGAACAGCACGCCCAGGGTTTTGGGGCCGCAGTGGGTAGAAACGGTGCAGCCGGCCATGGTGTGGTGAACCTCCCGGCAGCCGGAGAGTTCCTTGGCCAGGGCGCACATCTGCTCGATCACCGCCGGGTCGATCTCGCCGGACTCGGTGACGAAGATGTGGCCCGGACGGACCTTCTTTCCCTCCAGCCGCTCGCGGATATACTGCTCATAGACCTTTTCGATATTTCCGCGGTACTTTTTATAGACGCCGAGCTTGCCGTCCTTCATCTCAAGGCCGGGCTTCAGCTTCAGCAGGTTCGCGCCCAGCGCGGCCACGCCGGTGCAGCGGCCGCCCTTCCACATGAACTCCAGCGTGTCCAGCACGAAGCTGGTGGACACCTTTCCGGTCAGGCTCTCCAGATGCTCGGCGATCTCGGCGGCGCTCATGCCCCGGTCCCGGCACTCTGCCCCTTCGATGGCAAGCAGGCCCACACCGGTGGAGAGCATGCGGCTGTCTACCACATAGACGCCCTCCAGCTCTTCTGCGGCAAGCCGCGCCGCGTTAAAGGTATTGGAGAGCTCCGCGCTGATATCCAGATGGACAATCTCATATCCTTCATTCACAAGAGGCGTAAAGAATTCCAAAAACTCCTGCACACCGGGGGCCGAGGTCTTGGGCAGCAGACCGTTCTCATGATAGCGCTTATACATGTCCAGCGGGGTAAAGCTGACCCCATCGTCCATAAAGTGATCCTCCCTCAGGGTGATCATCAGGGGGATGATCTTGATTTGAAACCGCTCTTTCAGTTCCGGAGAAAGGTCTACCGTGCTGTCGGCGGTGATGATTACGGGTTTGGGCATACAGCAATCCCCTCCTATCGCATGCTATTATAGCAAAGGCCTTCCCTCTTGTCTACGATAGATTTCAGGCCCGGGCAAAAGTTTCAGAATAGACCTTGCAATTCTCGGCTACTTGTATGATAATACAAAACAATAAAGATGGTGCGCATTAAAGAGGCGGGGCCCGCCCCGACGCTGCTCTTCGCGCCTCAGTGCGGCTGCTCCCATCGCTTGAAAGGAAGGATAGTACATGATCGATCCCCGTGACGTAGACCGGGTCCCCGATGAGGAATGGGAAGAATTCAAGAAAAAGGCCATGCAGGACGAGCTGTATTACAAGGGCCCCGGCGACATGATGGACACGCCGGAGGGTCGCTCCAGGTTTTGTCGGCTGAATGTGAGCGGCGCGTTCAATAAGCCCGATCCGGATTTCCCGGGTTATCATATCTGGGTCTTCAACAACCAGGGCGAGGGCCTGATCGTCAAGAAGCGGAGTCGGGTGGACCTGGCGCTGATGGAAAACATCGAATATGACGCCGACGGCAAGGAAATGAGCCGCAGCTATGAGCCGGCGTAAATACTGGGGGAAGCGGAACTGTGGAACCGCTTCCCTCCTTTTTGCCCAACTCAGCAGTCTTCCGGTCAATCCCGGGACAAGGGTCCCGGCATCGGAGGCGCGGTGCTTCCATCCCTGTGTTTTGTGGGCGATCCAGTACCTCTTTTTTCCTTATTGTCTTATCAAATTATCCGATTATTGCTTTTTCAGTTGCAATTCAGCGCTAATCATGGTAGATTAATAAAAAGGGATGTGTCATACCCATGATGATCCTATTTCCTTTTTTCGCGGTGATGATCGATTTCACCTTGGAATCTCAGCTTAGATATATGCGACGGAAGGTCTTCTGCTATGGAACCGAAAAAACAGTTGAAAAAAGCTTTCAAATATGAACACTGGAAAATCATTGCCGCGCTGCTCATCGTCTATGACGCGGTGATGGTCAACTCTTCCTATTTTCTTGCGCTGCTGATCCGCTATGATTTTCGCTATTCCCTGATCTCGACATCCTATATCTCTGTTTGGACCAGATTCGCTCCGATCTATGGCTTGCTTTGCGTTTTGCTTTTTACCGCCTTTGGCCTGTACCGCAGCATCTGGCGCTTTGCCAGCTTCAGCGAGTTTATCAAGACTCTGATCGCCTCTTTCCTGGCCTCTGCGCTTCACGTGATCATCACGCTCCTGTTCTTCCGGAGAATGCCGATCTCCTACTATGTGATCGGCGCCATGCTCCAGTTCACTTTCGTCCTGGGGATCCGCTTTTCCTATCGGATCCTGCTGTTCTTTCTCAACGCCTCCATCCGCAACGGCAGCGATCGGATCATGCTGATCGGCGCCGGCGCCGCAGGCCAGATGATCCTGCGGGACCTGAACGAGGACCGCTCCAACGGAAAAGTCGTCTGCATCATTGACGACAATCCCAACAAATGGGGTCGCTATGTGGACAACGTCCGGGTCGTGGGCGGACGGGACAGCATCATGGAGAATGTAAAAAAATACCGGGTGAACAAGATTTTTCTTGCGATCCCCAGCGCCTCCATGACGGACCGCCGCGACATCATCACCATCTGCAACGAGACGGAATGCGAGGTCAAGAATCTCCCCGGTATGTACCAGTTCATGAAGGGCCAACTCACAGCCAGCGCCCTGAAAAACGTCTCCATTGAGGATCTTCTTGGTCGTGATCCGATCAAGCCCGATCTGACGGAGGTCTTTGAGTTCATCAAGGGAAAAACCGTCATGGTCACCGGCGGCGGCGGCAGCATCGGTTCGGAGCTCTGCCGGCAAATTGCCGGTCATAACCCGAAGCGTTTGATCATTTTTGACATTTATGAAAACAACGCCTATGACATCCAGCTGGAGCTGAAGGATAAATACCCGGATCTGGACATTGTCGTATTGATCGGTTCCGTGCGGGACAGCCGCCGGATCTTCCAGGTCTGCCACGATTACCGTCCGCAGATCATCTATCACGCCGCAGCCCATAAGCATGTCCCCCTGATGGAGGACAGCCCCTGCGAGGCCATCAAGAACAACTCCATCGGTACATACAAAACCGCCTACGCCGCCATGATGCACGGCTGTGAGCGCTTTGTGCTGATCAGCACGGACAAGGCCGTCAACCCCACCAATATCATGGGTGCCAGCAAGCGGCTTTGCGAAATGATCATCCAGTGCTTTGACGCGAAGATCAAGGCCGGCAAGGCCGCCGAGATCCCCCAGTTTTATATGCACCGCGGCGGTCACGACCACAGCCATGAGTTTACGGATGAATTCTTCCGCAGCATTAAAACGGAGTTTGTCGCCGTACGCTTCGGCAATGTTCTCGGTTCCAACGGCTCCGTCGTCCCGATTTTCAAACGCCAGATCGAACGCGGCGGCCCCGTAACGGTCACGCACCCGGACATCATTCGTTATTTCATGACAGTGCCCGAAGCCGTCAGCCTGGTAATGCTGGCAGGAACCTACGCTCACGGCGGCGAGATCTTCGTCCTGGATATGGGCAGCCCTGTAAAGATCGATTCCCTCGCACGGAATATGATCCGGCTCTCCGGACTGAAGCCGGACGTGGATATCAAGATCGAATACACCGGTCTCCGTCCCGGCGAAAAGCTGTATGAGGAAAAACTGATGGCGGAGGAGGGTCTGCGGACCACAGACAACAAGCTGATCCATATCGGCTGTCCGATCCCCTTCGACACGGATCATTTCCTGGACAATCTGTATGAGCTGAGCGAAATTGCCGGCAGGAACGACGTCGGCATTCGCGAATATGTGGAAAAGATCGTTCCCACCTATCATCCCACCTACAACGGGCAAAGGGTCCTCCCGGACCCCGTTCCCATCCGTGACGCGCCGGAGTCCGTTTCCGCAGGTGCTGAAAAGGAAGCGGCGCTTGAGGTCTGATCTGGATCAGATTCCGAACGCATACGAAAAGAAAGAGCGGGCGCCTGTCGGCATTAGCTGACAGGCGCCCGCTCTTTCTGCAGAAGTGGATTGACTTCCGGTCTGCAGAAGTGGGTTGACTTTCGGTTTCTCAGAGGAGGATCATGCCTTCGACATTTTTACCGAGGGATTGGATCCGGCGGGTCTCTGCGTCGATCAGGCCAACCTGGGACTTTCCCTTCGCCTCAACCAGTACAAAGCCCTCGAACCGATCCGCGGCTTTGACAGCCTCAGCATCCTTCAGCAGGTCGCCGCAGGCCGGGATCTTGCCATCGACGAAGGGGAGAACCGCCTGGATCAGCCTGTCTCCCTCAGAGGAGACCAGCGCGACTTTTCGCTCTCCCACAATGGACAGCAGGCTCTGCGCGGTGGCCCGACCGGCGCTTTCATAATCCTGGTACGGCTCGCCCTCCAGTTTGCAGATCGTTTTCTCAAACCATCTTTTTTTCTTCCTGGGAATGATCCCGATGACTGGGAAGGCATAGCGGGTAAGCGCGCAATTCACATTCTGCAGTTTCCCGCTGAACACCATTGTGAGGAATACGGTCACGCAGGAGAGGAAGAGGCCGAGTACAAAAAACAGGATGCCGTAGCGCAGCGCGCTTTTCAGATTGCCCCTGAATCCAGCAGTGCTGCTGTTTGCCTGGTCCTGCAGCAGCTTTTGAAGCTGTGTCTCCGCCTTCGCAACGGCGGCATTGGCGTCGTTGAGAACTGTTTCGGCATTTGCTCTGTTGGTCGAATTCAGATTCTGCAGCACCTGCTCCGCTTTCTGCAGGTCTGAAATCGCCGTTGTATAGCTCTTGCTGCTGTTGTTCTGGATCCCCATAAGGTAGGTATTCACTTCGTAGCCCGTATACTCTCCCACCACCTGGGCCGTATACCCATCCTCCCGCTCGGCCAGACTGGCCTGAAGCCGCTCCAGCATAAAATCGGTGGCCTGCTTGGCAAGGTTCGGATCGTCAAAGCAGACGCAGATCTCGACAACATTTTCGGAGATGACCGTAACACGCATCAGCTCATTGATATATGCCAGATCCGCATCGACCTGCAAAATCTGCCGGATGCTCTCCATCATCTCCAGATCCACCGGCGTGATCTGCGCGTATGCGATCGTAGCTCCGCTCGTGGCCTCCGGGGCGATCTCCCCAACAATGAGCGGTTCTTCCGTCTCCGATTCGAGGAGCACTGTCACGCGGGAAACGCCGAGATGGAAGGGATCCAGCGAATACCAGATGCTGTTATCCATATATTCGCGCCAACCACGGGCAAGGGACTCCCTGTGTTCGATCTCTCTCTCGGCGGTGGGAATCTCGATTTCCAGGATCCGGTCCAGCGTCTTTTGGGCGTCATCTCGAGCTCTCTCAGCATCCACAAGAGCAGCTTCCGCCTCCCGGATCTGCTCAACGCTGGAGGTCGTCTGCGTTTCTCGAGGCCCGCGTGCCCCGTAAAGCGCACCAAGAAGGCTCAGAATAAGCACAAAAAGCAGGATTGGCTTGAACGCGCGCAGAAATGCCGCGCAAAGATCCGACAGCCGGATAGTGATTTCCGTGTTTTCATTGTTCATAGGATCAACCTCATTTGACTCTTTCTGTTGTGGATTGTTGCAGCCTCATCATGAAGCTGCATCGACAACCCTCTTGCCAAAACTGTCTTCGCAATGTAAAAAGCCATATCACACGTACGTATGTGACTTTCCGTTACGCAAGAAACGCGCCTCGCGTCAGAGAACAGCGTACGCTTCCTTTACTCACCTGGGTTCGTTTTGCCCGGCAGAACGATCCTGTCCGTAAATTCAAAATTTTCAGGAACAGTTTCCGTCCCGCTGCCCGGTGAAAACGTCATTTCTCCAAACTTAACCTGCCCGTCGATATCGTACAGATCCACTCTGACATACGGGAACTGTGCGCTGAGCTTCTTTGCGACGGAGAGCATTTCCTCGTAGCAGGCGGGCTTTTCCGGTACTGTATCATACAGCGACATGGTGCAGAAGGGGTCGCCGGGATATCTTTTCCAATCCAGCGACACGGTTATCTCCTTGGCCTGATGGGTGCCCGGGATTCTGGCACCGATGATCTCGACCAGCTCCGGCTCGCCCTGGAAGCAGTGGAACTTATAGTCCTGAACTCCCTCCGCAAGCTGAGGAAGGTACTCCTCCGCTATGATTCTTGGCTTAATGGCGCTGTACTGCATCTCCAGGCCAAAGCAAAAGGCAAAATTGGTTTTCATCCACGCGTCAAACTTCCGTTTGGCTTCCGGGATGTCCAAGGAAGACTTGTCCGGTACGATCAGGTTCATCTGACTGCCATGGTTGCATTTCAGCACGAAGCTCTGGGGCAGTTCGTCGAACGGGATCTCATCAAAAGAATCCCATACGCCCAGAAGCGGGATCAGGTATTTCTCACCGATCTGTTCCTTGATCCAATCCCTGACCGCGTACTTGTCGGCAAGACGGGTCTTCAGTTCTGTGGCGTCATAGATCTTCATCCACTGGAGCTTCTCGATAAAGGTCGTGGGATGATCCAGATCGACCTTAAGCCCGGATCTGGCGCCGTTCCAGAGGGTTAAGATCCTCTGATAGTCTTCCGGCTTCGCCGCTTTGCAGATCCTGTACGTTTCCTGAAAGTATCGTTTTTGGTGGAACAATCTGTCTGTGACCCTGTAATACAGCAGCTTTACCCCGCCCAATTGCAGGATACTGCTGATCTGATATAATCTTCCCATAATGATATTCCTCCTTTGCTGTTCTGTCCGCTTTCCCGGACTAGTCTCCTGCCATTACGCTCTTGCCGCAGAAGGCATCCGCCGGTGCAGGCTCCGGCGAAATACGCCCTCCAATTCTCCCTGGTGTTATGGATGGAACGCGCTCCGTCAGCAGGTTCAGGACATAAAAAACAGGGATGTGAAATCTTTCGACAGCATAAAACGGTTCAAACATGAACATGATCAAATAGGCGATCGCAAACCCACTCAAAATATAGTGCTCTTTGCTATAGGTTCTTTGGCCGGGCTTGAAGATAGGAACAATAATAAAGAGCAAAAACGGGACAAATCCGATGACACCTCTCTGAAAGAGGAGATCCAGATAATAATTGTGTGAGCCGGACGGATTGCCGACCATCGCCTCTAGCCGAGAAGAAGGAATTATCCCGTGGCCAAGAACGATTCTTTCTTTGATACACCGAATGCAATTGTGCCATAGATAGTCTCTTCCCGTAAAGCCGGGCGCCTTTCCAAACAGCGATAATACCGAATTGATCAAGCCCTGATTGGTAAAAACGAGTATCGACAGTTCAAACAGGATTATGACGGAGATCACAACCGTACAGATCAGCCTGATGTTTTTGGTGATGATCTGTCTGTTCAGCTTCCATAAAAGGACAAAGAGCATGGCGCAAAAGCCCGTTGCCATCAGGTAAATATGAAAGCACAGATATAAATAGCCGACATAAAACACGCCGGTTGAAATTGAAACAGTCTTGTGCCTTTTGATATCCAGAATAAAGGAACATAGCAGACCGGGAAAGAGGAACTTTATCGTTGTGTTCACGTTTCCATAGAGGAAGTAGGGAGGATCCTCATGCTTTATGCTATATGGGACGCCGCTCGGGAAAAGAAATGTGGCAATGATGTTGGCGATAAAGATCACCAGGGTGATATTGCGAATCAGTCGGATGAGCACCCATTTTTTTGTCTCATCCTGCAATGCGTCCTTCAGTACGAAGCAGATTAGAATCACCTGTACGGCATTAATCAGACAGGCTAGGATTTCTCCGTGGTTCAGGATCGTGGAGAGCACAAGAAACGCATAAACCAAGATCACGAACAAGTCCGTACGGCTCAGTCGAAAACCGCCAAAAACCAGTTGTGTGACCATCAGCAGCGTAGAGACAGCCAGAAGAGAATAGTCGACAATTGGGAACCTGCTGATGATTCCTTCGGTGTTATCCATAAAGTAATAGGGAAGCAGGTATCGACATAGTATTAATAAATACAGCAAACTAATCTGTATTTCTTTTCTGTTGATCGTGATCGCCATCTCAATTATCCTTTGAATCTAAAGTGTTCTTGTTCTGTCAAAAGAACAATTGCGGAACATAGGGCAAAAACAGAATCAGGAGCTTTGTGGAGCCTCCGAATAATATATCCGAAATGGATCGGGAGATCACTCTCTCACGCTTTTTTCATCTTTAAAAGTACGCGCTGATATAGTTGAAGGAGAAAGCTCCTGTAAAAGATAAAATTGATTGCGAAGGAAACCGCCATGAATGTTGCTGCGATTTCAACAGCCAGAACGATCCAACTCAGATAACTCACGTTTTCCAACACTCTCGCGAAAGGAATCAGCACATAGCACACGACCGTGATCGCGTCCACGAGAAACTGTTTTGCAAATAACTTGACCGGTCTCCTTACCAAATGCCTAGCATTGTAAAAAGCCATCCAGACAGTTTGGTACAGCATGGAAACAAGGGTGCCGATCGCAACGCCTACCAAGCCCCAGAACTTCACGCAAGCAACAGAAATCACGATGTTCATGACCGTTGCGATAATATAATTGCTCTGTGTCTGCTTATAGTGGCCGGCAGCGAAAATCATCAGATTATAGGGGAGGCGCAGGCAGTGGCAGGCGTGGGCAGCCACGATCAAAACGGCAAACAGGGGCTGGATGTAGTTGGCGTCTGTTACCCCCTTTGTATAGCACTGAACGAAAGGAACAATCAGAACACCTGTGCAGCCAAAAACAAAGATGACCGCTGTATGGACAAGCCATTCCGTCCAGGAAAAAGTCTCATGAAGCTTCTGCTCATCCTGTCTTGCCCAAAGATTTCCTAAGTATGCTTCAACCCCGTTCATTGCGGAAGTAAACAGCTTTTTGACCCCGACAACAACCAGATTATAGGCTCCATAAATCGACACTTCCGAAAGCGTCCCCATGATCGTCAGGACGATCGTATCCGTATCATTCAGGACCGTATAAGCGAGGTGCTGCGCCAAGCCGTTCCATTTCTGCTTGATCGGCTCTCCCTCATACTCGATCTTCGTGTCGATATCATAATGGCGGCGAACGTACCAGCTCAAATAGATCGGCCTGGCAAGGAAGATAATGGAGGAAGTCATTTTCACCACGTGAATACTGCATCCAAGCTTGATCAGGATCACGCAGGCGACGGTGTTCAGGATCAGCGTGATCGCCTGAGCAGTATATTGAATATAGCCTTTCTGGTCCGCAGTAAGGAGGAGGCGATCAACGATCCCGAAAAAGTACTGCGCGTAGGAGCTGATACTCATGGCCGCCAGCAGCATCGCAGTATATAACCAGCCGAAGTTCTGCTTGGAAATAAACGGGTAGACCACAAAGAGGAAAGCAACATAAACTGCCATAATCAAGGCAATTCTGTTGAAAAACTTCCTCGCGGAGACAACTATCCTGCTGATCTCTCCTTTATCATTCTCTGTAAGCGGCTTATACAGCGCCGACTGAACAACTTTTCCTACGCCAAATTCAAGAAACGTGATGATACCGATAAACTGCGTAATAGAATTGACCAGCCCATTGATCTCCGAGCCATACTGCTCCATGATCAACCTGGGCAGGATAAACCCGCATACGATGGTCAGGATCTCAAACAAAAGCGAGGAGATCGTGTTCAGCTTTAACTCTTTTTGCATGTTAACCCACTTCGTTTATATTAAGCGAAAACCCTTCCCCGGGAAAAAGGGGGCTGTGACCGTCCTTCCCCTTTCTGTTGGAAAACTGCTGTTTCCGTCTGCGCCTGCGCAAATCGCGGCGGTCCTGCCGCCTCTGCTTTTCCAGACTCAACCCTTTCTGCATCAGGAATGACGCAAATGCTTATAATAGTCAAACACGCCTGTGCGCAGCATCCAATACTTCCCGACGGTTTTCAAAGAATGCTCCAGGCGCAAGGCTTCCCTGTAAACATGTTTGTACTCTTTGTGGTTCTTCTTTAGCGCGCTCGCCGCTTCGAGCAGGACGCTGGAAAAGAACCTTGAGAGGTAATTCCCCTTCTCCTCGAATATATCAGCATATTTCGATTCGAAGTATTTCGCCATATCGTACGCCCGGCCTGGATTATTCGTGATGGAATCCGGTCTGTTCGTCCTCTCTACAAGGCATTCGTCTACACAATACAGCGTGAATCCCTCTCGCATGGCAGCGATCAAAAAGTCCAGATCCTGATACCGGGTCACCTTTGGGTCAAACAAAACTTTCTCGACGACCCTTTTCCGCATCACCAAGGTCTGCGTGCTGAAACCGACAGGACCGGTTTTTTTATCGACAAAGCCTTCCTTTATGCGATTTGCGGTCACGATCGTCGTTCCATCCAGTCTTTTCAGAACGGTCCGGCAGCAAACGATATCTACGGCAGGATCATTTTCCAGAACTCGTATCTGTTTTTCGAGCTTATCTGCTTTCCAGGTATCGTCGCTGTCCTGAAAAGCGATACACTCTCCGCGGGCCACAGAGATCCCGTGATTTCTTGCCACGCAGGCGCCGGCATTTTCCTGAACCACATATCTGACCCGGGGATCTCCAAGCTCTCCCACCACACGGGAGGTGGAATCTGTCGATCCGTCATCAACGATAATCAGTTCCAGGTCTTTGTACGTCTGATTCAGCACGCTGCGCGCGGCTTCCCGGATCACTTTTTCTCTGTTATAGGTCGGAATAATTACTGAAACCATTTCTTTCACCATAGACGCGTGAATTGGATCAATTCCCTTTCCGTTTGGATTTGGGTCCGGCTGCCGATCACTGCGCGCGAGCGTTTTGGCTCATCAAGACAGTCAACTGCTCGTAGAAGTCCCGATACAGTTCTTTTGCATTGGAACGCTCATTCCAGATCCGGATGGCTTCACGGCACATGTTCTGATAAGCCTGCTCGGGCAGTTCCATCATTTCGATCACAGACGCCGCGATCTTTTCCACAGGATCCGTCGTCTGCACCACATAGCCGTTAACGCCGTTCAGAACGATCTCCTTCGTCCCGCCCACGTCTGTCGCAATAGTCGGGATCCCGCAGGACATCACTTCCATGATGGCTACCGGGACGCCTTCGGAGTCGGACAGGTTCATGAAGCAGGAGACGGGATTGGATGCGTACCAGCCAAACAGATCCTTGTTGGCCAGGCGCCCCGCAAAACGGTAAAGCTTCTCCGGCAGATTCTTTTCCGCATACTTCTTGTCTTCGTCCAGATACGGTCCGTCGCCCAGATGGGTCCATCGGATCGCATAGCCCTTGCTGTTCAGATATGCGACCGTATCGATGATCTTGTCCAGCCGCTTGACTTCTCTGACCGCCGAGCAGGACACGATGGAAAAGACCGGTTCCCTTTCACATGTTACTTTCTCCCGCTCCAGCGTTCCCAGACGTCCGACCGTGATCTTGTCGGCAAATTCTCCGTAATGCTGATTCAGGTATCGCACACCATCCTCGGAGCACGGATACACCGCATCGATATGCTTCAGCATGTACTCCCGATCGGGAATGTAGCTGCAGGGCGCTGCATAATCGTAAAGGTCATACCGATGTCCGCGGGAGATGCATACGCACTGGTGATGAAACACTCTCTCCTTCAGGCGAACGGCAACACTGGCGGTGATATGAAGCCAATAACTGTAAATGGCAATATCTTTGGGATCGTACTGGGCCGTTACGGTGTTGAACGCGCTGTTTTTCGTGATCTCTGAAAAAACATATTCCGCTCTTGCGGCAAAATATAGGCTGTATGCTCTCTGCTTGGGTCCGAGCTTTTTCCCCGCAGCCGTCTTTGCCTTGGCGCCCCCGGTGTTCTTCAATCCGCGCAAAACCATTTTTACTCTTCCCGGCAGAGAATAGTCCAGGTCCAGTTTGATGATTTCAACGTTTTCGGGCACCTTTCTTGTAGGAAGCATTTCTTTTGTTGCCATCGTCGGAACGATCAAGACTTTTTCAAATCTTTCCGCCGCGATAGCAATTTCGTTTTCAATATACTCTTCCCCTTTGTAAAAGGGATAGTAATTCGTCAAAAGAAGCAGCAGTTTCCCCGCGCTCATGGTCATTTCTCCGTTTTTCAATTTATGATCTGTAAATGTTCTTTCTTTTCACAACCGACACGATCGTCATGAGAATGATCTTCACATCCAAGGGGAACGAGACGTTCTCCGCATAAAAAACGTCGTTCCTGTATCTCTCCTCCAGCGTCGCGCTGTTGCGCTTCAAGGCCTGGTTATAGCCGGTGATCCCGGGACGGACACGGAATTTCTTTTTTACAAAATCCGTGTAGGTGGCCTCGTTCCCCATGGGACTTGGCCGGGGGCCGATGAAGCTCATATCGCCCTTCAGCACATTGACAAATTGGGGAAGCTCATCCAGGCTGGTTTTCCGCAGGAGTCTCCCGATCCTGGTCTGACGCTCATCATTCTCGGAATTATACGTCGTCCCATCCTGGTTGCGGATATCCTTCGAGTTCACCTTCATGCTGCGAAACTTCAGCATGGAGAATTTTTTCATGTCTTTCCCATACCGCAGGCTCCGATAAAAAACGGGGCCGCCGTCCTCCCTCTTGACGGCGATCGCAATGGGGATGCCCACGATCGCCACGAAGGGCAGGGCCAGAAGGGACAGCATAATATCCAGCAGCCGCTTCAAGCAGTTCTTATACAGCATTTTTACCGCGTTCCTCCCATACTGGCTTCAATCTCGACCACAGCGTCCCGGAGCGTATACTTTGGAACGAATCCGAGGCATTCTCCGGATTTTGCGCTGCTCATATAGGAGGATTTGATCGTCTCGACCCCGTCCCCCAGACAAACCTCCAGTTCCGGACTCATGACCTCACAGATGGTTTTTGCGATCTCCTCGTTCGTAAGGGCCTGACCGCTGCCGATATCGAAGGTCCCGGACAGTTCCGGGTGCTCCAGCGCCAGTCGGATCCCCCTTGCCGCATCTTTGGTATAGAGCATTTCCCGCTTCGCCACGCTCACACAGTTGACCGTCAGCTGCTCATGCGCATGGGCCTGCCGGAAAAAGCGGTTGATCATATAGTCGTTTTTTTCATTTGCGCCGTACAGATGGGCCATCCTGAGGTTTTTGATCCTCATTCCCCTGGAATTGCACATCGTTCCGATCAATTCACAGGTGAGCTTATACAGGCCGTACATATTGGTCGGCGCGGGAGGCTGGCTCTCCGAATAGGGGAGATCCTCACCGGAATAAACGGAAATGGATGAGGTATAAACAATATTGCGGATCCCGTTCTTTTCAGCGGAACGATAGAGATTCTGGGTCGAGTCGATCAAGCCCTGATAGAAAGAGAAGCGATCGGCAACCTTGCGGGAGGATGCCAGGTGGGCAATACCGTCCAGCTTTTCTTTCGCAAAAATATCATCCAGGGATTCCTCCGAATAATCCGTAACGGAGAATCCGATATTCTTTTTTGTTCCTTCTGTCCGACTCAGCAGCACGACCTCGTGCCCGTTCTGCAGAAGCTCATCGATCAGATAACCAGCCAGGAAACCGTTCCCACCCGTTATGGCAAATCTCATACTCTCTCCCCTGTCACAGATTCCGGATATAATATCCGATCTTATCATAACGCCCGTTTACGGGGCGGATCAGATCGCCGGTCTCATAATAGTAGAAATGGTCCACCGCGTCCTCCGGGAGCTCCAGCTTTTCCCGATCCATCGTGGTTCGGGGCACCTGGCACCAGAAGACCAGCTCCATGGGCTGCACGGTCTCATTGAACTTCTCCAGCTCGGACACGTCGTTGCACAGGAGGTGCCGGAAGGTCAGCTTCATCAGGTTCACGCCCGTTGCCCTCGCGAGGATGTTCCACATGTGGCAGCCGTCCAGCCGCGGGGTCATTTCGATGATATAGGGCTGGTCGCCGCTCACCTTCATCTGGAAATAGACCGGACCGTTGAGGATCCCCACCCGGTTGCAGGCATCCTGCAAAACGCGTTTCATTTTCTCTTCCGCTTCCCTGCTGAAAGCCTTCCCGGGCACCACATGCCGGTGGATCAGCCCGGTATACTCCGGCCAGGTGTCCCGGTCGGAGGCAACGACAAAGCGAAGGACTCCGTTTACCATGTATCCGTTCACGGAGACCTCCGGGCCATCTACATATTTTTCTACGATCACCTTTCCCTCCCGGGAAAAGCGCTTCGCCTCTTCGAAATGCTCCTCCAGCTCCTCCTGAGAGCTGAGCTTGAAAATGCCCCGCTGTCCCTGGGCGTCCGAGGGCTTGAGGATCGCAGGAAAGCCCACCGTGATCTGCTCGGGCTGGCTCATCACCTGGAACGGAACGTTCCCCTCGCAATCGGCAGTCAAGGCCGCGCGCATGGCGTTCTTGTGATTGCAGACAAAAGCCGCCTGGGAGCTCACAAAATGGGGCATTCCCAGCCGCTCGCTGATCCGGCAGGCTACCGGCATGGCAAGATCGGAGCCGGTAGAATACACCGCGTCGATGTGGTTTTCCAGAATATGCTTAATGACAGCCTCTTCATCCAGAATGTTGATCTGCGCAAAGTGGTCGGCCGCATCCGCGGCGGGTCCGTCCTTCGCCATGGCCACCGTAAAGGTCTCACAGCCCATCTTTTTGAGCTCCAGGACCGCGTCCATCTGTACGGATGCAACACCCAATATCAGGACTTTCATACCAGGATCCTCTCTTCAGCAAAAACTCTTCATAACGCTTTTGAGCGTTTCGCAAACATATTCTACGTCCTCATCCGACAGCAGCGTGTGGATCGGGAGCGAGATCAGATTGCGATAGTAGTCATAGGCATTCGGGTACGCGGAGCAGTCCCTGCCATAGGCCGTCATCATCGGCAGCGGCTTGTAGTGGACGTTGGTGCCAATCCCCGCTTCCGCCAGCGCTCTGATCAGGCTGTTTCTCTCTTCCTCGCCGATGCCCGGCACCCGGATCAGGTAAAGATGCCCGTTGCCGTCCACAATGTCCGTATGATGGTTCAGATGACGGATGCCCAGCTCATCGCAGGCCGCGTCATAGCGGCGGATGATCTCCGCCCTGCGGGCCAGGAAGCCCGGATAGCGATCCAGCTGCCGCAGCCCCATTGCCGCCATGATATCGGTCATATTGCATTTGTACCACGGGCCGATGATATCGTATTCCCAGGACCCCAGCTGGCTCTTTGCCAGCGCATCTTTGTTCTGCCCATGCAGGGACAGAAGCTGAAACATCTTGTAGATCTCCGCGTTATCCACCTGCTCCAGCGGCAGCCAGGTGACAGCGCCGCCCTCCGCCGTCGTGAAGTTCTTCACGGCATGGAAAGAGAAGGTGGAAAAGTCCGCGATCATACCGCAGCTGCGTCTCTGCCGCGCGACCGGCTTCCCACCCGCGCAGCTGACGATCCTGGAAGATCCCAGGCTGTGCGCGCAGTCCGCAAGCACCGCTACACGGCCGATGGCCTGCTGGATCCGACTGCTCAGGTTTCCCAGAGCGCTGCCGTCCGGCTGTGCCGGTGTAAACAGGGCTTTCTTTCTCTCGACGATCTCAAAGACCCGATCATAGTCACAGACGAGCCCGCCAAGGTCCACCGTAATGATCGCCTTGGTCCTGGGCGTAAGGGCCGCCTCCAGCTTCTCATAGTCCATCTCCGGCATATGGGAATCCGGGTCGCCGTCTTTTTGAATATCCACAAATCTCACCGTTGCGCCGCAGTGGATCGCAGCGGATGCGGACGCCGTGTATGTATAGGCAGGGACCAGAACCTCGTCCCCTTCCTTGATGCCAAGGACACGAAGGCCCAGCTCCTCTGCCGCTGTAGCAGAATTCAGGCAAACGACGCGGTCACACCAGCGTTCGATCTCCCGTTCCGTGTCCACATCGTTCCTCCCGGTCTCGATGTAGGAAGCGAGTCTGCGCTCCAGCAGCTTTGTTCTCGGGCCGGTCGTGATCCATCCGCTTCTAAGCGCCTCGGCGACTTCTGCGATCTCCAGCTCGCTGATGTCAGGAGGGCTGAAGCTGATTTTACGCTTTTCCATAATGCATTCCTCGCTCTATCTTTTCTGCGTGATAATCCTTATCCCGTTTTGTCAGGTTGTTGTGACGGAGTATCCCCCTTGCATAAAGGGAGCCCGCTCCCATTCGGCATAGCCGTTTTTCCCGGTCAACGCCGCAAAGCGCCCAGACATTTGCAAAGTATTATACCATATTCGATCGCTTATGGCAACATAAACAGAAAAGCCCCAAACACAAACTTTTTTTAAAATGCAGTCCCGCGCTCTTGTTGTCCGCTCCTTTTTGTGCTATCTTATCAGACATAAAGACAAATTATAGTGAGGGATGAGCTTTGAAGCAACGTGTTCTTTCCGCTGTCGTCCTGCTGGCCATCACGCTGACCTCTGTCCTGGCCTCCGAAGTGAGCCGGGTCCTGTTCTTTGCCGCAGCCGGGATCCTCTGCTGTTACGAATACAGCCGGGCTGTAGAAAAGCTGGGCGTCTACTGCGCCGCCTGGGTCATGTACACCTACATCGCCGCCCAGGCCGTGCTGACGCTGTTCCATCTGGGGCACCTGTATTACATCGCCTGCATGGGCCTCGGCGTGTACCTGGCCATGTTCTCCGGCATCCTGCACAAGAAGGTCCAGGGCAAGGGCGCGATCTATACCGTGGCAGGCCTTGCCTATCCGGGCTTTTTGTTCGGGCTGCTGATGATGATCGGCGTGGGAGAGATCTGGCAGCAGGCACTCCTTTTGGCCACGGCGTCCACTCTGGTGTGCGACAGCTTTGCCCTCTTCGGGGGCACCCGCTTCGGCAAGCACAAGCTTGCCCCCCTGGTGAGTCCGCACAAGACTGTGGAAGGCGCAGTCTGCGGGGCGATCTCCTCTCTGGCGGCGGGCGCCATCGTCTATTTCCTCCCCATTTTCCCGGAGCTGAGCCTTCCCGTATGCCTGCTTACCGCGTTCCTGGCCTCCTCCATGGGGCAAATCGGCGACCTGGCGGAGAGCCTGGTAAAGCGCATGATCGGCATCAAGGATTTCTCCAACCTGATTCCCGGCCATGGCGGTATGTTCGACCGGGCCGACAGTCTGCTCTTCTCCATCCCCACTGCGAGCATCTGCCTGCATGTTGCCTTGAGACTGGGTCTGTGACCACGGTCGCCTTCAACAGCGAAAGCGCAGCCGTTTGGCTGCGCTTTCGCTGTTTTATCCATACAGGATTCTGACTGATGTTCAGTCTCTTCGAAACAGGTCTCGGGTATAGACCTTGTCCTCCACATCGTCCAGGCAGGGATCATACCGATTTGCGATGATGGCGTCGGACCGACGCTTGAACTCCTCCAGATCATTGACCACCTGGCTTCCGAAGAAGGTCTCTCCGTCCCGCAGCGTAGGTTCATAGACGATCACCGTGGCTCCCCTGGCCTTGATGCGCTTCATGACGCCCTGAATGCTGCTCTGGCGGAAATTATCGCTGTTGGACTTCATGGTCAGCCGATAGACGCCCACCGTGACGCTCTTCTCGGCTCCGGCGCTCCAGCTGGCGTCGCCGGAGTAGTAGCCCGCCTTGTCCAATACCCGATCGGCAATGAAGTCCTTCCGGGTCCGGTTGGATTCCACGATGGCCTGGATCAGGTTCTCGGGAACGTCGGCGTAGTTTGCCAGGAGCTGTTTGGTATCCTTGGGCAGGCAATAGCCGCCGTAGCCGAAGCTGGGATTGTTATAGTGGTTGCCGATCCGGGGGTCCAGGCACACGCCGTCGATGATCTGCCGGGTGTCCAGGCCCTTCAGCTCCGCATAGGTGTCCAGCTCATTGAAGTAACTGACGCGCAGGGCCAGATAAGTATTGGCAAAGAGCTTGACCGCCTCCGCCTCCGTAAAGCCCATCAGCAAGGTCGGTACGTTTTCCTCCTCCGCCCCCTCCCGCAAGAGGTCTGCAAAGACCTGGGCCGCAGACACCTGGGCCTCGTTCTTCAGATCCGTACCCACGATGATGCGGCTGGGATGGAGATTGTCATACAGCGCGCGGCTCTCCCGCAGGAACTCCGGGCTGAAAAGGATCCGGTCGCAATGGTACTTCTCCCGGACTGAAACGGTATACCCCACGGGGATGGTGCTCTTGATCACCATGGCAGCCTTGGGATTCACCTCCAGCACCCGCTCGATCACGTCCTCCACGGCGCTGGTGTCAAAATAGCCGAGCTTGGGGTCGTAATTGGTGGGCGTCGCGATCACCACCAGCTCCGCATCCCGATAGGCGGCCTCACGGTCGGTGGTGGCAAACAGCTCCAGGGGCTTTGTCGCCAGATATTCCTCCAGCTCCTTGTCCTGGATCGGGCTCTTTCGCCCATTGATCAACTCCGCCTTGGCGGGTGTGGTGGTCACTGCGGTGACCTGATGGTGCTGTCCCAGCAGCACAGCCAGGGACAAGCCCACATAGCCAACGCCTGCAACTGTAATCTTCATCTCGCTTCTCCTTTTCCGTGTCCGGCCCGGCGCCCCAGCGAAGTCCTGGGCCTCCGGGGCAACATTCTCCGTCCGTTTCCGGTCTCACCGTATCCCCTTGTATTCTTTCTTTACCTGTTCATAGCTCTCCAGCGTGCCGATGTCATAGCGCTTTCCGGGCATTTCCATGGCATAGACCGGGACTCTCTCGCAGAGCCAGGCAAGGAAGCTCCCCGGCGCGTCGGCTCCGCAGCCCTCCGCCAGCGCCTGCGGCAGCAGGCGGATCGCCTCCCGGGTATAGCAATAAAAGGGCGGGCAGACCCAGTGGCTGGGAGGATCCGGGGATTTTTCCGTCATCCCCGTGATCCGGTCGCCCTCTCCCAGCTTGAGCACGCCGCATCTGCGCAGGCGAACCAGGGAGGGCTCCTCATAGCGCATCACGCAGCTGCTGCCCTTCTCCCGGGCGTAGGACAGAAGCCTCTCCAGGGAAAAGTCCAGCAGATTGTCCCCCGCGATGACCAGCAGCTCGTCCGCTTCGCCCAGGCGCTCCGCCGCCAGCAGCAGATCCCGCACGGCGCCGAGGCGGTTTTCGTTATCGGTGCTTCCGTCGTCCAGGACGGTGATCCGCTCCGGTCTCCCATCTGCCCAGGCTTCAAAATGCCGGGCAAATCGATGGTTGGAAACCACGCAGCTTTCCTCGATCTGCCCGGCAGCACTCAGATCGTCCGCCAGCCAGTCCAGGATGGTCTTCTCCCCCACCTTCAGCAGGGGTTTGGGGAAATGCTCTGTCAAGGGGTAAAGGCGGGTGGCGTAGCCCGCCGCCAGGATCACACATTTCATAGCTTCACTCCGTCAGCACTGTGGCAGATGCAGGCGCTGTAGCGCCCCCGCATTTCCGGGAAGGACCGCAGGTACTCCCGCTCCACCGTCTCCAGGATCTGCTGCTCACAGGCTGGATCAATGAGCGCGATGCAGCAGCCCTTGAAGCCCGCGCCGCTGAAGCGGCCGCCGTAGATCCCCTCGGTTTGGGTCATGATCTCATATAGCCGGATAAGCTCCGGGGAGCCGGTCTCCCAGTTGACGATGCTGCTGTGCCCGCTCTCAAAGGAGAGGCGGCCGTAGGTCTCGATGTCTCCCCTGCGCCACGCCTCGGCCCCGGCCTCGACCCGGCGAAACTCCGTATACCAATGCTCCGCCCGTTTGGCCCAATTCTCCGGCAGTCGGTCTTTGTACTTTCGGAAAACCTCCTCGGGCACATCGCGCAGATTCGCATCGGAGAACTTGCCATATTCCATGCCCGCATAAGCCTTCAGCGCATAAGCCGCGCTGCGGGCCTCGTCCACGCGCATGTTGAAACGGGAGCCGGCAAGGCTGCGCTCCATACCGCTGAAAAACACGGCAAATTCAAAAGGCTTGCAGTCCGGGTGCCGTGGGATCCGCTCATAGCTGTCGTCCCGGGTGTCCAGATAAAGCATGTGGTCCTTTTTGCAGTACACCTCGCAGGACTGGTCCAGTTTCCCGCAGGATACGCCCACATAGCTGTTCTCCGCCTCCAGCGCGATCTGGATCAGCTCCCGGGGACTCAGCCGGATGCCGTTGAGCCTGCAGAGGGCGGAGAGAAAGCTGATGATCACAGCGGCAGACGAGGACAGCCCGCCGATGGGAAGCTCTCCGTCGATCATGGCGCAGAGACCCCTGTGCAGGGGAAAACGCCGAGAAAGAGCAATGGTGGCCCCACGCAGATGGTCCGCCCAATCGTTCTGTTTCTCCGCCGGAGTGGAGTTCACATGCCACTGAGCCCGTTTGGGAAATTGGAGCGACTGGATCTCGATGACCCCGTTGAGCTTCGGGCCACAGGCAATGTGGATGCCCTTGTCGATGGCAAAGCCCGTCACCTTTCCCAGGTTGTGGTCGCTGTGCGCCCCGATGGGGCAGATCCGATACGGCGTAAAGGCGACCGTCTCCGGGTCCTTGCGGTAGGTCTCCCGAAAGGCGGAAACGGCGCCCCCGGTCCAGTTCCTCCGCCCATAGGCGGCGGACGAGCGCTCGTTCCCCGCCTCCCGCTGCGCGGCATACGCACGGGTCCGGGCGTCCAGCGGTTTTGTGCTGTTTTCCGGCAGCAGCCAGGTCTTCCCGCTCTTTCTCGCCCCGGGGATCCTGCCGTCGCGGCACAGCGCGGTCACTTTCCGTTCCGGTACCTGCCAGCGTTCCGCAGCCTGATGCACGTCCATATACTCCATGCCGCTTCCCCCTCACGTTTCTTCTCGATTCGATCGTATCATTCCAATGCAGAAATGTCAAGATATACCGTGATATTTGTCCGGTATATCTTGACATTACATTGGATGGATTCACAATCAGTCAAAGTTCCGCCCATAGATCGTCTCCGCCAACGGAGCGGAGGCAAAGTCCACCACGATCCAGCCGGAGAGCTCCTGATGCAGCGCGAGTCTCCCGTTGAGCGTGGGGGCGAAGCTGTAGGGATGCCCAAATTTGGCAGTGCCCTTGGTGCTGAGGAAGTGGATGGCCACGTTCCCCTCGCCTGTCTCCGCGTTCTTTAGGCCCGTGATGAACGCGGTCCACTTGTCTTCCGTGTTGTACTCATAGCGGTCCTGCACCCAGAGGGTGTAGCTGCCGTTATCTTCGGCCACGATATTCAGGCTCGGGTCCCCATAGCCGTTCTGGTTCTGCCACAGCAGCGGGATCCCCGCGTCTGTGCCCAGGCCCGCCTCGTCCGCATAGCGGCGCATCAGCACCAGCTTGCCCCGGGCCTCGCCCAGGGTGGGGATCCGGTCTGTCAGCAGCCAGAACTCCGGCTCTTTCCGGACGTAGCTGTTCAGCAGCGTCTCAAAGTCTGCAACGCTCTCGTCCCCGTGCTCCTGCTTGACCGCGAAGATCACCGTCTCGCCCGGGTGCTCCGCCAGGAAAACGTAGCACTCCTCCAGCACCTCATCCAGGCTCAGGGCGGCATTCCAGGGCATGGGGCCGCTGCGGCAGTTGGTAAAGCCGTGCATCAGCTTCATCCCATCCCCGTCCACCGCCAGGCGGATGTCCAGGTAACGGTATCCGGCCTCCAGCTGCTCCCCGATGCTCATGGCCTGGCACTTGGAAAAATAGCCCAGCTGCACATAGCGGGTAGCGCTGTCATGGGTGCCGGGGATCGTGATCGCGTCCAGCGGCATAGGATCCTCCAGCCTCGCCATCCAGTCCGCGCTGCCCTCTACCTTTGTCCGGTCTCCGGTCTCGGTCAGCGGGATCAGGAACATGACCAGCAAAAACAGCAGCAGCGCCGCGAGAAGGCCGCCCAAAATGCGCAGGCAAACCTTCAGCGGGCCGGCCTTTTTGCGGATATCCGTCTTTTTCATGACCATGGATTTTCCTCCTTTACTTCTTTTTGTCATTGTATCATTGTAGTTGGGAAAAGAAAAGATATTCCCTGCCTTTTCCCTCTTTTCCGCCGCGCCAGTCCCAGCCCGTTCCGCTTTGCGCTGGACAAACGGGCTGCTTTGTGCCATAATGCCCCCTGCAAGTTTTGGAAAGGACGATTATGACATGAACCAAAAAGAGCTGCGGGAGATCCGCAGGCGGATCCGCCCCGAGCACAACAGCATTACCCATCTCTATGGCTGCTATGTGAACGGCGCGAAAGAGATCATCTCTACCCTGGAGGAGTCCCTGGGGCTGCTGACGGGGGAGGAGCAGGAAAAGTATCTGGCGCTGATGAAAAAGACTCTCTCCGGCGCGCTGGGAAAGAACCTGCTGGACATTTCCTTTGCCACCAAGCAGGTGCTGGACAGCGAGGAGCACCGGCTGCTCTCCGCGCTGCGCAAAAGCGAGGGCAAGGACGCCGCCCTGCGGGACGCCTTTTACCGCGCCGTGATCGACAGGCTGGACATGGACGGGGAAAACTACCTGATCCTGCTGGTCTTTGATACTTACGACGTGCCCCACTACGGCAAGGACGGCGAAAGCGCCGATTCCGGCGAGGTGTACAAGTACCTGCTGTGCGCGGTGTGCCCAGTAAAGGGCGGCAAGAGCGAGTTGGGCTACGCTCCGGAGGAAAAGCGCTTCCACAGCGCCACCGCAGGGCAGATCGTCACAGCGCCGGAGCTGGGCTTTCTCTTCCCCGCCTTTGACGACAGAGCTGCCAATCTCTATAACGCGCTCTTTTATACCCGGGACTGCAAGGCCGACCATGCCGATTTTATCGACGCGATCTTCCGCACCGAGGTGCCGCTGCCTGCCGGCGCGCAGAAGGAGCGCTTCGAGGGGCTGCTGTCCGACGCGCTGGAGCAGGATTGCCGCTTCGACGTGCTGCAGTCGGTCCACGAGCAGCTCGCCGAGCGCATTGCCCTCCACAAGGAGAGCAAAGACCCGGAATCGCTGACTGTGTCGGTGCAGGAAATGGGCGACATTCTGGAAAACAGCGGCGCCACCGCCGAGGAGGCTGAGGCCTTCTGCCGGAAGTGTGAGGACGCTTTCGGCCCCGACGCCGCGCTGGTCCCCGGAAATCTCTCCAACCCCAAGCGCATGGAGATCCAAACTCCGGAGGTGAAGATCCAGGTTTCCCCCGAAAACAGTTATCTGGTCCAGGCCCGGGTGCTGGATGGGAAAAAGGTCATCGTGATCGACGCTTCCAACGGGGTGGAGCTCAACGGCGTCCCCGTGCGGATCGAGGGAAGCACGGAGGCCGTGACCGTATAAGCAGACAAAACTCGCCGCAGACGCTATCCGTCCGCGGCGAGTTTTCCTGTTACAGTCCCTCCAGCTTCACCCGAAAGGAGATGCGGCGGGGCGTCTTCATGGCGTCGAACTGGATCACATAGGCTCCCTTGTCCGCCTCCACGTCCGTCACCGTCCCCTCGCCCATGATCTCATGCCGCACCCGCTGGCCGACGGCAAAGCTGCCCTTTGCCCGCTCCTCCGGCAAATGCTCTTCGCTGGCGGCGATGTATTCCCGGGCGTCACGGATGAGTCCCTCCTTGGGCGGCTCCGTGTATTCCAGCAGCTCCGGATCGATGTCCAGCACAAAGCGGGAGGGATAGCGGGGCGAGCCGTCCAGGTTCCGGCCCTCGGCCTCGGAGAGATACAGGGCTTTCTCCGCTCGCGTCACCGCCACAAAGGCCAGGCGCCGCTCCTCCTCCATGCCGGGGAGCGTGTTGGTCCGCCCCGAGGGGAAGACCCCCTCGTTCATGCCGCAGAGGAACACATGGGGAAATTCCAGGCCCTTGGCCGCGTGGACGGTCATGAGCTTCACCTTGTCTCCCCCATCCTCCGCGTCGGCGTTGGTGAAGAGGGCCACATGGCTGAGATAGTGCTCCACCGTTGCCTCTTCCCCGCAGCCGGTCTCATACTCATAGACCGACTGCTTCAGCTCCGCCAGGTTATCCAGGCGCTCCTGGCTCCCCTCGGTGCGAAGCTGTTTTTCATACCCGCTCTTATCCAGCAGGTCCGACAGCAGTTCGGAGATGGGGCGCGCGCTGTAGTCGGCGGCGAAGCTCTCGATCAGGTCCACAAAGGCAGCCGCCCGGGTCCCCTTAAAGATTTCGTCCTCCAGGTTCCGGCGCAGGGCATCGTACAGGCTGCAGCTCTGCGCCGCGGCATAATCCCGCAAGAAGCGCATCCGCCGCTGACCCAGGTTCCGCTTGGGGACGTTGGCGATGCGGGCAAAGGACAGGTCGTCCCTGTAGGCCACCATCCGCAGATAGCTCAGCGCGTCCTTGACCTCTCTCCGGCCGAAAAAGGGCACCCCACTGTAGAGAGCATAGGGCAGCTTCCGCTTCCGGAACACCTCTTCCAGCTTGTTTGTCAGATAGTGGGCCCGATAGAGCACCGCCATGTCCCGGAAAGCTACGCCTTTGTCATGGAGCTCCCACATCTGGAAGGCCATCCACTCCGCCTCCGCCTCGCTGTTGGACGCGTGATGGCAGAGGGGCAGCGGCCCCTCCGGAAGGGTGGGGATCAGGTCCTTGGGGATGCGGGTGCGGTTTTTGGCTATGAGGGAATTGGCCGCCGCCAGGATCTGTGGCGTGGAGCGGTAGTTTTCCATCATCATGATGGTTTTCGTGCCGGGGAACTGCTTGTCAAAGTCCAGCAGGAAGCGAACGTCGGCCCCGCGCCAGGTGTAGATGGTCTGGTCCGGATCGCCCACGATGAAGAGATTGTGATGGTAGCCGCAGAGGGCCTGCATGAGCCGATACTGGGGCGGGTCGATATCCTGGAACTCGTCGATCATGATATACTCCAGCCGCTGCTGCCACTTGAGGCGGATCTCCTCATTCTGCTCGAAGATATAGAGCGTGACAAAGATCAGGTCGTTGTAATCCAGGCCGAAGCATTTTTTCTCCTGGTACAGATAGCCGTAGAAAATGACGTCGTCCACGCCCACGGCCTGCTCATACTTCTCCCGCAGCTCCTCCAGGGACATGCCGATCAGATCCTTGTAATAGTCCGGCTTCCTGATCCCCTTCTGGATCTCGATCATGTCCCGAGCCTGGGCAAAGGTCTTGTCCCGCAGGGTCAGGCCCCGCTCCTCATAGATGATCTGGAGCATGGCGTCAATGTCGGAGTTATCCAGCACCAGGAAGCTCCTGGGGTACTGGACGGCGTAGCTGTCCTCCTGGAGCACCGACACGCAGAAGCCGTGGAAGGTGTTGATGTAGCCGGTGTCGTTGTCCCCGGTCAGGTTGTGGATGCGCTGGCGCATCTCATTGGCGGCCTTGTTGGTAAAGGTGACGCAGAGGATGTTCCCCGGCAGGATGCCCATTTCGTTCACCAGATAGGCGAAGCGGTGGCTCAGGGCGCGGGTCTTGCCGGAGCCCGCCCCCGCGATCACCCGTACTGTGCCTTCGGTGGTGGTGACCGCCTCCCGCTGGGCGGCGTTCAAGGTTCGCAGATCCATAAGATTATCCTCACAAGAGAATTATTGACCTCATATTATCACGAATCCCCCTCCTCCGCAAGGGAGAAGGGGGAATTTTCCCGATTTTCAGGCGCTTATTCTTCCGAGAAGCCGCCGGCCAGGAGCCGTTCCGCCATGCGGCGGGTACCCAGGACCCAGACCAGGTCGTCCGCCTGGAAGGTCATGTTCACATCCGGCTGCAGGATGGGGAGCCGGTTCCGCTGCAGGCCCAGGACCATGCAGTCGTATTTCTCCCGCAGGCCGCTGGTACGGATGCTCTTGCCCTGCAGTTCCGAGGCCCGCTCCACCGGGATGGCAGTAGCGTAGAGGTTCGCCGCCTCGTTGCTCTGCCCCTCCGTAAAGGCGCGCAGCGTGGGTGCGTCCGTTTCTTCGGGAAGCTCCAGGCTCAAGCGGAGCGCGCGCAGGTCTTCGGTCCTTCCGATGATCAGCAGCCGGTCCCCCGCTTTCAGCTCCACATGGCCCGAGGGCATGTCCAAGTGCTTCTTCCCGCGCAGGATCCGGATCACGTTCACGCCGAAGCGGCGGCCCCAATCCAACTGCTTGAGGGTCTTTCCGGAGGTCGCCTCGTTACACTCCAGCTGCTCCACAAAAAGCTTCTCATCCAGCCACTCGGTGTTCTCGTCCCCGCGCTGGAGGTTGCGCTCGTTGAAGTTGGCCATAAACTGGGCCTCGGCGGAAATATAGGCCGAAGACAGCCAGCCGCTCCGGGAGATGAGAAAGATGGAAGTCGCGATCAGCAGCAGCAGCCAGATGCTGCTGATCCCCAGCAGGTTTTGCAGGGGGAAGAAGGCGATCAGCACGATCAGCAGATAGCGCAGCGCCGTCAGCGTTATGAGCGGCAGACGGAAGTAGCGGTTCTTGACCCATAGGGTGGTGTATTCCGTGGAATGCAGGTCCAGCATGGGCCGCACAAAAAGCGCGATCCCCAGCAGGCAGAAGGCCACGCAAATGCCCGTGATGATTTTCGCATCCAGCGGGGTCTTCTCCAGCAGCGGCTGCAGCACGAACTGTCCCAGCAGCGTAACGCCCATCATCAGCACCCCGTAGATCACCGTGACCTTCACATAGCGCCGGAGATAGCGGCCCCAGTCGCTGTCCGATTCCTTCCCGCTGTCGTCCTCTTCGGTGTAGCGCTCCAGCTTATCGGCCAGCTTGTCCGGCAGAGCCTTATGGACCAGCCGATAAATCCCCTCGGAGCTCTTGATGAAGAAGGGTGTGGTCAGCGTGGTGATGACCGAGACCGAGACCACGATGGGGTACACATAGTCCGCGATGACCCCAAGGCTCATGCCCAGGGAGGCGATAATAAAAGCAAATTCACCGATCTGCGCCAGAGAGCAGCCGCAGCGGATGGCCTTGTGCAGACTTTGGCCCGAAAGCAACACGCCCAGAGACGAGATGGTCAGCTTGCCGACGATGGTGACTGCGGAGATAATGAGGATGGGGACGATGTACTTCACGATCATGGCAGGATCGATCATCATGCCGACCGACAGGAAGAAGATGGACCCGAAGAGATCCTTGACGCCGGAGGACAGATGCTCCACCCGCTCGGCATGGACCGTTCCGGCCAGGAGCGAGCCCGCCAGGAAGGCGCCCAGCGCCGAAGAAAAGCCCAGCGCATCCGCCAGCAGCACCATGCCGAAGCACACCCCCAGGGACGCCAGCAGCAGGGTCTCGTCATTCATAAACTGCTCCGCCTTGCGCAGCAGGGTAGGCAGGATGTAGATGCCCAGGATCAGCCACAGCGCCAGATACAGCACCAGCATGCCCAGCTGGATGGCCAGCTCTCCGCCGGAGATGTTCTTGCTGACGGACACCGTGGAGAGGATGATCATCATGAAAATGCCCGCGATGTCCTCGATGACCAGCGTGCCGAAGACCAGCTGTGCAAAGGGCTCCTTCCGGACCCCAAGCTCATCAAAGGCCTTGATGATAATGGTGGTGGAGCTCATGGAGAGCATGCCCCCCAGGAACACGCTGTCCATCATCCCCCAGCCCATGGCCTGCCCGACGAAGTAGCCCACCACCAGCATGCCGAACACCTCGGTCAGCGCGGTGATGATGGCGGTTCCCCCTACGGAGGCCAGCTTATGGAGGTTGAATTCCAGGCCCAGCCCGAACATCAGCACAATGATGCCGATCTCGCTCCAGGTCTCGATGGACACCTCGTCCGCCACCGTGAAGAAATAGGGCATATACGGCCCTACGAGGAAGCCAGCCAGGATATACCCCAGCACCAGGGGCAGCTTGAAGCGTTTGAACAAAACGGCCACCACGCCCGCCGTCAGCAGCATGATCGCCAGATCCGAGATCAGTTTCGGCATGCGGCACACTTCCTTTCCGCCTCGGATGGTCTATTGTCCATCATACCAGTCTTTCAACTTTTTGGGAAGACTTTCTGCATTTTTTTACGGTTTGTTTTCTTTTTTTCGCCGCGCGCCTCGGCCTCATCGGTTTACAAAAACGCGCTTTCAGCGTATAATCAGGAAAAACTCCAGGGAGGCTGCGCATGAAAAAGCATTTGTTCCTGACCGGTCCCGCCGGCTGTGGGAAAAGCGAGGCCATCCGACAGGCTCTTGGCACCGCGCTGCAGAGCGCTGGGGGTTTCATTACTCGGTCGGAGCGGGATGAGAACACCCGACTGTGCCGATGCTCTCTGCTTCCCGCCGCAGCGGCAGGAGGTGTGGAGGGTTTTGAGGCCCTGCCCTTTTTGGATCTGGCTTGCACCCCGCCCCGCCATGACAATGAGGTCTTCCGCCGCGAGGGCGTCCGCCTCCTGCAGGAGAGCGCTTGGTATCCTTTCACGATGCTGGACGCTATCGGCGGCTTCGAGCTGCTGATCCCCCAGTTCCGGGAGGCGCTGGCAGAGGTGCTGAACGCCCCGCAGCCTCTGGTGGGCGTGCTGCTGGCCCGGAAGGAGGCGGAGGCGCTGTGCCGCCGCCTGGGGCTGAGCGAGCGGGTACAGATGAACATTGAGCAGCTTTGGAAGGCGCTGAAGGCCGACCCCGACACCCAGATCGTGGAGCTCGCCGGCCTCGCCCGGCATCGTGCCCTGCGGAGTCTGGAGCAGTGGGCCCGGGAGTATGCGAAATGATCTACGAAAACCTGCGGGAGGCCCGATTCCTCCGGCGGCCCAACCGCTTCATCGCCCACGTCCTGCTGGACGGGGAGGAGACGGTCTGCCACGTCAAGAACACTGGCCGCTGCCGGGAGCTTTTGATCCCGGGGGTAACGGTCTATGTACAGCAGTCCGCAAATCCCGCCCGGAAGACCGGCTGGGATCTGATCGCGGTCCAGAAGGGCAGCCGGCTCATCAACATGGACGCCGCCGCGCCCAACGCCGTTTTCGGCGAGTGGCTGCGGGCGGGCGGCCTGGGCTTTGTGCCGAAAGAAGTACGCCCGGAGTGTGTTCACGGAGACTCCCGTTTTGACTTCTATTTTGCGCATGACGGGCTTCAGGCTTTCGCCGAGGTCAAGGGCGTGACCCTGGAGGAAAACGGCGTGGTCCGCTTCCCGGACGCGCCAACGGAGCGGGGCGTCAAGCATCTGCACGGACTGATCCGGTGCGTGCAGGAGGGATTTGAAGCCTGGGCCGTGTTCGTGATCCAGATGCGGGGCGTGCGGCATTTTGAGCCCAATCGGGATACCCACCCGGCCTTTGCCGAGGCTCTGCGGGAAGCCCGCGAAGCAGGCGTTCATCTGCTGGCGCTGGACTGCGAGGTAACGCCAAATAGCCTCCGCATCGCGGATGAGGTCCCGATCCAATTATAATTCCGATTTGTCTATCCCCCCGGGGGGCTTGCAAAAGCGAAAAGAAGCGAGTATAGTTTTGTAAAATCGAGCGGAGGAAGCGGGAAGAACCATGCACGAGCACGAACACGAGGAAGTCTATATCCACGATCACGGCGACGGCCATGTCCACGCCCATCCTGTGGAGCATGACCACGGACACGAGCACGAACACGGACACGTCCATACCCAGACCAAGGCGGTGCTGAACCGACTGTCCCGGGCCATCGGGCACCTGGAGTCGGTCAAGCGCATGGTGGAGGACGGCCGGGACTGTACGGAGGTGCTGGTTCAGCTGGCCGCGGTCCGCTCCGCCTTGAGCAGCACGGCCAAGGTGATCCTGAAGGACCATCTGGAGCACTGCGTCTCCGACACGCAGGACGCGGACCTGCAGGCGCTGAACGAGGCCATTGACAAGTTTATGAGCTAAAACACTTCCCCGGGAGCATGCTCCCGGGGAAGTGTTTTAGCGGTTTCCCCGGTTCTCATCCCGGACGGCCACGTTCAGCGCGGCGCCGAGGAAAATGATCTGACAGCACAGGAACAGCCAGAACATCAGCAGCACCAGGGAAGCAAGAGAGCCGTACACCAAGGGATAGCGGGCGGAGACCGCGATGAACACCGAGAAGACCCAGCTCATCGCCACGATCCCGATCGTCCCGAAGATCGCCCCCGGAGCGGTGGAATAGGGGTCCTCCTGCCGCAGCGACGCCTCGTACATGCCCCAGAGGATCACAAACTCGATCCCGCCCAGGACCAGGAAACGAAGCCAGGTCCAGGAGCGGCTGATCTTTAAAACCGGCACATAGCTCTCCACCAGCTCCAGGAAATCCTGCCCGGTCAGCATGACCAGAATGGCAAAGTACATGGCCGCCAGAAAAGCCAGGGAAAACACCAGACTGAAGACGAAGTCCCGCAAGCCCTTATAGCGGGTACCGCCCTGCATTTCTCCGATGGCCGTCTGCAGAGAATGGACTGCGGAGGTCGACGAGGTCAGCAGCAGGGTGACTCCGGCGAAGAGCATGGCGGGGCTGTGATTCTTCGCCACGTATTCCAGAAAGTGCTTCACATATCGGGTCGTCTCGGCGCTGAGAAAACGGTCCAGCAGCTCCAGAAGCTGCAGCATTTTCCCATAGCTGTCACCCAGGAGCGTATACAGGCAGATGACCAGCGGAAACAGGGACATGGTGAGATAATAGGAGAGCGCAGCGGCAGAACGGGGGATCTGCCTGTCCAGGTAGAGCGTTACCGTTCCCCGGCAGACCCGCAGCACTCGTATGCCCATAAACACCTCCATAGGATGAGGAAAGCTCCCCTTTGTCGGGGAGCTTTCTCTCTATCTCGTAAAAGCTTACTTGGTATTAAAGATTTTGAAGATGCTGTCGAAGGGATCCTCCGCGGCGGGCGCGCTCTCTTCCTCCAAAGCGGGAGGAACGGCAGCGGCGGCCTTCTCTGCGGCGCCGGTGAAGAGGCCGGCGGGCTTGACGGTGGCGCGGCCGGGATTGATGGGCGCGATGGTCGCCTTCTCGTCCTTCTTCTCGGCAGGCTTCTCGCCCTCGACGGGCTTTTCCTCAAAGCCGGTGGCAATGACGGTCACGCGGATCTCATCCTGCATGGAGGGATCGAAGGTAGCGCCGAAGATGATGTTGGCATCGGGGTGGGCAGCCTCCTGCACCAGGTTGGCGGCGGCTTCCACGTCCTCCAGGCCCATGTCCTCGGAGCCGGTGATGTTGATGAGCACGCCGCGGGCGCCGTTGATGGAGGTCTCCATCAGGGGGCTGGCGACGGCCATGCGGGCGGCGTCCTCCGCCTTGCCCTTGCCGGCGGCATGTCCCACGCCCATATGGGCAAAGCCCGCGTTCTTCATGATGCAGGTCACATCGGCGAAGTCCAGGTTGATGAAGCCGGTGTTCTTGATCAGGTCGGAGATGCTGGTGACGGCCTGCTTGAGCACGTCGTCCGCGATCTCAAAGGCGTTGGCCAGGGTGACCTTCTGGTCAGTGGCGTATTTCAGGCGGTCGTTGGGGATGATCAGCAGGGAGTCCACCCGGCTGAGCAGCTCCTTGATGCCGGCGTTAGCCTGGTCCATACGGCGCTTGCCCTCGAACTTGAAGGGCTTGGTCACGACGCCGACGGTGAGCACGCCCGCTTCCCGGGCGATCTCAGCCACAGTAGGCGCAGCGCCGGTGCCGGTGCCGCCGCCCATGCCGGCGGTGATGAAGACCATGTCGGCATCCTCGATGGTCTTGGCGATATTGTTGCGGCTCTCCTCGGCGGAGCGCTTGCCGACCTCGGGGTCGGAACCGGCGCCCTGGCCATGGGTCATCTTCTCGCCGATCTGCAGCTTCTGGTCGGCGTTGGAAACCGCGAGGGCCTGCTTATCCGTATTGATCGCGATGAACTCGACACCCTGGGTGCCCGCCTTCACCATGCGATTGACAACGTTGTTGCCGGCGCCGCCGACACCAACGACTTTCAGGGTCACAACATTCTCGGGACCTGCTTCGGCTCTGAAATCCATAACTCTTGCCTCCTGTGTATTGACATGTTTCTTTTTATTTCTTTTTTTGTAATCGCTCTTCATAATACTAAACCATTTTTCCCCTACGGTCAATAGATTTTTTTGTTTTTTGTAAGCGTTTTGTCACTGGCTCTGTCAGTTGGGACTGAAATGGGCGTTGGTCCCGCCGGACACATCGATCACGCCCACGTCGCCCTCTTTCAGCTTGCCCAGCACTGTAACAAACATTCCGAACTTGTGCTCGACGCCGTCGCGCCGTCCAAGCACAACGGTATATTTCCCGCCATAGTCAAACTCCGGGCTGTTGGGATTGGTGAAGTTGATGCGGCTGACCTGATCGGCCATGCCCCTGGCCTCGATCTGATCCAGGACCTGGGCCAGATACTCCACCGTCTCGGTGCTGCCGTCCTCCGTCTCCATGATCTCGCCGATCATCAGCGTGCCGGGGTGCATCCCCACCACGGCGATCAGCGTCTCCGCCTCGCCCTCGGCGGCTTTGCCCAGGACCTTGCAGTTGTGATCCAGCGTCCACTGCTCGTCGCCCAGCTCCAGATAGGCCAGGGCCGTGGTCTCCTCCACGGTGATGACGACTTTGTTGGGCAGACTCCGCTCCACCGTGACCGATTCGATATAGGGGAGCTTGGAAAAAGCGCGGCCCACGGCGGCAAAGCGGTCGAAGAAGAACAGGTTATCCCCTTCCTCGATATCCACCGCGCGGATGATCTCCGCCGCGGTGTAGTGGTTGTTTCCCACCACCTGGATATCTTCTACGCGGAAGAAGAGGCTCATCACGAAGATCGCCGCCACGACCACCACCACGAACATCAGCGGACCGCTGAAGGCCCGGCGGCGGGCACGCATATATCCGCTTTTCTCCTCATCGGATAGCTTGGGAGATTTGAACAGAAAGGCCATGCTTTTCTCCTTCGTGTGTCAGCAAAAGGTCCGCCCCCAGGGTCCGGAGGCAGCCGTCAAAGTTTTCATATCCCCGGGTCACGTGTCCCTCGTCCCGCACGCGGGTCTCCCCCTCGGCCATCAGCCCCGCCAGGATCATGGCGGCGCCGCCCCGAAGGTCTGTGGCATCCAGCAGCGCGCCGTGGAGCTGACTCACGCCCTGGACCCGGGCCTCCCGTCCGGAGACCTGGATCCGGGCACCCAGCTTCCGCAGCTGGGGCACCTGCCGGTATCGGCTCTCGAAGATGTTCTCCGTAAACACGCTCTCCCCCTCCGCTTTCAGCAGCGCCGCCATCAGCACCGGCTGGGCGTCGGTGGGGAACCCGGGATAGGGCGCGGTGGCGATCTGCCCCACCGCGCGCAGTTTCCCGTCGGAGCAGACGGTCACCCGGTCATTCTGGGTTATTATATCACAGCCTGCCTGATTTAGGAAGTAGAGAACGGTAGAAAATTGCTGCGGATCTGTGCCTTTCAGGCAGATCTTTCCGCCGGTCCCGGCGCAGGCGCAGGCCAAAGTCGCCGCGGCGATCCGATCCGGGGGGATGCGGATGCAGACATGGCTTTTCGGATGAAAGCCCGAGATGCGCACCGTGTCTGTTCCCGCTCCCGTGATCTCCGCGCCCATGGTACGCAGCGCCTGCTGCAGCGCCTGGATCTCCGGCTCCCGGGCGGCGCCCCGGATCAGCGTCTCCCCCCGGGCGGCGCAGGCGGCCAGCATGGCGTTTTCCGTGGCGCCTACGCTGGGAAAAGGGAGCTGGATCGTCCCGCCATGGAGCTTTGCGGGCCGGCAGCGGATCTCTCCGTCCTGTTCCTCGATGTCCGCCCCCAGTGTGCGCAGGGCCGCCAAATGCAGGTCGATGGGCCGTTTCCCAAGCTGGCAGCCCCCGGGCAGGCTCAGCCCGGCTTCCCCGCAGCGGGCCAGCAGCGCTCCCATGAAAATCACCGAGGAGCGCATCTGCTCCATCAGGGCGTGGGGGATGCTGCATTGACTCAGTCCCGATGCATTTATGTATACCCGGTCTCCTCTTTGTTCCGCCCGGCAGCCCAGATGGCGCAGGATCTGCAGGGCGGCGTCCACATCCCGCAGCCGCGGCACCCGTCTCAGCTCCACCGTCCCCGGGCAGAGCAGGGAGGCCGCCAGGATCGGCAGGGACGCGTTTTTGGAGCCCTGGACGGTGCACTCCCCTTCCAGCCTTTTTCCGCCCCGGATCCGCCAAACTTCCATAAAAAACCCTCCCGCGCACAGAATCAGGCCATTCTATGCGTCGGAAGGGTTTTCAGTGAAACGGCGGTCCTTACTCCGCCTTTCCCGTGAGACTCAGGATTTGATCCACGATCTTATCGGTAGCGTCCGGGACGGAGAGGGCGCGCATGGCGCCGGACATAGCCCCCAGTTCTCCGGGGCTCTCCAGCAGGCGCTCGATCTCCCGAAGAAGGGACTCCGCTTCGAATTCACCCTCCAAAAAGACCTTGGCGCCGCCCGCCTGCTCCAGCACCCGGGCGTTCTTTTCCTGATGATTGTCCGTGACGTTGGGAGAAGGCACGATCAGGACGGGCTTGCCCATATAGGTCAGCTCCGCCAGGGTGGAGGCCCCGGCCCGGCAGAGGATCAGATCCGCCGCCGCCATGACCCGAGGCATATCGAAGATATACTCCCGAGCGTCCACATTGCAGTCCGCCGGGTCCAGCTTCTGCTGTGCAAGGCACTCCTGAAACTCTTTGTGGTCCCGGCTGCCTACCGAGTGGATCATGCGAAAGCGCCGCTGGCCCCTCAGTATGGGAAGCATGTCAAGCAGGATGTGATTCATGTGCCCCGAGCCCAGGGAGCCCCAGACGGAGACCACCAGGGGCTCCCTGGGGTCCAGGCCCAGCTCCGCCCGGGCGGATTCCCGGGTATAGCGGGCAAACTCGCCTCTTACCGGAGTGCCCGTAACGGTGACCTTTTCGGGGCTGCGGTAATGCTTCCGGCTTTCCTCAAAGCCCACCAGGATGGCGTCCACCCGGTCGGCCAGCATGCGCGTGGTGAGTCCGGGCAGAGCGTTGCTCTCATGGACCAGGGTGGGGATGCGGAGCTTGGCCGCCGCCGCCAGCACCGGGAAGCACACATAGCCTCCCGTCCCGATCACGGCGTCAGGCTGAAACTCCTTCAGGATCCCCCGGGCCTCCCGCTCGGAGGCCAGGACGTTTTTCACCGTGTCCACATTGTGCATCACCGCGGAGAGGGAGCGGCCCCGGCTGATGTTGGTAATTTTCAGCGGACGGATCTCATAGCCTGCCCGAGGCACCAGATCCATCTCCATCTTGCCCTCCGCGCCCAGGAACAGGAACCGGCTCTCCGGCATCAGTTCCTTCAGCCGTCCGGCCACTGCCAGGGCGGGATTGATATGTCCGGCGGTACCGCCGCAGGTCAGAACAAATCTCATTTCTCTGTCCTCTCTTCCAAAATCTCTCTGGAGGCGCTCAGAACGATCCCCATCTCCCCCAGCTGGATCAGCAGCGCCGTGCCGCCGTAGCTGAAAAACGGAAGGGAGATGCCGGTACAGGGCACCAGATTGGTGACCACCGCCACGTTCAAAAACACCTGGATGGCCAGCAGGGTGGTGATGCCCGCGCAGACCAGAAAATCAAAGCGGCGGCGGCAGTGCAGGGCGATCCAAAAGCCCCGCAGGATCAGCAGCGCAAAGAGCACCAGGATCAGCGCCGCGCCGATAAAGCCAAGTTCCTCGCAAACTACGGAAAAAATAAAGTCGTTGTGCTCCTCGGGCAGATACAGAAACTTCTGCCGGCTCCCGCCAAGCCCCAGGCCGCTGAGGCCGCCGGAGCCGATGGAATACAGGGACTGGACGATCTGATACCCCTCATCCGAGGAGCTGGAAAAGGGATCGCGCCAGGTGTTGATGCGGGAGGATGCGTAGGGAAAAAAGGTCAGCAGCACCGCAAGGCCCGCGCCCGCGCCGCCCAGGGCCGCGCCGAACCAGCCCAGGCCAACCCCGCCCAGAAACATCATCACGCCGCCTACGGCGATGATGATGATAGACGCGGAAAAATGCGGCTCCAGCACCAGCAGGCCCACGATCAGGCCCAGGATCCCGAGAAAGGGCAGGATCCCCCAGCGGACGGTCCGCATCTTCTCCCGGAAGCGGCAGATCAGCACCGAGAAGGACAGGATCACCGCCAGCTTTGCCAGCTCCGAGGGTTGGACCGTCAGGCTCCCCACACCCAGCCAGCGGCGGGAGCCGTTGGCCTTTACCCCGATCACCGGCACCAGGGCCAGCAGCACCAGCGTCGCCCCCAAAAAAGGGATCGCCCAGCGCCGGTACAGGTCCATGGGCACCCGGGAGGCCAGCAGAAGGACCGCCAGCCCCAAAAGGGCGTAAATGAGCTGTCTGACAAAGTAATAGGCAGCGTTGCCCCCGGTCACCTCTCCCGGGTCATAATAGGCCCGGGGAAAGCTGGCGGAGAGCACCATGACTACACCGATGGCCAGCAGCAGCACCACCAGCAGGAAAAAGCTGCTGTCAAAGCTCCGCCGCCGGGGCTTCGTTTCCGTATAAACAGAGCCGGCAAGGCGGGCGCTGTCGTAACGCATGCATCCACCTCCCGGCTCAAAAAGCTTTACAGGGCGCGCTGAACCACCCCTATAAAGGATATGAACGCAAAGAGCAGAGATATGCCGGTAAAAAGAGCAAAAATCTCGACTTCTTTCCACTTTTTCCCGGTCCAGCCGCCCATTTCCAGATGATGGTGGAAGGGGGCCATGCGGAAAACGCGCTTGCCGTGGCTGAGCTTGAAATAGCCCACCTGGATGATGTCCGAAAGGGTCTCGATAATGTAGACGATACCCAGGGTGATCAGGATCAGGGGCATATCGTAGGCAAAGGCCAGGGCCGCGATGGCGCCGCCCAGGAACAGGGAACCGGTGTCCCCCATGAACACCTTGGCGGGGTGGAAGTTATACACCAGAAAGCCCAGCAGACCGCCTGCGAGACCGGAGGCAAAAACGCCCAGCTGCAGGTAGTTCTCCCCCCAGGCAATGGTGACGGCCACAAAGAACAGGCATACCGGCAGCGAAGTGCCGGAGGCCAGGCCGTCCAGCCCGTCGGTCAGGTTCACGGCGTTGACCGTGCCGACAATGACAAACGCGGCAAAGATGAAGTACAGCCAGTCCGGGATATGGACGGTGGTCTGCCAGAAGGGGATGTAAAGCTGGGTCTTCAGATAGCCGATCTCCCGCATGAGCATCACAAAGACCAGGGCCGCCGCCAGCTGCAGCAGGAACTTCATTTTGGCGGTCAAGCCCAGGTTCTGTTTCTTCTTGATCTTCTCCCAGTCGTCCAGAAAGCCGATGGCGCCGAAGACCAAGGCAAAGAGCAGGACAAAAATGTGCACATAGTTGCCGTGGAGCATGCCCTCAAAGCCCACCGTCAGACACACGAATGTCACCGCCAGGATGAACATCACGCCGCCCATGGTGGGGGTGCCGCTCTTGTTCCTGTGCCAGTTGGGTCCGATCTCCTTGATCTGCTGCCCCGCTTTTTGCTTTTGGAGCCAGGGGATATAATACTTTCCGAAGGCCGTTGCGAACAGAAAGGCCAGCGCAAAGGCCAGTATCAGCTTTATCGTCATCATGGGTCTCCCCTTAAAAATCTCTATTTCCGCGCAGCCAGGACCGCCGCCACGATCTCGCGCTCGTCCATGTGCCGCTTTTCTTTCCCTACCACCTGGTAGTCCTCATGCCCTTTTCCGGCAAGCAATATTACATCACCGGGCCTGGCCTTGTCAATAGCCCAGGCGATGGCCTTCTCCCGGTCCGGGATGACCTGGACGGCGGCGGTGCTTTTCTTCATCCCGGCCAGGATATCGTCGATGATGGCCTGGGGATCCTCGGTACGGGGATTGTCGCTGGTGACCACGCACAGATCCGCCAGCTCCGCCGCGATCCTGCCCATGATGGGGCGCTTGCCGTGGTCCCGGTCGCCGCCGCAGCCGAAGAGGGCGATGAGTCTGCCCCGGGTGACCGGGCGCAGGGTCTTCAGCACCTTTTCCAGCGCGTCGGGCTTGTGGGCGTAGTCGATGAGGATCGCGTAGTCCCCGTCGGTGGGGACCACCTCCATCCGGCCCTTGACCCCCTTGGCGCTGGACATGGCGTCGGCGCACTCGGAAAGCGGGATCCCCAGCGCCTGGCCCACAGCCATGACGCCCAGAGCGTTATATACCGAGAAGATCCCGGGGATGGCCAGCTTCGTCAGGGCGATCTGTCCTCCGCTCATGGCGGCGAAGCGCACACCGGAAGCGCTCAGGCGCAGGTCCTTGGCCACCAGGTCCGCTTCGTTGCGCTCTGCCGAGTAGGTCCGGCAGGGGCAGGTGGCGCCCTCGAGCATGAAGTCTGCCCAGGCGTCGTCGGCATTCAGCAGACCGATGCGGCTCTGGGTAAAGAGCTTGCGCTTGGCGGCGGCATAGTCGGCCATATCCTTGTGGAAATCCAGATGATCCTGACTCAGATTGGTATAGAGGGCCACGTCGTAGGTGATGCCCGCCACCCGCTCCAGGGTGAGAGAGTGGGAGGAAACCTCCATGACCACATGGGTGCAGCCCGCGTCCGCCATGCGGCGGAAGAGCCGGTGCAGCTCGTAGCTCTCGGGGGTGGTGTGCTCGGTGTGGAGGAATTCATCCCCGATCCAGTTGCCGTTGGTGCCGATGAGGCCCACCTTGGCGTCCAGCTTGCTCTCCAGCAGGTGCTTGAGCAGATAGGACGAGGTGGTCTTGCCGCTGGTGCCGGTGATGCCGATCATGGTCATCTCCCCGGCGGGGTTTCCGAAGAAGTCCCGGCTGGCGAGCGCAAGGCCCAGACGGCAGTCGTCCGTCTGCACATAGGGGACGTTTCCCTCCGGCGGGGTCTCGCACAGCACCGCCGCCGCCCCCTTCTCCAGGGCCTTGGGGATGAAGCGGTGTCCGTCCACCTCAAAGCCCCGGACCGCCACGAAAAGGTCCCCGGGCAGGGTCTGTCGGGAGTTGTAGCTGATGCCGGTGATCTCGGTCTCCGGGTCGGCGGTGGTGTGGATCACATGGATATTTTTCAGGATCTCTTTCAGTTTCATATGTTTATCCTCAATATTTTCCCAGTATGGAATCGTCGTCGCTGATCAGGGTCACGGTGATGACCTGGCCGTGCTCCAGCAGGGTCCCGGCGGGGACGCTCTGATAGCCCACCGTCTGCCGGTCCGTGTCCCCCGCGGGGCTCTGGGTCCGCAGGAACAGGCCGTAGTACGAGAGGGTGTCTCTGGCCTCTTCATAGTCCATGCCGCTGAGATCGGGCATGACCTCCCGCTCCGGAGAGGGCTCCGCGCCCAGGTACACGATCACTTCGGTTCCCGAGGCGATGCGCTGCCCCTGACGGGGAAGCTGGGCGGTGACGGTGCCTTCCTCCCCGATGGTCCGGTATCTGAGGCCCGCTTCCTTCAGCAGCGCCGCCGCTTCCTCCCGGGTCTTCCCATCCAACGCGGGCATCACGGTGCTCTGACTCTCCTCCCCCGCCTCGGGCGCCACGCCCAGGTAGGGCAGGATGTCCGCCATCATGTTCCCCACCACGGGGGCCGCCATCTGGCCGCCGCTGATGTAGATCCCCGACTTGTTGGAGGGGGTGTCCAGAAACACCAGCAGGGCGATCTGCGGGTCGTCCGCCGGCGCAAAGCCGATAAAGGAGACGATGTACTGCTTCTCTCCCGTCTGGGCCTCCAGACTGACTTTTTCGCTGGTGCCGGTCTTGCCGCCGATGCGGTAACCCGCCACCGCCGCGTTGCGTCCGGTGCCCTCCTTGGGGTCGCCCACCACCTGCTCCAGGATGCCGCGCACCTTGGCGCTGGTCTCGGGGCGGATGACCTGGCGCACCACGGTGGGCTCCCGCTCATAGGCTACGCTCCCGTCCGGGCGGAGCATCTGGCGCACCACGAAGGGCTGCATCAGTTTTCCGCCGTTGACGCAGGCGCTGACCGCCGTGATGAGCTGCAGGGGCGTAATGGTAAAGGTCTGGCCGAAGGACGCCGCCGCAAGCTGGGAGAGGTTTCGCTCCGAGCAGAAGGTATTCTCGCTCCACCAGATGCTGCCGCTCTCTCCGGCGAGATCGATGCCCGTGACGGCGCTCAGGTTCTCGTCCGGGTCCCCGGTCTTTTTCAAAAAGCCAAAGGCCTCGCAATAATCATAAAAGCGCTCCGCCCCCACCCGCAGGCCGATGTTCACAAAGGCGGCGTTGCAGGAGTGCTGCACCGCCTGGGTGAGATTCTGGGAGCCGTGGCCCCCGTCCTTCCAGCAGCGGATGGGCGTGGTCCTGCCCTTGACGGTGACGCTGCCGCCGCAGTAAAAGCTGCTGTTCAGATCCACCGCGCCCTCCTCCAGGGCCATGGAAAGGGTGATGATCTTAAAGGTCGAGCCTGGCTCATAGGTGTCGGACAGGGCCTTGTTGCGCCACTGGCGGGCCCGGGCATCGTTCAGAAGGCGCTGGGCCTCGTCCTCGGTGGCGGCCCCGTCGATGGCAGCACGAGCCTCATCGCTCACGTCGAGAAAATGGTTCAGGTCGTAGCCGTCCAGGGACACCATCGCCAGGATCGCCCCAGTGTTCACGTCCATGCAGAGGGCCCCGGCGCCGTTGAGCGCGTCGTAATCCTCCACGGCCTGACGCAGGTGCTTCTCCACGAAATACTGGATGGTGGCGTCCACGGTGGTGACGATGTCATAGCCATCCTGACCCGGCTGGTATTCCTCAAAGCCGGAAAAGAGCAGCTCCGTGCCGTAGGCGTTGGTGGCCCGCACGGTCCGACCGGCAGTCCCCGCCAGAACGCTGTCATAACGGGCCTCGATGCCCTCCAGCCCGTAGTTATCCGTCCCCACGAAGCCGATCAGATGGCAGGCCAGAGAGGAATTGGGGTAATAGCGCTTGGTATCCGTCTCCAGTCGGACGCCCCGGATCCCATACTCTGTTTTGAAGGCCCGGACCTGATCGGCCTGCTCCTTCTCCACCTTTCGGGCCACCGTCACATACCAGGAGCCTGTCCTGCCGGTCTTTTCCAGCAGGTCCTCATAGTCCAGATCCAGGATCCGGCTCAGCTCCCGGGCGATCAGTTCCCGGTCCTCGCCGTACTGCTCGATCTCCGCCGGGCTCAGGTAGACGTTGTCCACCGAGGCGCTGACCGCCAGGACCCGCCCCCGGGTATCGTAGATCGTGCCCCGGGCGGCGGCGGTGGGCGCCTCGCGCAGCTGCTGTTCGATGGCCCGCTGCTCGTAAAAGCCGTGGTCCAGGATCTGCAGCCGATAGAGTCTTGCCAGCAGCAGCGCAAACGCAGCAACGCCGCACACTGCCGTCAACAACAGCGTGCGGCGAAGCATCTGGCGATTGGGCCCCTGCTCGGGCGCTGCGCCGCCAACCTGTTTTTTCTTCATGTCGATCACCCGCTTAAGAAAGATACAAAAGTATATTCCGCGGCTGATCCAAGGATTCTTCTTTTGAAGCGGCTCTGTTTCTTAATCGACCGGCTCCCCCACCCAAATCATCTGCTCGCCGCTGAGTCGCTGCATCCCCAGCTCCTCCACGGCGTAGCGCTCGATCTCTTCCAGGCTCAGACTGCTCTCGCAGCGGGCCAGAAGGCGGGCGTTTTCCGCCTTTAGCCGCTCCGTCTCCCGCTTTTTTCCGGCCGCCAGGTCGTTCAGCGCGGCCAGCCGGATGTCCCACAGCAGGCTCAGCACCAGCAGCAGAACAGAAAAGCAAAGGCAGATGGCGCGAAACAGGTTTTCCGGTCTTTTCATATCCTCACACTCTCTCCGCCACGCGCAGTTTCGCGCTGCGGGAGCGTGGATTTCTCTCTATTTCGTCCTCGCTCGGCAAAATGGGTTTTCGGCTCACGCTGCGCAGGGTCTTTACGAAGCCGCAGGTACAGATGGGCGCCTCCCGGGGGCAGGTGCAGCCGTTCTCCCGGCGGGCGATGCCGTTTTTCACGATCCGGTCCTCCAGAGAGTGAAAGCTGATGACGCACAGCCTGCCGCCCACATTCAGCTTGTCCGGCACGGTGTCCATCATTCGCTCCACCTCACCCAGCTCGTCGTTGACGGCGATGCGGATGGCCTGAAAGCTCCGCTTGGCCGGGTGCTGCTTTTCCCGCAGAGCCGCGGCAGGCATGGCGCTTTTGATGACCTCCACCAGCTCCAGGGTGCTCTCGATGGGCTTTTTCGCTCTTGCCGCCAGAATGGCGGCGCTGATGCGGCGGGCATATCGCTCTTCCCCGTAATCCCAGAGGATCCGGTTCAGCCGCCCCTCGTCCCAGCCGTTTACCACATCGTAGGCGGTGAGGGAAGCCGTACTGTCCATGCGCATGTCCAGCGGCGCGTCCTGCATATAGGAAAAGCCCCGCTCCGCCTCGTCCAGCTGCGGGGAGGACACGCCCAGGTCAAACAGCATCCCGTCCACGCCCCGGATCCCCAGGGAATCCAGGATCTGGACGGCGTCGCTGAAATTGCCGTGGACCAGCGTCACCCGCTCCCCAAAGGGCGATAACCGGTGCCCCGCGCGCTCGATTGCGCTGGGGTCCCGGTCAATGCCGATGAGCCGCCCGGCGGTGAGGCGGGAGGCGATCTCAAAGGAGTGTCCCCCCAGGCCAAGAGTCCCGTCCACATAGATCCCGTCCGGGCGAATGTTCAGATTTTCGATGCACTCGTCCAGAAGGACGGAAACATGCCGCGGCAGGTCCATCAGAACTCCAGCTCCTCCATCACCGCAGCAATGTTCTCGGGCGTAGTCTCCGCTTCAAACACCGCGTTCCACGCCTCGCTGTCCCATAGCTCCGCGTGATTGTTGCAGCCGACCACGGTGACGTTTTTGGTAAAGCCGGCGTAATCCCGCAGGTTCTGCGGGATCAGGACACGGCCCTGATTGTCCAGCTCGCAGCGGGCGGCATGGGCAAAAAGCGGGCGCATTTTCCGCTGCTTCACATAGGGCATTGCCGCGACCTTTTCCGAAAAGCTCTCCCAGGCCTCACTGCTGTAGGCGCTGAGGCAGCGATCCATCGAGAGGGTAATGAAAAAAATCTCGCCCAGCTCATCCCGGAGCTTGGCAGGAATAAAAAGACGTCCTTTATTGTCAAGAGAGTGTTGATATTCGCCTGTCACGCAAATCGCTCCTTTTATATCTCCTGGAATTTTACTCCATTTTCCACCACTTCAAACCACTTTGCACCTCCATTATAGGGGAGCCCTCTGCAAAATGCAAGCACAAATGTCTGTAACTATTTGTCTTTTTTTAATGTATCGCTCCCTAATAGCTTAAGAAAAAACCGCGCCGACCCGGCGCGGTTTTTTCTTAAGTGATTATGGATTTGGGATTACGCTTCCTTGTCCTCGGCTACGGGTCGTTTCGGTGCCTTGGCGCTGCGGAAGCTGCTGCGGGCGGCGCGGATCGCGTCCAGAGAGCCGGAGAGGTTCTCCTCCGTCTGACGCATCAGGTCGTCCACATACTCCTTGGCCACCCGGCGCAGCTCGGTGGACTTGGCCTCGGCCTCGGCGATCATCTCCGCTGAGCGGCTGCGGGCGATGCGGGTGATCTCCTGCTCATCCACCAGCAGGCGGGACTTCTCCTCGGCGCTCTTGCGCATGGCCTCAGCCTCCCGCTTGGCGTTGCCGATGAACTCATCCCTGGCCGCCACCAGGCGCTTCGCCTCCGCGATGGAGGAAGGCAGGGCCGCCTTGATGTCGTTGATGATGCTCAGGGCCTTTTCCCGCTCGATAACGCATTTGTCACCGCCCAGGGGAACATTCCAGGCCTCGCTGATCATGCCGAACAGGATGTCCAGCAGTTCCATCACGTCGTTGTTTTCCATTATTTCATCCTCCACTGCTTGGCCTTTTCCTCGATCTGGCCGATCAGCTCATGGGGCACAAGGCCCGTGAGATCCGCGCCGTAGACGGCCATCTCCCGCACCACGGAGGAGCTGAGGAAGGTGTACTTGCCGCTGGCGGTCAGGAACATGGTCTCCAGATCGGGATTGATCTTCTTGTTGATGAGGTTCATCTGAAACTCGTACTCAAAGTCCGAGGCGGCGCGCAGGCCCTTGACGATGACGGCGCCTGGATACTGCCGCGCGTACTCCGCCAGCAGCCCGTCCGACCAGTCCACCGTCACATTGGGATATCGCTCCGTGGCCTTGCGGACCATCTCCACCTTCTCCTCCACGGTGAACATGGGGTTGGGCTTCATGGCGTTATGCATGATGCAGACGATGACCCGGTCAAAGATCTGCGCGCTGCGGCGGATGATGTTCAGATGGCCCAGGGTGATGGGGTCAAAGCTGCCGGGGCAGATGGCGATACTCATACCTGGCTTTCCTTCGTATAAATACAGATTTTGACCTTCCCGTAGCGGTATTCCTTCCTCTTCCGGTAAGGCGCTTCCAGCACGGGCAGCGGGATCTCCCGCCGAGTCTCACAGATAATTATACCACCATCCGACAGGTTGTCAACCGAATTGATGGTTTTCAGCACGGGCTCATACAAGCCCGCGTCATAGGGTGGGTCCAGAAAGATCAGGTCAAATCGCTCCCCCCGGCGGAGATAATCCAGGGCGTTCGTCTGCAGAACAGTCCCTTCCAGGCCGCAGGTCTTCAGGTTCTCCTTGACGATCTTCACGGCCTCCCGGCTCTCGTCGGTGAAGACGCAGCTTCTCGCCCCCCGGCTCAGCGCCTCGATGCCGAGCTGACCGGTGCCGGCGAAGAGATCCAGCACCCGCCGGCCCTCGACGTCGAACTGGATGATGTTGAACAGCGCCTCCTTCACGTTGTCCGTGGTGGGGCGAATGTCATAGTTTTCCGGGGTCTTCAGCTTTCTGCCCCGGGCGGAACCGGTGATCACACGCATTTTGATCTCCTTCCTTTCAGGCTTCCCCCCGGGGGGAAGCTGTCGCCGAAGGCGACTGATGAGGGGCTTCTCCCTCTTCCTGATCATGAAAACAGCGATAAATCGCCCTGGCCGCGTTCCGTGGCACCACAAGAGCCAGCTGTTCCTCCTCCGCCTCCCGGATGGCCTTGACGGACTTGAAGGCCTTGAGCAGGTCGTTCTTCCGTTTGGGGCCCACGCCCTCGATCTTCTCCAGCGCCGAAGCATAGCTCTCGTTTCGCAAGGAGCGCTGGTAGCCGATGGCGGTGTTATGGGTCTCCTCCTGGATGTTGCCGATGAGGGCGAAGACCGCCTGGTTGGCCTGGATGCCGATCTCCCGCCCCTCCGGGGTGATGAGGGCGCGGGTCCGGTGCCGGTCGTCCTTGACCATGCCGTAGGTGGGTACCGAAAGGCCCAGATCCTGCTGGGCGCGTACAGCCGTGGCCGCGTGGTTTTCGCCCCCGTCGATCAGCAGCAGGTCCGGCAGCGGAGCGAAGTGCGCGTCCCCGTCCACATAGCGCTTGAAACGGCGGTACACCGCCTGGTACATGCTGGCATAGTCGTCAGCCCCCTCCAGGTCCTTGATGCGAAACTTCCGATAGTCCCGCTTGAGGGGCTTGCCGTCCACATGGACGGTCATGGCCGCCACGATCCCGGTGTCGCCCAGGTTTGAGATATCGAAGGCCTCGATCCGGGCGGGGAACTGCTCCAGCTCCAGTGCCTTCTGGAGCCACTCCAGGGTCTTGCTGCGGCGCTGGGCCATGGTGGTGCGGCGCTGGATCTCCTCCCGGGCGTTGAGGGCGGCGCTTTCGATCAGGCGCATCCGCTCACCCCGGTGGGGCGTTTCGATATAGACCCGCCGTCCGGCGGTCTCGCTGAGCAGGGTCTCCAGCTCCTCCCGATCCTCGATCTCGCAGGGCAAAAGGATGGATTTGGGCCAGCCGCCCCGGTGGGCGGTGTAGTACTGCCGCACCAGATCGGAGACCGCCTCGCCGTCCTCCTCCAGGGGCTCGTCCATCATCTCCACGTCCTTGTCGGCCAGGTCCCCGTTCACAAAATGCAGCACGGTAAAGCAGGTCTTGGCGCCCCGGCAGAAGCCGATGGCGTCGGTATCGGCGAAGGCCGTGGCGATCACCCGCTGCTTGACGGTCACGCCCTCGATGGCCCGCACCCGGTCCCGAAGCTCCGCGGCTTTCTCAAAGCGCAGCTCCTCCGCCGCCTGCTCCATCTGGCGCTTCAGATCTTCGATCAGTTCCCCGCTCTTTCCCTCCAGGATCAGCACCGCCTGGCGCATCCTGGCCCGGTAGTCCTCCGGGCTGCTGTCCTGCAGACACCAGCCGGCGCAGGTGCCCATGTGGTAGTTCAGGCAGGGCCGCTCTTTGCCGATGTCCCGGGGGAATTTGCGGCTGCAGTCCGGCAGCAGCAGAGCCTTGCAGATGGTGTTCAGGATCTCGCGGGTCTGATAGCGGCCGCCGAAGGGGCCGTAGTATTTGGCCCCGTCCTTGGCAGCGCGGCTCGAGAGGCTCATCACCGGATACTCCTCTCTGGGGTCCACCCGCACGAAGGGATAGCCCTTGTCGTCCTTCAGGAGGATGTTATAGTGGGGCTTGTGGCGCTTGATGAGGGAGTTTTCCAGCACCAGGGCCTCAAACTCGCTGCCGGCGACGATGACGTTGAAGTCCGCCACCTTTTCCACCATGGCGGCCACCTTGGGCAGATGCTCCCCGTGGAAATAGCTGCTGACCCGGTTTTTCAGCTTTTTGGCCTTGCCCACGTAGATGACCTCGCCCCGGGCGTCCAGCATGATGTAGACCCCGGGCAGCAGGGGCAGCCGATTGGCTTTTTCCCGCAGAGTATCCAGCATGTCCTCACCTCCCGATCGGAATTTTGAAAAAGGGGTGTGCAGGAAGCACACCCCTATCTTCTGTATGTTTGCCGGACTTACTCGGAGAAATCGGAATCGATCAGCTCCGAAAGCGTGGCAATGGCCGCGTCCTCATCGGTGCCGTCGGCAATGATGGTGATGGCGGTACCCTTCACGATGCCAAGGGACAGAACGCCCAGAAGGCTCTTGGCGTTGACGCGCCGCTCTTCCTTCTCGACCCAGATGCTGCTCTTGAACTCATTGGCCTTCTGAATGAAGAACGTTGCGGGTCTTGCGTGGAGACCCACCTGATTGTTGATAACTACTTCCTTGGAAATCATGCCCGCATCTCCTTATACTTTATAAATGGATCCATTGGATTCTATGCCACTTTATCAAATTTTCGACCAATCGTCAACCGCTTTCCGCCGTTTCGTGATTTTTACCATTTCCGGGCGGTCCGTCCGTTTCTCTTTTATACGGTTTTTCTATCGAAAAAGACGGGACTTTGTCATTTTAATTCCACGATGGTCACGCCCGCCTCGCCCTCGCCGAAGCGGCCCAGGCGGAAGGATTTGACGAACTTGTTGTGGCGCAGCATGTTCTGCACCGCCGTGCGCAGGGCGCCGGTTCCCTTGCCGTGGATGATGGTGACGGTTTTGAGCTTGCCCATCACGGCGCTGTCCAGGTAACGCTCCGCCGCCAGGACCGCCTCGATGGCCTCCATGCCCCTCAGGTCGATCTCCGGAGAAATGGCGCTGCGCAGGGTCGCAGAGCCTGCAAGAGAGGCAGTGTTCTTCTTCGTCTGCTGGGCCACGCCCTCCAGCAGCAGCACCTCGTCCTCCCGGGCAGTGACGTTCATGATGCCCGCCCGCAGGGAGAGCACCCGGTCGGGCGAGACGGAGAGCACCTCCGCCTTCATGCCCATGGACTTGATCTGCACCGTATCACCGGGGCGGACGGGCCGGGAGGATACCTGCTCGGCCTCCTTGGGCAGCTCCTGCTCGCGCAGGGCGTCCGCGGACTGGTTCAGACGGCGCCTGAGCTCGCTGCGGGCCTCGTTGATGCGCTGGATATTGTCCTCGTCGTTTGCCTTCTCCCGCATTTCGTCCAGTTCCCGGAAGGTAGCCTCGGCCGTTTCCTTGGCCTCCCGCAGGATGCGTTCGGCGTCCCGCTTGGCCTTGAGGTCGGCCTTCTCCAGCCGCACCTCCAGCTCCTTGCGCAGTTGGGCGGATTTCCGGTTGTTCTCCTCCGCCTCCCGCAGCTTCCTGGCCGCCTCTTCCCGGTCCTTCTCCAGCAGCAGACGGGTCTGCTCCAGCTTTTCGATGGTGGCCTCAAAGCTGGCGCTGTCGGTGCTCACCCGGCTCCTGGCGTCGTCGATGATGTCTTCCCCCAGGCCCAGGCGCTTGGAGATGGCAAAGGCGTTGGATTTGCCGGGGATGCCCACCAGCAGGTGGTAGGTGGGCCGCAGGGTCTCCACGTCAAACTCGCAGGAGGCGTTCTGCACGCCGGGCTCGTTGGTGGCGTAGACCTTCAGCTCGGCGTAGTGGGTGGTGGCGGCGATCATGGCCCCCTTCTGACGGGCATACTCGATGATGGAGATGGCCAGGGCCGCGCCCTCGGTGGGGTCGGTGCCGGCGCCCAGCTCGTCAAAGAGCAGCAGGGACTTCTCGTCGCACTCCTGCAGGATACTCACGATGTTGGTCATGTGGGCCGAGAAGGTGGAGAGGCTCTGCTCGATGCTCTGCTCATCGCCGATGTCCGCCAGGATGTGCCGGAACACCGGCAGCTTGCTGCCGTCGGCGGCGGGGATGTGCAGGCCGCACTGGTTCATGGCGGCAAGCAAGCCGATGGTCTTCAGGGACACGGTCTTGCCGCCGGTGTTGGGGCCGGTGATGACCAGGGTATCGAAGCTGTCGCCCAGCTCCACGTCGATGGGGACGGCCTTGGCCTGGTCCAGCAGCGGATGCCGCGCCCGGCGCAGCACGATGCCCTCTCCCTCCAGGCTGGCCTCCTGGCAGTCCAGCTTATAGCTGAGCTTGGCCTTGGCGAAGATCAGGTCCAGCCGCACCAGCAGGTCGAAGTCCGAGTCGATGTCCCCGCGGTGCTCGGCGCAGTCGGCGGAGAGCTCCGCCAGGATCCGCTCGATCTCCTGCTTCTCCTTGGCTGCCAGCTCCCGCAGCTCGTTGTTGGCCTTCACCGCCGCCATGGGCTCCACGAAGAGAGTCTGCCCCGTGGCGGAAATATCATGCACCAGCCCGGGGACGGCCCCCTTGTGGTCAGCCTTCACCGGGACCACATAGCGGTCGGAGCGCATGGTGATGATGGGCTCCTGAAGGGCCTTGGCGTAGGAGGGCGAGGAGAGGATCTTCTGCAGCGCGTCCCGGGCCCGGGCCGCAGCGGCCCGCATCTTCCGGCGGATGTCCGCAAGCTCCGGGGACGCGCCGTCGGCGATCTCATCCTCCCCCACGATGGAGGTGCCGATCTTCTCTTCCAGGAATTTATTGGCCCGCAGGGCGTGGAACAGGGAGTCGATGCAGGTGCTGCCCACGCTGTCATCGGCCAGATAGCCCCGCACCAGGCGGGCGCACTGGAGCACCCGGGCAATATCCAGCAGCTCCCGGGTGTTGAGGGCGCCGCCCAGGTCCGCCCGGGCCAGAGAGGCCCGCACGTCCTTGACGCCGGAGAAGCTGGGGCTGCCGCGCACCACCATCATGGTCTTGGCGGCGCTGGTCTCCTCCAGGCGGCGCTTCACCTCAAAGGGATCGGACGCGGGCGTCAGCAAGAGAGCCCGTTCCTTGGCCGTCTCCCCCACCGCCTGGGCCGAGAGCATCTGCAAAACGGCCGGCAGCTCCAGGGTGTTCAGGGATTTTTCAAAAAAACTCATATCGTTTTCTCCGTAAACTGTCTGTAGTATTCCAGGGTGGAAAAGCGGCGCTCCGCATGGGCCTGGACATAGCGCTCCGAGGCGCGGGAGAGGTTTTGCAGCGCCCTCCCCTCCAGAGGAAAGGAAAAGAGCTTCTTCGCAGGGGCGGAGACCACATAGCGCATGGCGGCGAGGGCTCCCTCCTCCAGCAAGGCGCCGTCCCAGGAGGCCTTTCGGCAGCTCCGACAGCAGATCACGCCGTCCTCCAGACTCAAAACCGGGTCCTCCGGCTCCGTTTTGCCGCAGACGGCGCAGGCGCGAACGTCCGGCTGAAAGCCCGTGAGGCACATGAGCCGAAGCTCAAAGGCGGCCTTGATCTTCTCCGGCTCGCCCAGCTTCTCGCTGAGGGCGTACAGGGAGTTGAGCCCCAGCTGCAGCAGCGCCGGATCCGGCTGATCCTCCACGGCAAAGGCCTCCAGGCACTCGGCAAAATAGCTGCCCAGGGCCAGCCGCTCGATCTCGTCCCGCAGGCCGGAAAAGCCCTCCAGCACGCTGCCCTCGTTCACCGTCCACTTGCCCCGGTTGCCGAACAGGGTCAGCTCCGACCAGGTGAGCTGCTGGGTGGCGGCGGCGCTGCGGCTGGACTTGCGCAGGACGCCCCTGGCCTTGGCGGTGATCTTCCCGTCCGACTCCGTCAGGATCGTCAGGATCCGGTCCGCTTCTTTGTATCGGACCTCCCGCAGTACGAGGCCCTTGGTGGTTTTAAACACGTTATGTAAACTCCTCCACGAAGTTCCAATAGAAATCGGGCAAGCTTTCTCAGCGGAATCGCGCCATACTTCGTTGGTTTTCTTGACCATATATATCCATTATGCTCTGCGAAAACCGCCTCGTCTGGCCCGATCCCCCCAGAAAAATCTTTGCCCTCTTCTATTGGAAACTCCGTGTCAATCCGTGACCCGGGGAGCCTCCCCCGAGTCGGTCCTGACAGTGCGGTCTCGCTTGACCGCCTTGTACAGCATGTAGCAGACCGGGTCGCCGGTCTCGGCAAAGGCCTGCCAGATCGCATCAAATTGCACGTCGACCACCTCTGCTCTTAGTTTGCGCAGAGGCGGACGCGTTCATGGGAACCATTTTCTTGAAATTGTATGCATCTGAATCACGGGCCGTCAAGGGTGCCGGCCCCTACATCTCGGAAAAGCCGAAGTTGCGAAGCTGGGCCATGGAGTCGCGCCAGTTTTCCTTCACCTTCACCCAGGTCTGCAGATAGACCTTGGTGCCCATGAAATCCTCGATATCCTGTCGGGCCAGCTCTCCGATCTTTTTGAGCATGGCGCCTTTTTTGCCGATAATAATGCCCTTATGGCTGTCTTTTTCGCAGTAGATCGTCACTTCCAGATCGATAATGCCGTTATCCCGCTCGGAAAAACGGGTGACCTCCACCGCCGTGCCGTGGGGGATCTCCTTGTCCAGGCACTGCAGCAGCTTTTCCCGCACCAGCTCCGCACAGATCTGCCGCTCCGGCTGGTCGGTAATCATGTCCTCGGGGAAAAGGTGGGGACCCTCGGCGGCGTACTTGGCAAGCTCGTCCATCAGCTCCTCCAGCCCGTCGCCGGTCTTGGCGGAGAGGGGCAGGATGGCGTCGAAATCATGGGCAGCGGAGTAGACCGCCATGACCTCCAGGAGCCGGGTCTTGTCCACGGTGTCGATCTTGTTGATGACCAGGATGGCGGGGACGCCGCTCTGACGGATGCGCTCCAGGAGCGCATCCTCCTGAGGCCCGATGGCCGCCACCGGCTCCACCAGCAGCAGCACGCAGTCCACGTCCGCCACGCTCTCCTTCACCACGTTCACCATGTAGTCGCCCAGGCGTGTCCGGGGCTTGTGAAAGCCCGGGGTATCCATCAGCACGAACTGGGTATCTCCCCGGTTCACAATGGCGGTGATGCGGTTGCGGGTGGTCTGGGGCTTGTTGGAGACGATGGCAACCTTCTCCCCCACCAGGGCGTTTGTCAGGGTAGACTTGCCCACATTGGGCCGCCCGCACAGCGTGATCATTGCAGATTTTGTCATAGGTGTAATATCTCCTGTTATCTCAAAACTTCAAGCAATCATTCATCGCCCATGATGGCCTTTTCCCGGGCGCGCATCTGCGCCTTCATGGGCCCCTCGTCCACATGGTCGTAGCCCAGCAGATGCAGCACGGAATGGACCGTCAGATACTGGATCTCCCGGTCAAAGCCGTGGCCGAACTCCGTTCCCTGCTCTTCACAGCGGGGCAGCGAGATCATCATGTCCCCCAGCAGCACCGCGCCGCTGTCCAGATCCCGCTCGCAGCCCTCCGGATCAAAGGCCCCCGGCGTCAGCTCGTTCAGGGGGAAGGACAGCACGTCCGTCTCCCGGTCGATGCCGCGAAACTCCCGGTTTATCTGCCGAATGCCGGCGTCATCGGTTAACATAACTGATATAATGCAATTTACGTTAACCTCTTCCGCATCCAGGGCCCGTTTCGCCGCCTGCTTGATGAGCCGGGCAGCATTGTTGTGACCGAGGTTCTTGACCTCCCGGCTGACATAGATCTCATGTTCCATGGCGTTCTCTCTTTTCTTATTCGTCAAATCTCTTGTACTTGTATTTGGGGGCCAGTCCCGGCTTTTTGGCGGACTCCGGCGGGTTTTTCTTGTCATAGACCTCGTAGGCCTCGATGATCTTCTGCACCAGCCGGTGGCGCACCACGTCCGCGCCGGTGAGGGTGCAGATGGCGATATCCTCGATCCCGTCCAGCACCTTCATGGCCACCTTCAGCCCGCTGACCTTGTCCTCGGGCAGGTCGATCTGGGTGATATCGCCGGTGATGACCACCTTGGAGCCAAAGCCGATGCGGGTCAGGAACATTTTCATCTGTTCCCGGGAGGTGTTCTGGGCCTCGTCGAGAATGATGAAGCTGTCATCCAGGGTCCGGCCGCGCATATAGGCCAGGGGCGCCACCTCGATATTGCCCCGCTCCAGATATTTCTGATAGGTATCCGGGCCCAGCATGTCGAACAGCGCGTCATACAGCGGGCGCAGGTACGGGTCCACCTTGCTCTGCAGGTCCCCGGGCAAGAAGCCCAGCCGCTCCCCCGCTTCCACGGCGGGGCGGGTCAGGATGATGCGGTTGACCTCCTCCGCGCGGAAGGCGGCCACGGCGGCGGCCACGGCCAGATAGGTCTTGCCGGTGCCGGCGGGGCCGATGCCCAGGGTGACGGTGTTGTCCTGGATGGCCTTGCAGTAATCCCGCTGGCCCAGGGTCTTGGGCTTGATGGGTTTGCCCTTGGCGGTGATGCAGATCACGTCCCCCGCCAGCTCGTCGATCTGCTTTTCCTTGCCCTCGCTGACGAGCTTCAGGATATAGCGCACGTTCTGGGCGTCGATGTTCTCCCCCTTGGCGGCCAGGGTCAGCAGGCCGTTGATGGCCTTCTCCGCCAGGAGCACATCCTCGGCCTCGCCGCAGATATGGAGCTGATCGTCCCGGTCCAGGACCTTGACCCCCAGCTCGCTTTCAATGATCCGCAGGTTCTGGTCAAAGGACCCGAAGACCTGGATCACGTGTTCCATCCGTTCCACCGCGATGGTTTTCTCTATCATTGGTACTCTTCCTTCCGTCATCATCCGGGCGGCGCGAAAGGCGCCGTTTCCGCAATGTTTTCGCTGCACCGGGCAACCAGGGTGACCGTCAGCAGACCGTCCGCCCGGCTGACGGCAAACTCGCTTGAGAGGATCTCCCCGTCGATCTGCTCCTGCAGCCGCCTGAGCAGGGCGGCCTTCATTTCCTCTTCCCGGTCGGCCCAGTTCTCCTGCAGGCGCCGGGGATGCCGCTCCTCCCGGATCAGGGTCACCGGCAGGGCAAACAGGCCCTTTACACCCAAGTTATATTCATGCATGATTTTATCACATTCGTCAAGGCCTTTTCCATGAAAAAAGCCCAGATTCACCCGTTTCTTTCGGATCTGCAGGGCAAAACGGCTGTTTGAGCGGGAAGGCTCGCGGATCTGCAGGGCCTCCAGCGGGCAGACTGCCGTCAGCTCATGTCGCGTCTCCGCCCGGATCTCCCCCATGGCGCGCACTGCCCGGGTGGGCGCGGTGACGCTCTCCATGGAGCCGCTCACCAGCACTTCGCCCTCCAGCACCGCGTCCCCGGGCTGGACCATGGGCCGTCCGTTCAGCACCGTCATCCCGGTGATCACCCCGGCGCATTTGGCCCGGATGTCCGCCGGCTCATCCTCCCGGACGATCTCCGGCTTTTCCTCCCGCTCCGTCACCAGCACCACCGCCCTGGAGCCGGAGACGTTCACCGTCATCCAGGCGATCTCCGGCAGCTCCGTCAGTACCCGGCTGCGCACCAGGTCCGCTGAGATCCCCGGCCAGAAGCTGCCCCGCTCCACGCCGCAGTCGGCCAGGGCCCGCAGGACCTGCCCCTCGCTCAGCTTCTCGCAGCCCACCACCCGGATCTCCCAGAGGAAGAGCGAGGAGGCTCCCAGCAGCAGCGCCGCCAGCAGCAGCGCCGCCAGCAGCACCCTTCTGGCCCGAAAAAGAGCGCGGCCCCGGCTGCCGCCCCGCAGCGACCGGACCCGGATCTCGCAGCCGCAGTCCGCTGCCGCCGCCTCCAGCGCCGGCAGATCCCGCTCCCAGGTCGCTGCGGTGAAGGTGCAGCCGTCCACCCGGCGGATCTTCCAAAGCCGCAGCCCCTCCCGGACCCCCCGATTCACCAGCAGCTCCGGCTCGGCCCCCAGGATCTCGATCCGGGCAAGGCCCAACAGTCCCGTTTCCACAAGCATACGCAGTCCTCTCCTACCCGTCCCATTCCGCCCGCTCCAGCTTTCCGCTGATCAGCAGGTCCTTTTCGTTCATGGCCTCGATGCAGAGCCCCACCCCGCTGAGGCTCAGACTGCCATGCCCGCCCCGGACGTCGATGCGCTCCTCGGTACAGGCGAGCAGGCCCCGGTGGTTCTCGATCAGGGCCCGGCGGCGGTCCACTACGCTCAGCTTCAGCTCGCCCACCGCCTCCCCGGGCAGCTCCAGCCGCTCGGCAATGGCTCCGGCGATCATAGGCGCCTTTTTCAAAAATATCATCCCCTTGTCCGTATATCTCTATGCCGCCTCTCATAATTTGATACACAGATAAATTTCCTTGGGAGGGAGCTATGAAATCGAAACTGCCTGTGCTTGCGGCGCTCTGCGCCCTGTTTGTGCTGATCTTCGCCTCCGACCGAGTGATCGCCTCCGCCGCCTATGGGCTGCGGCTCTGCTGGGAGCTGATCCTGCCCTCCCTTTTTCCCTTTTTTGTGGTATCCGCCTTGTTGAGCCGACTGGATTTCCCGGGGCTCGCCGGGCAAAGGCTGGCTCCCCTGGCGAAAAAGCTGTTTCACGTCTCCGGCGCGGGGGCCACGGCCCTGTTCATCGGGCTCACCGGCGGCTACCCCCTGGGCGCCTCGTACCTGGCGGAGCTGGAGGAACAGGGGCGGCTCTCTCCCCGGGAGACGGAACGGCTGCTGGGCTTCTGCAATAACTCGGGTCCTGCCTTTCTGGTGGGCGCCATCGGCGCGGGGATCTTTCACTCCACCCGGATCGGGCTGCTGCTCTACACTTCCCACGGGCTGGCGGCGATCCTGGCGGGGATCCTGCTGCGGGGAGACGAGCCGTTTCCGGAAGCGGAGGCCGTGGGCGGAGGGGCCGTCCCGCTTCCCTTCAGCCGGGCCCTGCCGGAGGCGGTACGCGCGGCGGTGCTGGCGGCGCTGAACGTCTGCGGCTTCGTGGTCTGCTTCACAGTTTTTACGGGGCTGCTGGACGCCTGGGGTCTGCTGGACGGGCTTTCGGTCCGGCTCTCCGTCCTGACCGGGCTGGACGTGCCCCAGTGCCGCGCCCTGCTCACCGGCTTCTGGGAGCTGGGCGGCGGCATCGGCGCCATGCGCGGCCTTGCCGCCACTCCCGGGAACCTGGCGCTGGCGGCGGTCTTAGTGGGCTGGGGCGGCGTCTCCGTCCATTTTCAAACCCTTTCGGTGCTGGCGGAGAGCCGCGCAAAAGCCTCCCCGCATCTGGCGGGGAGGCTGCTGAGCGCCGCGCTGGGCGGAGGGCTGGCTTATGGCCTTTCCATGCTGTTTCTGTAAACAGATCGGGCGCTCCAAAAGGAGCGCCCGATCTGTCTTTGGGTATTCAGAATGAAAACAGTACGCCCACAAGGGCGGAGCCCAGGATGAAGAAGATGGGATGCAGCTTCTTCACGGGCTTGACCCAGCGGGTCAGCACCAGCAGCACGGCAGCCAGCGCCAGCGCTTTCCAGTTGAAGAGATCCAGAAAGACGCCGCTCTCGGCGTATGTATCGAAATGGAACATGGCGATTCTGACCACCAGCAAGCCCGCCGCGGCGATCAGACCCACAGAGCAGGGGCGCAGGCCGTAAAAGGCCGCGTCCACAGTCTTGTTCTGGCGGAATTTCTGCAGCACCCGGGCGATGATCAGGATGATGATGACGGAGGGAGTCACCAGGCCCAGGGTCGCCACCACCGCGCCGGTTACCCCGGCGGTGGTAAAGCCCACGTAGGTGGCCATATTGACGCCGATGGGGCCAGGGGTGGACTCGGACACGGCGATCATATCCGCAAGCTGTGCCGCGGTAAACCAGCCGGTTTTATCCGCCATGCTGTAGAGGAAGGGCAAGGTCGCCATCCCGCCGCCCACGGCGAAGAGGCCGGTCTTGAAGAACTCCCAGAACAGGCGGAGCAGCAGCATCATTTCCCGCGCACCCCCATTCTGGTGAAGACGATCCCGGCGGCGGCGCAGAACAGCACATAAAACACCGGGGAGATTTTCAGGAAGATGGAGAGGATGAAGACCAGCAGGAACAGCACCAGCGCCGCCTTGTCCTTCACCGCGCCCTTCCAGAGCTTGACGACGGCGCTGAAGATCAGCACGCACACGCACACGCGCACCGCCGCAAAGGCGCTCTGCACCGCGGGGATATCCGCAAAATGGGTCAGGACCCCGGCAATGACGGTGATGATGACCACCGAGGGAAACACCACGCCCAGGGTTGCGAAGATCCCGCCGGGGATCCCCGCGACCTTATAGCCGATAAAGGTGGCGGTATTCACGGCGATGACCCCGGGGGTGCACTGACCGACCGCGTAATAGTCCATCAGCTCTTCCCCGGTGGCCCAGCCCTTCCGGTCCACGATCTCCCGCTCCAGGATGGGGATCATGGCATAGCCGCCGCCGAAGGTCATGACGCCGACCCGGGCGAAGGCGAGAAACAGCTGCAGCAGGGTTTTCATTTGCCGATGGCCTCGGTGAATTCCTTATATTTCTCCACCTTGGCCGCGCAGTCCTCCGCGCTCTTGCCGCGTACCAGCAGATAAACCTTGATCTTCGGCTCGGTGCCGGAGGGACGGACGATGAAGCTGGAGCCGTCGGCCAGCTCGAAGTAAAGCACGTTGGAGCCGGCAAAGGGGGTGCGGTCCACCTTGCCCAGGCCCTTGACGGCGATGCTGCCGTCCAGGTAATCCCGCAGGCGCAGGACCTCTTCCCCGGCGATGTTCTCGGGAGGATTGGCCCGCAGATCGTCCATGATGGCCTTCATCTTGGCCATACCCTCCAGGCCCGGCATCACCAGGTTCACGGTCTTCTCCGCGAAGAAGCCGTATTTCTCGTAGAGGGCGTTCATGGCGTCCAGCAGGGTCATGCCCTTGAGCGCGTAGTGGGCGGCCATCTCGGCCACCAGCACGGAGGCGGTCACCGCGTCCTTGTCGCGCACGAAGTCGCCCACCATGTAGCCGTAGCTCTCCTCGTAGGCGAAGATATACTTGTAGCTGCCGGCGGCTTCCCAGGCGGCGATGCGCTCGGCCATGAACTTGAAGCCGGTGAAGGTGTCCTCAAAGTGGACGCCGTTGGCCTCGCACACGGTGCGGGCCATGCCGGTGGTGACGATGCTGGCCACGGCGCCGGCGTTTTCCGGCAGCTTACCGGTGGCCTTGCGGGCCTGGATGATATAGTCCAGCAGCAGCACGCCCATCTGGTTGCCGGTGATGGTGACATACTCGTCGCCCTTGCGGACCATGGTGCCGATGCGGTCAGAGTCCGGGTCGGTGCCGATGATGAGGTCGCTGTCAACCTTCTTGGCCAGATCCACCGCCAGGTAGAAGCCCTCGGGATTCTCCGGGTTGGGGCTCACCACCGTGGGGAAGTTGCCGTCGATGACCATCTGCTCGGGCACCGGGAAGAGATGCTTGATGCCAAGGCGCTTTAGAGCCTCGGGCACCAGCTTGTAGCCGCAGCCGTGGAAGGGGGTGTAGACGATCTTCAAATCGTCCGCCGCGGCCTTGACGGCCTCGGTGTCGATGGCCTGGGCCATGACCTCCTGCAGGAAGGCCTCGTCCGTCTCCTCGCCGATGACCTCGATGAGGCCCTTGGCTACCGCCTCGTCAAAATCGCAGGTCTTGAAGCCGGAGAAGATGTCGATGGCGTCCATCTGGCGGGCGATGGCCTCGGCATGCTGGGGCGGGAGCTGGGCCCCGTCGGACCAGTAGACCTTGTAGCCGTTATACTCCTTGGGGTTGTGGCTGGCCGTCACGTTCAAACCGGCGGTGCAGCCGTAGTGCCGCACGGCGAAGCTCAGCTCCGGGGTGGGGCGCAGCGCGTCGAAAATACGGACGTGGATGCCGTTGGCGGCCATGACGCAGGCGGCCTCCCGGGCGAAGTCTTCCCCGTTGAGGCGGCAGTCATGGGCGATGGCGATGCCCTTCTCCCTGGCCTCGTCGCCCTCGGCGGAAATGACGTTTGCGAAGGCCTGGGTGGCCCAGCGGATCACGTGCACGTTCATGTGGTGCAGGCCCAGCTTCATGGTGCCGCGGAGGCCAGCGGTGCCGAACTCCAGCGGCGCGAAGAAGCGGCTCTCGATCTCCTTCTCGTCGTCACGGATGGCGTCCAGTTCCGCCCACTCCCGCTCGCTCAGTGCGGGGCTGTCCAGCCAGCGCTGGTACTCTTCCTTATAATTCCTCATGCTCTTCCTCCTTTGATAACGCTGCGGCGTCGTCATACAGATTTTCGGGTACATAAATGTCCACGCCCTGGCCGCTCATGCCCATCACCACGCGGGCAAAGCCCCCGTCGCCGGGGTCGACGCTGAGGCAGGGGATCCCATAGGCCTCCAGCATGTTCACCAGGAGTCGATCGGACATATCCACACAGGTGCAGTGGCAGAGAAGCCGCGCCTGAACGGGCTTTCCGTCCTCCCCCTTGGGCCAGCGCTCCAGCAGGCCGCCCAGGTCCGCTCTTCCCCATTCGATTTTGGGTTCGTTCATTGGATAACGCTCCTTCACTTATGATAACGAGCTCCTTCTTTTATTTTATACCCCCGATAGAGCTGTTCTGCAAGCATTATTCTTGCCAAATGATGCGGAAATGTCATTTTACTCATGCTCAGGCGCAGATCGGCGCGTTCTTTGACCCGATTCGACAGGCCGTAGGACCCGCCCACCACAAAGCAGAGCTTTGGCTTGCCGGAATTTTCCCGGTCCTCCACCAGCTCCGCCATAAACTCGCTGGGGTATTCCTTCCCCTCCACACACAGCGCAGCCACATAGGCGTCGGCGGGGATGGCCTTCAGGATCTCCCCCGCCTCCCGGTCCAGGGCGGCGTCGATCTCCGCCTGGGAGGGCCGCTCGGGCAGACGCTGCTCGGCAGGCTCGATCAGCTCCAGGCGGCAGTAGGCGCCCAGGCGCTTGCGGTACTCCTCAAAGGCGTCGATATAAAAGCGCTCGCGCATTTTCCCCACGCAGATCAGCTTGATGTTCAGCATTGGCTTCCTCCCACCTCCAGCGTCAGGCAGCCCAGGACCGGGGCGCAGTAGAGCGCCGTATCCGTCCCCAGCAGCGCCCGGCCCGTCTCGGCCATGGCCTTGGCCGGCGTGTTGTTCTCCCGGCTCAGATGCCCCAGGATGATCTGCCTGGTCCCGCTCCCGGCCAGTTCCCTGGCAAAGGCCGCGCAGGCGGCGTTGGAGAGATGGCCCCGGTCGGAGAGGATGCGCCGCTTGAGATAGAAAGGATAAGGCCCGCAGCGCAGCATCTCCTCATCATGGTTGGACTCCAGCAGCACCGTGTCCGCACCCAAAAGGGCCGCACGCATCTCTTCGGTGACGCAGCCGGTGTCGGTGGCATGGGCGTAGACGCCCTCCCCCTCGATCCGGTAGCCCACGCTCTCATCCGTGTCGTGGGAGGTGTGAAAGGCCGTCACCCCCAGGCTGCCGATGGCAAAAGCCGCCCCCACCGGGATATGGCGTATGGAATCTTCCAGGTCCGGCTTCATGCCGCACAAGCGTGCCGCCACCGTATGCGGGGCGTAGACGGGGATCTCCCGGCCTTTCACCAGCGTTTCCAGCCCGGAAATGTGATCGGAGTGCTCATGGGTAATGAGCACTCCGGCAATATCTCCCATTGTGCAGCCCAGACTTTTCAGGGCCGCGTCCACTCGGCGCTTGGAGATCCCGGCGTCGATCAGCACTTTGGTATCATGATTCTCCAGCAGCAGGCAGTTCCCGCCGGAGCCGCTGGCAAACACATGCACACGCATCAGCCGAAGGAGACGATCTTCTCGTTCAGCTCAAGGTTCTCGGGAACGTCCACCAGCTCGATGTCCGCCCCCAGCTTCTGGAGCTTGCCGACGAAATTCTCATAGCCGCGCTCGATAAAGTGAATATCCTCCACCTCGGTGACGCCGGCGGCACAAAGTCCCGCGATCACCATGGCGGCGCCGGCCCGCAGATCGCAGGCCATGACCTGAGCGCCGGTAAGGCGCCGCCCGCCCTCGATGATGGCGATGCGCCCGTCCACCTGGATCTCCGCGCCCATTTTGCGCAGCTCGTTGACGTACTTGAAGCGGTTGTCGTAAATGCCCTCGGTGATGACCGAGGTGCCCTGAGCCAGGCACAGGAGCATGCCCATCTGGGGCTGCATATCCGTGGGGAAGCCGGGATAGGGCATGGTCTTCACGTTGACCCGGCGCAGATTGCTGGCGCCCTTGACCAGGACGGAATCCTCATACTCCTGGACGATGGTGCCGGTCTCCCGGAGCTTGGCGCTGATGCACTCCAGGTGCTTGGGGATCACGTTTTTCACCAGGACCTCCCCGCCGGTGGCCGCGGCGGCGACCATATAGGTGCCGGCCTCGATCTGGTCGGGGATGATGGTGTAGGTGCCGCCGTGGAGCTTGTCCACGCCGTTGACCTTGATGGTGTCGGTGCCTGCGCCGCGCACGTCCGCGCCCATGGAGTTGAGGAAGTTGGCCAGGTCCACGATGTGGGGCTCACGGGCCGCGTTCTCAATAATGGTACGGCCGGAGGCCAGCACCGCCGCGATCATGATGTTCATGGTGGCGCCCACGGAGACCTTGTCCAGATAGATCCTGGCCCCGTGCAGGCGGCCGCCCGCCGCGTCGGCATAGATAAAGCCGTTCTTCACGTCGATGGCGGCGCCCAGGGCGGTCAGGCCCTTGATGTGCTGGTCAATAGGACGCACGCCGAAGTTGCAGCCGCCGGGCATGGTGGTCTTGGCGCTGCCAAAGCGGCCCAGCATGGAGCCGATCAGGTAATAGGAAGCGCGGATCTTCCGCATGAGATCATAGGGTGCATCCTGATAGCGGGCGTTGGTGCAGTCGATCTCAATGGTGGAACGGTTGATATAGCTCACTCTGGCGCCAAGCTCGGCCAGAATGGTAAGCAGCATGTCGGTATCGCTGATCTGGGGAATATTCTCGATGCGGCATACGCCGTCGACCAGGAGGGCGGCCGGGATGATCGCCACGGCGGCGTTCTTTGCGCCGCTGATCTCCACCTCACCGCGAAGCGGTCTTCCGCCGTTGATACGGTATTTTTCCAAAATGAGCACCTTCCAAACTTTTCGGAGCGTCCCACTTGGGGAATCCGATTGATGATTATACCAGATCTTGTGGTCTCTGGCAAGTATTATCTTGATTTGCCGTTATAAAGTGCGAAAGTCAACGATTTTTCAGGTATTTTTCCGCTTTCAGCACCGCCGCAATGGTCTTTCCGTCGTCGATCTCGTTGGCCATGACCATTTCCGAGAGCTTGTTGAGGGGGATCTTTTCCACGTTCAGGAACTCCCCTTCGTCCGGGTGACTCTTTCCCGCGTGGAGACCAAGGGCCAGGTAGATGTGCAGCACCTCGGTGGAAAAGCCGGGAGAGGTGCACATGGCGCCCAGGTCGATCAGCTCGTCCGCCGTGTAGCCGGTCTCTTCGGAGAGCTCCCGCACCGCGCATTCCAGCGGGTCTTCTCCGTATTCCAGCTTGCCGGCAGGGGCCTCCAGCATCATGCGGCCGAAGGGGTAACGGAACTGGCGCACCATGGTGCAGTTCCCCTCTTCGTCCACCGGGAGGATGCACACGCCGCCGGGATGCTCCACGACCTCCCGCCGCACGATCTTTCCGTCGCACAGCTCCGCCCGGTCCAGACGTACCCGGACGATGACGCCCTTATATTTCTCCTCGCCGTCGATGCGCTTCTCCAGGAAGTCCATCGTCTATCGCCCCTTTTCTCTGCGCATAATGAAAATGATTTACATAATTTCCGTAACCAAAGTATACCATAGCATTTCCCGAATTTCCATATTTTTTTCATGGAAAACCGCGAAAAAAAGTTGTAAAATGTATGTAAATTAAACTTATTTCTCTCATTTTAGTTTCTGAAAAAGACAGAAAGGAAACGATATGGTTACATATTGTATTTCTTCGGATTGCGTCGTGCTCCTGCTCTCCCCGAACGAATCCGTCTCGGTGCGCTCCGCGGTGGACGATTGTCTCTGCGAAAAGGGACTCTGTCCCTGGCGAGACATGGAAGCGGAGCTCTTCTCCTGTCCCGAGGGGCGCCTGCTCATCGCCCGTCCCCGCTCCCCCATCCGTCAGCGACTCTCCCCCGCCGAGCCAAGACTGCGGCGCAGCGGGAGGGCCTGAGTTTTTCCTTTTTCCTCCTGACCCCATGCGGAAAGCCCCTGCCGAATGGCAGGGGCTTTCCGCGTGCATCTCCGGGTGTTTCGGTCTGGCCGGGCACCGCGGTTGGGATTCTCTTTGGCAGTCTCGTAATGATCATGATCGAGAGCTCGTTTCCCTCCGTCGGGGCCCCGATCGTTTGGGGTTTATCTCCCGCTTCCTGAGGTATTGTTTTCACAACGGGCCAGATAGGCCTGCTTCTCCCGCTCGTCCTGTGCCTCCAGGGAGGAGGAATTGTGGACACCGCCCAGGTATTCCAAATGGTGCCGGAACTCATGGCGCAGGATGCCCCGCAGGAGCTTTTTCGCCTCCGCCGCGTCCGCATAGGGATAGACCCGGTCGAAAGAGCCCCGGTACATCACGATCTGCCGGATGCCGGCGGAATACTGATATTGTCCCATCGTAAACAGATCATCACCGCGGGCGTAGTCCGGGATCGGCGCCGCCTCCGACACAATCACGCCGCCGGAGAGTTCCCGAAAGAACTCCTGCGGCAGCTCGTCCATCAGGTCCGAGACGATCCTGCTGTATTCGACGCTGCTGATCAATGCGCAGTCCTCCCCTTTCCCGGGTATCCGCCTTCGTCCCCGCCGGCCGTTTTGTCATGGGGAAAGTATACCACACCCTGCGGCCCCGTTCAACGAGAAAACCGCTTTTGCCCCCAGGGGCAAAAGCGATTTTCTCATAAGCTCAGCGCTGCTCAGTCCGGCAGCTCCAGCGCGTAGTAAGACTTGACGATCTCTGCGACGGATTCCGCGATGCCGGCCAGGATCACGCGGCAGAGCTTTCCGTCGAAATCAAAGGTGAACCGGGCGTCCTCGGCCGCGTCCACCTTTTCGCAGAAGAACGCCGAGATGGCGTTGGCCTTCCCCATAGAGGCGGGCAAGTCCAGGATCACGCAGGTCCGCGCCTCTTTCCGCTTCCTTTCCGCCATGAAGTCGAAGACCAGGCTGCTGTGCTTGATCCGCAGCCCCTCCTTCACGAAGGGCTCCCGGAAAAAGCGGTCGACGTCCTCCTCTGTGAACTGCCAGGCGCCGTTTTGCTTCTCCCCTTTCAGCAGGCCGTCTTTCAAATAGTTGCGCAGGGTCCGGGTCGTGAAACCCGTCATCTCCGCCAGATCGTTCAGGCTGTAGGTCTTTTCCATGCTGTCCTTCTCCTTTCCGTTTTTCGGTTCTTCCGGTTACAGGATAGCAAAGGAAGGACGGCGAAGCAATTGGAAAAGCGGGGACTTTTTCACAGCCTGGGACTGCCCGTTTTGATCACGGAGATATAGGATCTCCTCCGCTTCAGCTTCGCACAGTTCCTTTTCCAGAATCGTGCAGCAGATCAGGGGATGCTGCAGAAGGCCAGCGGGAAGTCGAAGGTTTCGCCCGCGCTGAAAGGCGACGTGCCGGCGATCTCCGTGATCTCGAAGGACGCGCCGTCCCATCCCTTGATCGTGATGACGCCCTTTACGCTTTCGTCATAGGCGGCAAAGGCAAACGCTCCGTTTCCATCCTCTGAAACGGTCCCTTCCAGGACGCCCAGTCTGTAAACGGTAATGACCGCTTCGTCGTCGCCTTCCCAGCCTTTTTGTACGATCAGGGAGCTGTATACACTGCCGGTGCCCTGGGTGTCAAGGAAGATCCCGTATTTGTCCGGGCCTTCCGGCATGGCAAAGGCTTCGCCCCGCATCCCGGCAAGCTCGTTGGCGAGACGATAGCTCCTCGCCTTCGTCATCTCGGCCCAAAGGCTAAACTGGGAAACGGGATAGAAGGAACCGCCCTCTTCCGGTGCGCCGATGCTCATGATCGTCGCCTCTTCTCTCATTGCCTCCCAATCATTCTGCTCGGCAAGAAGACGCTCCTGAGCCTCTGCATCTGCTGAATCGCGGAGCCTGCTCAGCAGGCTGTTCAGCTCCGTATCCCAAATGTGATACAGCCAGCCGGCGGCGAAATTCATCTCCAGCTGGGTCTGGGCCTCTGTCGCCAACGGCGCGTACTTTCCTGAGAGCTTTTCGATATTGTTCAGCTCTTCCTGCAGGGACGCGGAGGCCTCCACTACAGCGCGTACGTCCCCCTCGATGTCGGGCTCGTAATCATGCGCGTAGTCGATCGCAAGCTCCGCATCCAGAACGCCGTTCAGCGTGGCGCTTTTGTCTTCCGCCGCTGCTTCCGCCGGGACCTCTGCAGCTTCCGCCTCGGCCGGGACCTCTGCCGCCGGCGCGGGCTCAGCGGATCCCGTTGGTTCCGTTTCCCTGGGAACGCTCCCGCAGGCCGTCAGCAGCAAAAGCGCGCAGGCCAGCACAAGCGCCATCGTTTTTTTATTCATGACAAGTTCCTTTCCTTTTTCAATTTCGTAGAAATTGCATGTGAAGGATCAGCCCTCACCTTGCGGAATCGCAATTATAGCCCGTTATTGTGTTTAAGGCAAGGCTTGTTAAGAGATTTTATGAATTATATCCCGCCACAGTCTGGAACGTGCTCATGCACACGCCCCCGGCGTGTGCGGACATGATTCGAATCCCCCTCACCAGGCCAAAAACAAAAGCCACCCCCATGGGTGGCTTTTGTTTTTTTGTGAAGATAAGATTTCCAAATCCGAACCGTGGATGGAGACGCGCTGAGAGAGCGCGCACTCCATGTCGTTAAAATTTTCAGTTTTAGTCCCGTCCTTGTAGCAGGCTCTGCGCTTTATGCATCTGACTCGTCGCTAACAACGATTAAGTATTACAATTTGGAACGGCAGGCTTGCATCATTTTGTGGTTCATCCGATCTTCTCGAAGGTGACATCCGCGATAGTGTTTTTATCCCAATCTAAGAAGCGGATGACCGGGCTATCGCCGAAATCGCCCTGGCCCTGACTGAATACGGCATAGCCGTTCGGATCAATGGTTCCGGCTCCGTGAAACTCAACGCCATCCAGACGCAAGGTAAGCAGATTCCTTGCCTTCTCTTCGTCGAGGACGCTCATTTTCAGACGCAGCTCTGTGCCCAGCGGCGTTTGCGTCAGGCTCAGTTCACTCAGCTCAAAGCCGGGGAGGGCATAAGGATCAGCAGGCGTATAAAGCCCCAACGGTGTACTTTTACCCTCGACCAGTGTGATAGGAAGATCCCTCCGTTCCGGTACCACCGCATCAGAGTCTTGTGCTTCGAGGGGCCATAACACAGCAACGACTGTGCAGACCGTATCAACGGGCGCGCCCGTGTCGCTGCCGCGTGCACCTTCCACGTAGATAGTCATCTCCTGCGGAGAGGCGTTCTCAAATCGCTCTCCGGCAGAATTAAGCCCCAGAGCCTCCTGGTCGAGATTTGCCCCTACGAACAAAAGTGTTTTCCCTTCTTTTTGGGCATACTCGCGGAGCGTTCCCTCTCCCGACAAGCCAATCACGGACAGCGGACTGTCGAGATCCGCATCAGTCGGCACAACGATATAGCTTGCATCAGCGCTCACGTGAACGGTGACGAGCACCGTTCCCTCATCGCAATAGGTTTCCTGCACGCTGGCGCTCCAGCCGTCGCCTTTGACTTCCGAATTCTGACTGACGATCAGATCAGCAGCCTCCTCGGGCATGTCGCCGCGATTGGGGTTAGCATAAAGCTCACGCAGCCCAAAGAGGTTGACGGCATAAGCCACGGCCCCCAGCGCAAGGATTAGAGCAACTACTGCGGCGATACTCAGTACCCGCCCCATCCGAAAGGGAATGCGAGAAGTCCACCGCCTCTCTTTTTGATAGCCCAGCGCGCGGCTGGCTTTTTCAATCTTATCATCGGAGAGTTCTCCAATGGCTTTCATCATTCGCTCCGAATTGTACATAAGCCCTCCATCATCAGATAGGTTTTCAGCTTGTTTCTTGTCCGCTTTAGCATGGCGGAAACGCCGCTGCGGCTCATGGCCAGTTTTTCCGCTATCTCACGTTCCGTCGCCACAAACCAGTACCGGCTGACAAAGACAAGCTGTTCTTCTTCCGGGAGATTTCCGACAAAAGTGTCAATGGCATGGCTCAATTCCCGATCCTCGATCTCTTTTTCCAGATCATAGCCGGAGGAAAGGCACTCGTCCAGTTCCTCCAGAGCGAGCTCTGTCTCACCACCGCCGCGTTTCTTCGCTGTGCGGCGGACGATCTTGGTCAAGGCAAAGTTGCGCGTGATCCGGGCGAGGAAGGGGCCGAGCCGTTCCGGGCGCTTGTCCGGCATGGCGTTCCAGGCGCTCATCCAGGTGTCATTGACACATTCTTCGGAATCCTCGCTGTTTTCCAGAATGTTATACGCTATGATATGGCAATAGCGCCCGTACTTCTGCTCAGTTTCCGTGATAGCCCGCTCCGAGCGCTGCCAGTATAAGTTGACTATTTCTCTGTCGTTCATACCTCGTCTCCTTTGGGGATGGGTGCGTCGATCTCATGCGCGCGGAGAAATCGTGCTCCCTCAAGGGCCCTCACCTATATTAATCCATTTTTGGGGTAAAGTGTCACAGAAAAGGAATTGTTTTTTCAGTATAACATATGGACACGGCAATCGTACTTGCGACCATTGCTACCTCCTACAATGATTTCAAAGAGGACGTACCGTGTTTGCGGCTGGATTGGAAATCATCGATGATAAAGCATAATCCGAACCCATCTCCGATTGAGAAGACGTGGTTCGAATTATTTTGCTTTGGTGGAGGTGGGGGGAGTTGTTTGCATTTTTTTGCAGGATAGAATACCGGTTGTGTCCTTTCTCGTCCCGTGCAAAAAAATCATAGGTTTCGCCGGTGTTCGCACCGGCTTATGCACACGCCACCGGCGTGTGCGGACATGATTCAACTCCCCCCGCCTTGTCTATGCCAAAGAGAAGCCCCCTGCCGCATGGCAGGGGGCTTCTCTTTGGTGGAGGTGGGGGGAGTTGAACCCCCGTCCGAAAGCGTTTTAACAGGAACTTCTCCGGGCGCAGACGGTCCTTTGCATTCCCTCGTCCCGCCGCAGGCCGTCACGCTGCGGGACTTGGTAGCTTCATGATGCGTGGCGCGGGCAAAGCTTACCGCGCGCACGTTCCCCACTGATCGACGCTCCGTCCCGGGCCGTGGGCCTCCCGGGGGGAACGCTCGCTAATTAAGCAGCGAGAAGAACAGAATCGTTGTTGTTCTTTAATTTATAAAGGTTTGCCCGTTTTAAGGATGTCAGGCGCATCCGCCCGCTATTCCTGCCTCCACACCCCCGTCGAAACCGTTACACCCCCGTATCGTCAGAGGAAGCTTGCTCCATTCCGTTTCCCCGGTTTCCGTAAGCGCCGCGAAAACTCCAGATCCGCTCCTTCCCTCTTCCTCTCAAAACCAAACCCGCTTCGCTGGGCTTTGGTTTTGTTCAGAACCTTGGATTTTGAGGAAACTCGCTCCCTTCCGTTTCCGCGGACCCGGGTACGGGAGGGGGCAAGCCCCTCCCCTACGTTCTTTCTTTGCGTTGGGCTTTGGTTTTGTTAAAAATGTTGGGTCATTGAGAAAACTTGCTCCATTCCGTTTGCGCGGACCCGGGTACGGGAGGGGGCAAGCCCCTCCCCTACGTTCTTTCTTTGCATGGCAATGTCCGGGAAAGAGATCATCCTGTACGGGAGGGGCAAGCCCCTCCCCTACGTTCTTTCCGGTGAGAGACCGGACTTGCTCAGCACTTCTCAGGCTCGGGATACTCCACGCCGAAGGTCTCCACGGTGACGCGCTTCATCACCTGGGGCACCCGGGGCTTGTCGTTCCAGTCGGTGCGCACGTCGCAGATGTGATCCACCGTCTCAATGCCCTCGATGACACGGCCGAAAGCCGCGTAGCCGCCGTCCAGGTGGGGGCTGTCCTCGTGCATGACAAAGAACTGGCTGCCGGCGGAGTTGGGGTTGGCCGCACGGGCCATGGACAGGACGCCGCGCTCATGCTTCAGGTCGTTTTTGAAGCCGTTCTGGCTGAATTCACCCTTGATGCCGTAGCCGGGGCCGCCGATGCCCATGCCCTTGGGGTCGCCGCCCTGGATCATGAAGCCGGGGATGACCCGGTGGAAGATCAGGCCGTCGTAAAAGCCCTTCTTCACCAGGGAGATGAAGTTGTTGACGGTGTTGGGGGCGATCTCGGGATAGAGCTCCGCCCTCATCACATCGCCGTTTTCCATTTCAAAGGTCACGATGGGATTGCTCATTCGTATTTCCTCTCTTTCATGATGCGGTCAATGTCACGTTTGGACTCCCGGTCCGCGTCGCTCTGGCGCTTGTCATAGAGCTTTTTGCCCTTGCAGAGGCCCAGCTCCACCTTCACCCGGCTGTCCTTGAAGTACAGGGACAGGGGGATCAGGGCAACGCCGTCCTGCATGACGCGGGCGTTCAGCTTCAGGATCTCCCGCTTGTGCATCAGCAGCCTTCGGGGCCGCACCGGGTCCTTGTTGAAAATGTTCCCGTGCTCGTAGGGGCTCACGTGCATGCCGCGCACGAACAGCTCCCCGTCCTTCACGGTGCAGAAGGAGTCCTTCAGATTCACCTGCCCGGCCCGGATGGACTTGACCTCCGTCCCGGCCAGCTCGATCCCGGCCTCAAAGCGCTCGAGCACAAAGTAATCGTGAAAGGCTTTGCGGTTGTCTGCGATTTTCTTGATGCCCTGCTGCTTCGGCACGCGGCTCACTTCCCTTCTGCCGGGTCAGTATACCACAAGCCCCGGGAAAATAAAAGAATAAATTGTAAAGATGAAAAGAGCGCCCCTTCACAGGAGCGCTCTGGATCACACACTATCGTCTTACAGGTTGGCGAGCAGACCGCCGATCCGGAGGAAGAGCGGCGCGAAGACCAGGGCCACTACCGTCATCAGCTTGATGAGGATGTTCAGCGACGGGCCGGAGGTGTCCTTGAAGGGGTCGCCCACGGTGTCGCCCACCACCGCGGCCTTGTGGGCCGTGGAGCCCTTGCCGCCGTGATGGCCCTCTTCAATAAACTTCTTGGCGTTGTCCCAGGCGCCGCCGGCGTTGGACATGTAGATGGCCAGCAATACGCCCGTCACCAGAGATCCGGCCAGCAGACCGCCCAGGGCCTCCGCCCCCAGCAGGATGCCCACCAGCAGGGGCGCCGCCACCGCCATCACGCCGGGAACGACCATCTCCCGCAGGGCGGCGCGGGTCGAGATGGAGACGCAGGAGCTGTAGTCTGGCCGGGCCTTGCCCTGGAGGATGCCGGGGATCTCCCGGAACTGACGGCGGACCTCCTCGATCATCTTGTAGGCCGCTTTGGAGACGGAGTCCATGGTCATGGCGGAGAAGGCGAAGGGCAGCATGCCGCCGATCAGCAGGCCGATGACCACGTAGGGGGACAGCAGGTCGATCCGGGCAAGCTCCACCTCGGTGGCGTAGGAGACGAACAGAGCCAGCGCGGTCAGGGCCGCCGAGCCGATGGCAAAGCCCTTGCCCATGGCGGCGGTGGTGTTGCCCACCGCGTCCAGCTTGTCGGTGATCTCCCGCACGCGGGGGTCCAGGCCGCTCATTTCGGCGATGCCGCCGGAGTTGTCGGCAATGGGACCGTAGGCGTCCACCGCCACGGTGATGCCCGTGGTGGAGAGCATGCCCACCGCCGCAAGCGCGATACCGTACAGATCGCCGGTCACGGCGAAGGAGATGTAAATGCCCACGCAGATCAGCAGGATGGGGACCCAGGTGCTCTTCATGCCCACGGCCACGCCGCTGATGATGGTGGTGGCGGAACCGGTCTCCGACTGGTCCGCAATGCGCTTGACAGACTTATAATCCTCGGAGGTGTAGACCTCCGTCATGAAGCCGATGACCAGGCCGACAATGATGCCCGCCACGATGGGGCCGGAGAAATAGAGACGGCCGAAGAAGATCTTGCTCAGGGGGATAGCCCCGATCGCCACGATGGCCGCCGAGATATACGAGCCCATTTTCAGTGCCTTGTGGGGATTGGCCCCCTCCTTGCCCCGCACAAAGAAGGTTGCAACGATCGAGGCCAGCACGCCCAGAGCCGCGATGGCCAGCGGGAAGAAGGCGCCGGCGCCCACGAATTTCTCGTGGCTCTTTTCCAGCAGCACGCCCAGGGTCAGGGCGGAGACCAGCGCGCCCACATAGCTCTCAAACAGGTCCGCGCCCATGCCGGCCACGTCGCCCACGTTATCGCCCACGTTGTCCGCGATGACGGCGGGATTGCGGGGATCGTCCTCGGGGATTCCGGCCTCCACCTTGCCCACCAGGTCCGCGCCCACATCGGCGGCTTTGGTGTAAATGCCGCCGCCCACACGGGCAAAGAGCGCGATGGAGGAGGCGCCCAGGGAGAAGCCGAACAGGATGTCATAGTTCTTGGTGATCATGTAGATCAGGCTGCAGCCCAGAAGGCCCAGGCCCACCACGCACATGCCCATGACCGAGCCGCCGGAAAAGGCGATGGACAGCGCCCGGTTCATGCCGGATTCCAGGGCGGCATTCGCGGTGCGGACATTGGCGCGGGTGGCGACACGCATCCCGAAGAAGCCCGCCAGAATGGAGCAGAGAGCGCCAAGCAGGAAGCAGACCGCCGTGAGCCAGCCGATAAAGGCGGCGATCAGCCCAAAGAGCACCGCCACGAAGAAGACCAGGATCTTATACTCGGACTTCAGAAAAGCATTCGCGCCTTCGGCGATGGCCGATGCGATCTCCTGCATGCGGGCGTTGCCGGGAGCCGCCCGCGAAACAAAAACTGCTTTATAGCCCGCAAAAGCCAGCGCGGCCAGCGCCAACGCGGGGATCAACCATTGGAGTTTTTCCATTGTCGTCATGCCCCTTTCTGTTTACGGCTTTATCTGTTTGTGTATTTTACACGATAAGCAGCTATTTCTCAAGGCTTTTTGCAGCGATTTCTGTTGATTTTGCATAGATTTATGCAATGCTACAAAATATAAAAGCACTTTTGTGGGTCCCGGGGCAACTTGCACAAAAGAAACTTCCATTATCTTCCATCTCTTGGGAGTATTCTTTTTCTTCTCTTTTCCCTGCCCCGGAATGCTTCGCCTTCTCAGGCCTCCGATCGGCTTTTCCCAGTTCCGGGCTCGTCAGCGCTCGCCCAATTCCTAAATTTTCTTAAGATGAAACCATTTTGCATTTTTTGCGTTATAATGAGTGCAAACAAAGGCTTTTCAGAGCCTGTATCCTGCAAATCCGCATTGCTGTTATTTTCTTTTCGTTAACATTCAGGTTTCAATTTGGTAAAAGAAGGTAGCGTTTTGGCGAAATCGTCCCTTGCAAATCAACCCCTGCAGTGGTACAGTAGCCTTGTATTGCGGACGATATGATCTATGCAGTGATTTCCACTGGAAGAAAAGGAGAACCATCATGAAAACAGGAAAGCTTCTTTTGACTATGCTTCTGACTGTTGCCATGTTCCTGAGCTTCGCGTCCTTTACGGCGCTGGCCGACGGGACGGTTGCCCTTGTCACGAACAGCAGCGGCGAAGCTGTTGAAACAGATTCTCTGACAGAGGCCATCCAGTCGGCGCAGCCGGGCGACACGGTCAAGCTGACTCAGGATACTGTCACAGTATCGGGCGCCCTTGTGATCGACAAGGATCTCACCCTGGATCTGGGCAATCACACGCTCGTTTTCAGCCCCGACGGGGAGCTTGGCGCCGCTGTTCTGGTAAAGGGCGCGGAGCTTGTCATCTGCAACGGCACCCTGGAGACCGAGGCGGCCGAGGATGCCGGCTACGCCGTGGCTATCCAGGCCGACGAAGGCGCCGAGCTGACGCTGGACAACATGACCGTCAGGCACGAGGGCGAACCCATGCTCTCCTCCGTAGGCGGCAGCAATATCACCGTTTATGACGGCAGCTACAGCGGTGACCCCACCGCCTATCTGCCGGCGGGCTACACCGCCGTAGAGCAGGACGGCATGTTTGTAGTAGCCGAGACGAAGGACGAGGCACCCGCTGAGCCCACGCCCGGTAATGAGACCAAGCCCGGCGATGAGACCAAGCCCGGTGACGAGACCAAGCCCGGCGACGAGACCAAGCCCGGTGACGAGACCAAGCCCGGCGATGAGACCAAGCCCGGTGACGAGACCAAGCCCGGCGACGAGACCAAGCCCGGCGACGAGACCAAGCCCGGCGATGAGACCAAGCCCGGCGATGAGACCAAGCCCGGCGACGAGACCAAGCCCGGCGACGAGACCAAGCCCGGCGATGAGACCAAATCCGGTGACGAGACCAAGTCTCCTGCCGGGACCGTAAAGTCTGCCGACGGCAAGGACGCCGGCCCGATGAATTATTATAAGGGTGACAAGAGCCGTTCCGGCCTTGGCGGTGATCAGACCTTCCAGGTCAGCCACGAGCCCACCAAGCTCCTGATCGGCAGCACCGGGAAGGAACTGAAGTTTACTTATGCCGACGGCAAGATGGTCATCGGCGAGAAGGACAACAAGGCGACGCTGGACGCGCTGGACGCCGGCGCCTACACCGTCGAGGTTCAGTTCAAGGACGCCACATCCGCGGAGCTGAAGCTCAATGTGTACATGGACATCACCTTTGACACCTATCGGCACGTCAAGGGCAGCACCACCCCCATTGTCGTCACCGCCACGGATAAGCCTGCCAGCGTCCTCATCAGTGACAAGAGCGATCTGTCCTCCTACAAGACCCTGACGGAAGACAGCGACTACACCGTTTCCGGCACGACCATCACCCTCACCGCCTCCTTCCTGGATTCTCTGGGCAACGACGACACCGCCGTCACCAAGTATGTGGGCTTCCAGGTCCTCTACAACGGCAAGGGCATTGCCGTTGCCAACAAGATCACCATCCTGCCTCCTCCCTCCATCACCACCAAGTCCACCGACTGGAAGCGCAGTGCCGAGAAGGTCTTCACCGTGAAGCCTGACGTGCAGAGCGTGAGCATTGACGGCAAGGAAGTGTCCAAGGACAACTACACCGTCTCCGGGAACACTCTGACCTTCACCAAGGGCAAGGCCATCGCCGATCTCCCCTACGGCGAGCACACCCTGACCGCGGAGACCTCCTCCGGTCCCGCCTCCATCAAGATCAACGTCAAGCCCTCTCTGGGCTACTCCTCCGCCACCGGATCCGAGTACACCAAGGGGAGCGCCAAGGGTCTGGTCTTCATCGCCTCCGACCCTGTCTCCAAGGTGATGATCAACGGGAAGGAAATCTCCAAAGACAACTACACCCTCAGCAGCGACAAAAAGACCATCACGCTGAGAACCGGATATCTGAACAACCTGGCTGCCGGCAAGGAGTACACCATCTCCGCCAACGTGACTGTCGGCGACAAGACGGAAGAGGTCTCCGTTGCCTTTACGGTCAAGCAGGGCAGCTACAACGGCCGCACTCCCCAGACCGGCGACCCCTCCTCCGAGCTGTGGCTTGCGCTGCTGCTCCTGTCCGGCGCGGCTGTCACCGCGCTGCTGCCCAGGCTGAAAAAGCAGTAATCGAATCCTCTCTCCTCCCCCTGCGGGTTTCCGCAGGGGGATTTCTTTTTTGCGATCTTTGAATTTACACTTGGAATTGACTGTAAAACGCGCTATAATGGAGGGTGGAGAAAGCTGTAAAGGAGATAAAACTATGGATGCCAGAACCATCCCCTACATTCCCCAGGACGACATCTATCTTTTCAATACCGGCAACGCCCGCAAAGCCTGGCTTTGCTTCGGCTGCCGCTTTATCCCCGAGCTGCAGATGCACCGCTTCCTGGTCTGGGCGCCAAACGCCAAGAGCGTTACCCTGGTGGGCGATTTCAACGCATGGCACTGGGACGACACCCCCATGGAAAGGCTGGAGGGCGGCGTCTGGTGCGTCTTCCTGGAAAACGTCTGGGAGGGCCAGTGCTACAAATACTGCGTGGAGACGCCGGACGGACGGCGCGTGCTGAAGGCGGACCCCTTTGCCGCCATGTCCCAGACCCGGAGTGAGAACGCCTCCATCGTCTGGTGCCGGGAGGATTACGACTGGCACGACGGGGAGTACCTGCGAGCCCGGGCGGGACGGAGCTTCATGGACGTGCCCATGAGCATCTACGAGATCCACCCCGGCTCCTGGCAGGAGCTGGAGGGCGGCGTCAACTACCGCAATCTGGCGGACGCCCTGGCGGAGTACTGCGGAGACATGGGCTACACCCATGTGGAGTTGATGCCCGTCACCGAGTACCCCTATGACGGGTCCTGGGGCTATCAGGTCACGGGCTACTACGCCCCCACCACCCGCTACGGAAATCCCGACGACTTCAAATACTTCGTGGACCGGCTCCATCAGGCGGGCCTGGGCGTGATCATGGACTGGGTCCCCGCCCATTTCCCCAAGGACGAGCACGGTCTTGCCAGCTTTGACGGCACGCCTCTCTACGAGTGCAAGGAGCGGCGCATGGCGGAGCACCCCGAGTGGGGCACGCTGATCTTCGACTATGGCAGCACCCAGGTCCAGAGCTTTCTGGTGTCCTCGGCCTGCAAGTTCTTCGAGGTCTTTCACATTGACGGCATCCGGGTGGACGCGGTCAGCTCCATGCTGTACCTGAACTACGCCCGGCGGGACGGGGAATTCACCCCCAACGAGGAGGGCGGCACCACCAATCTTCACGCCCTGCGTTTCCTGCGCAAGCTCAACTCCGCCGTGCTCTCCAGCTATCCCGGCGCCGTCACCATCGCCGAGGAATCCACCGCCTTCCCCCTGATCACCGCGCCCCCCGACGTGGGCGGCGTAGGCTTCTGCCTCAAGTGGGACATGGGCTTCATGCACGACACCATCGAGTACATGAAGCTGGACCCGCTCTTTCGGAGTTATCACCACAACAAGCTCACCTTCTCCATGATGTACGCCTTCTCGGAGAACTTCGTCCTGGCCTATTCCCATGACGAGGTGGTCCACGGCAAGTACTCCATGATCAACAAGATGAGCGGTGATTATGAGCAGAAATTCGCCTCCCTGCGCACCCTCTACGGCTATCAGTTCGGCCACCCGGGCAAGAAACTGACCTTTATGGGAAGCGAGTTTGGGCAGTTCATCGAGTGGAACTGGCAGCAGGGGCTGGACTGGCTGCTGCTGGGCTTCCGCAAGCACGAGCAGCTGCGGCTCTACATGCGCGCGCTGAACAAGCTCTACACCGAGACCCCCGCCCTCTACGCGGTGGATCATTCCTGGGACGGCTTCAAGTGGCTGAACGTGGACGACGCGGGGCGCAGCTCCGTGGCCTTCCTCCGCTCCGCGCCGGAGCAGGACAGCTACGTCATCTGCGTTTCCAACTTCACCCCCATGCGCTATGACGGTTTCACCATCGGCCTGCCCATGAACGGCAGCCTCCACGAGATCCTCAACAGCGACGATGAGCAGTACGGCGGCACCGGGGTGAAGAACCATCCCCTGGTCCACGCCCACAAGAAGCCTTTCCTGGACATGCAGTATTCCACCGAGATCACCCTGCCCCCCATGTCCACGGTGTTCTTCCGTTACAAACCCAGAAAGAAATAAGGGAAATTTACATATTGGAGTGTTTCTATGAAAAAAGAGTTTCGTGATTATCTGAAGGAGCGGGGCCTCAAGGAGCTGCCCGCTGTGCTGCTGGCCTCCGCCGAGTGTGCCCCCCTTTCCAAGACCGGCGGTCTCGCCGACGTGGTGGGGACCCTGCCCAAATCCCTCAAAAAGCCGGGGATCGACGCGCGGGTCATCACCCCTTATCACCGGGTCATCAAGGATAAATACGCCGATCAGGTGCAGCATATGTTCTACTTCTACGCCCGCATGGGCTGGCGCAGCGAGTATGTGGGCATCGAGAAGCTGGTGCTGGACGGCGTGACCATCTACCTGGTGGATAACGAGCACTACTTCGGCGACAAGATCTATCGCGGCGGCGATGCGGAGATCGAGCAGTACGCCTTCTTCACCCGCGCCGTGCTGGACGCCATCCCCAACCTGGACTTCAGGCCCCAGGTGGTCCACTGCAACGACTGGCACACCGCCATGATCCCCATGCTGGGCAAGACCCAGTACGGAAACGGCCTGCAGGCCGGGCTCAAGTACCTGTTGACCATCCACAACATCGCTTTCCAGGGCAAGTGCGGCTTTGACCGGGTCCAGGATCTGCTGATGGTCGACAGCCGCTACTACACCCCCGAGTTCATGGAGCTGGACGGCTGCGCCAACTTCATGAAGGGCGGCCTGGTCTTTGCCGACCGGATCAACACCGTGAGCCCCAGCTATGCCGAGGAGATCAAGATGCCTTATTACGCCGAGGGGCTCCAGGGCATCCTCAATGCCCGCCACGCCCAGCTCTCCGGCATCATCAACGGGATCGACAAGGTGGTCTTCAATCCCTCCAAGGACCCGAACCTCCCCGCCCACTACGACAAGGGGCACCGGAAGGGCAAGGCCGTGTGCAAGACCGCGCTGCAGCAGAAGATGGGCCTGGATCAGCGTCCGGACGTGCCGCTCTTCGCCATGGTCACCCGCATGACTGAGCAGAAGGGCTTCGACCTGGTCGCCTGTGTGCTGGACGACCTGATGAACCGGGAAGACATGCAGTTCATGCTGCTGGGCACCGGTGACGAGCGCTTCGAAAACTTCATGCGCGCCGCGGAGTACCGCTACAAGGGCCGCCTGTGCTCCTACATCGGCTACAGCGAGCCCCTGAGCCACCTGGTCTACGCCGGCAGCGATTTTCTGCTGATGCCCTCCCGCTTTGAGCCCTGCGGCCTGAGCCAGATGATCGCCATGCGCTACGGCACCCTGCCCATCGTCCGGGAGACCGGCGGTCTGCGGGATACCGTCACGCCCTACAACCAGTTCACCGGCGAGGGCAACGGCTTCTCCTTCGCCAACTATGACGCCTGGGAGCTGCGGGACGCCATGCGCAAGGCCATGGACTGCTACCGTTCGGAAGAGATCATGAACGGGCTGATCCGCAGCGCCATGGAGACCGATTTTGGCTTTGAACGCTCCGCCGAAGAATACGCCAGACTGTATTTATGGATGCTGTGATCTCCTGCCATGCCGGCGCCGATGAAAAAAGCGCCGGGCAGGATCGTCTGATCCTGTATTTTGGAGGCAGCTATCGGGAAAAATGGTCTGAAGACTATACTCTTTCCGTCCAGTATGAGGGGCGGAAAAGCGTGGACGCCGTCTGCACAGACGGCGTCTGGCGCGCTGTCGGCGGCGACGCCGGGTGGGTGCGGCTGCTAAACGCCCGGGAATGCCCTGCCGTTACCTCCCTGTATTTCCAGGGGGCGGCCTCGGTGTACGCGGCGGCCCGGGACTGCGCGGCCCGCGGCCTGCCGCTGGAGCGGCTGGACGAGTGCTTTGCATCCCCCTCCAACCCCTTCACGGCGCCGGAGCTGGTGCGGCTTTTGATGGACGACTGCGGCTTTTCCATGAGCCGCGCCTTCCAGGTGGCCGCCGCCTGCTGCGGCGATCTCCGGGCCACAGGCATCGACGCGGCGCAGGTCTATCCTCTGCAGCCCCGCACCGCCCATATCATCACCATCCTGCGTAATTGTGCCGAGAGCAGCCTTGCCGCCGTGCATGACTGCAGCAATCCTTTCTACCGCTCTCCGGTGGGTGCCCTGCCCGAGGGGAGTGAAGTCACGCTGCGTCTCAAAACGCTGGCAGGCAGGGCGGAGGACGCCGACCTGGTCCTCTGGGGCGACGATTTCCGCCGGGAGATCCCCATGGCGCCTGTGGAAAAAGGCTTTTCCGTCACGGTGGAGCTGCCGGAGACGGCCTGCGCTCTGTGGTACTGCTTCCGGCTTCATTCCCGGGACGGGTCCCACTGGCTCTGCCCCGGACCCGGCGGCCACCTGGGCCGGCTCTCCGGGAAAGAAGAGGGCGGCTTCCGGCTGACGGTCTATCGGAAGGATTTCGAGACGCCCGCCTGGTTTCGGCGGAGTGTGATGTATCAGGTCTTCCCGGACCGCTTTGCCTTTTCCGACGACGGCACCGCCCGGGATGGCGTGGCCTATCACCGCGCGCTGGGGCAGACGGCCGAGCTGCACGGCAGCACCGCGGAAGAGCCCCGCTGGCAGCCGCGGCCCTTTGAGGCTTCCTACACCCCCGACGATTTTTACGGCGGGACGCTGAAGGGGATCGAGCAGAAGCTGCCCTATCTGAAGGAGATGGGCGTGGGCTGTCTATATCTCAACCCCATCGGGGAGGCCCGCTCCAACCATCGCTACGACACCTCCGACTACCTCCGGGTAGACCCGATCCTGGGGAGCAACGAAGACCTGTCCCGACTCTGCGAGAAGGCGGCGGAGCTGGGCATCCGGGTGATGCTGGACGGCGTGTACTCCCACACCGGGGACGACAGCGTGTATTTCAACCGCTACGGGCACTATCCGGAACCCGGCGCCTGTCAGGGCCCGGATTCCCCCTATTACGACTGGTACGATTTTCAGCACTTCCCGGACCAATACCGCTGCTGGTGGGGCTTTGATTCTCTGCCCGAGGTGGAGGAGACCCGCCCCTCCTGGCAGGACTTTGTGATCACCGGGCCGAACAGCGTGGTCAGGACCTGGCTGCGGCGGGGCGCCTCCGCCTGGCGGCTGGACGTGGCCGACGAGCTGCCGGATGAAGTGCTCTCGCTGATCCGCCGGGCCGCCAAGGAGGAAAAAGCCGACGCCGTGGTACTGGGCGAGGTGTGGGAGGACGCGGTGCTCAAGGAGAGCTACGGCGCCCGCCGCAACTACGCCCTGGGCTATTCTCTGGACTCGGTGATGAACTACCCCCTGCGCACCGCCATCCTGGACTTTGTCCACCGGCGCTGCAGCGCCTATGAGCTGCGGGACTTCCTCATGGACCAACAGCTCAATTATCCCAAGCCTCTCTACTACTCGCTCATGAATCTGCTGGGCTCCCATGACGTGGAGCGGCTCCGCTCCGCCCTGGCTACCGATCTGCAGATCAAGAGCTTCTCCCGGGAGGAGCAGCTCCGTCTCCCCTTCCCGGCCGATGCGCTGGAGCACGCGGTGGAGCTGGAAAAGCTCTGCGCGGTGATCCAGTTTGCCCTGCCGGGGGTGCCCAGCATCTATTACGGCGACGAGCAGGGCATGTGCGGCGTGGGCGATCCCTTCAACCGGCTCCCCTTCCGGGAGGACCGGCGGGATCTGCACGACTGGTATGCCTCCCTGGCCGCCCAGCGCAACGCCGCCCCCGCCCTCTCCACCGGCCAGGTTCGCTTCTTCGCGGTGAACGGCGGCGCGCTGCTGATCCTGCGGTACATCACCGAGGGGAAAGACGTTTTCGGCGAGCCTGCCGAAAACGGGGCCTACCTCGCCGTGATCAACCGGGATCCGGAGAGCCTGTGCTTCGAGGTGGACTGCTCGGCGGAAGGCTTTGGCACCGTCAACGGCCGGATCGACGGCTGCACGGGCCAGATCCGGAGGCTCTCCTGAGGCAAAGTCCCTCTTGATGAAAAATGTCTGTTTTTGCCTTTTGCCCTCTTGCTTTCCTGTTTGGTTTTATCTATAATATCTGGGAATTCGTTTGCGAGGTTTTCCTATGAAAAAGACGTTAGAGTTTCTGATCCTGGTCGTTCTTCTGGCCGCCCTGGTCCTGACCGCCCTGATGCGGATGGACATCTTTGATCCGCGCCAGGCTGACACGGAGCCCGCCGCGGAGGAAACGGCGGAGAGTCCCACGCCCGTGCCGGAGGAGCCGTCCCTGGCGGACCCCGCGCCGGAGGATCCCGCCGGGCCTGACGGGTCCACTCCCCCTCCCACGCCGGAGCCCACGCCGGAGTACTTCACCTTCTCCGCCATCGGCGACTGCACCCTGGCCTCCCACCAGAACCTTTCCGAGGGCGACAAGGCCTCCTACGCCGGAAAGATGAACGGGGACTTTGCCTACCCCTTCCACAACACGAAGGAGTATTTTGAGGACGACGAGCTGACCATCGCCAATCTGGAATGCACCCTCTCCGACACCCGGCTCCACTCCAACTCCCGCTTCTATTTCCGCGCACCCGCGGAATTTGCCCAGGTCCTGACGGAAGGCGGCGTGGACTTCGTCACCACCGCCAACAACCACACCATGGACTTCGGTCTGCAGGGTGTGGAGGATACCTGTGCGGCGCTGGACGCCTGCGGCATCCCCTACGGGGTGGAGAAGCAGGCCCAGATCCTCACCACGCCCAACGGCATCCACGTGGGCATCTACTGCGATTATAACGGCTACTTCCCCACCGTGGAGGACTGCACCGCCGCCATCGAACAGCTCAAGGAGGACGGCGCGGAGTATATCATCTGCATGTTCCACTTTGGTCCGGACGAGGTGGTCTATCATCCCCAGCAGGCGCACATGGACCTGGCCCACGCCTGTGTGGACGCGGGCGCCGACCTCATCTACAGCACCCACTCCCACAGCCTGCAGCCTCTGGAGGTCTATAACGGCGCCTACATCCTGTACGGCATGGGCAACTGGACCTTCGGCGGCAGCTCCTCTCCCAAGGATATGGACACCGCCATCTTCCAGGCCCGCATCAAGCGGGACATTGACGGCAGCATCTCCAACGACGGGTATGAGATCATCCCCTGCTGTGTTTCCAGCCGCCCCGTGCTGGAGGGCTATTTCAACTTCGCCTACAACGATTATTGCCCTACCCCCTATGAGGAGGGCTCGGAGCTTTACGACCGGGCCATGAGCAAGATCCTGGGCACCTACGACGGGCCGGACGGCGTGGTCGACTATTCCGAGTGGATCGATTACAACGCCGAAAACGATGAATGATCCTGCAAGAGAAAACACCGGGTGTGTGCATCCGGTGTTTTCTCTTGCCTTTTTTTGCTTTTTCCGATATAATATTTGAGTTTCCGCGAATCATCCCTTATGAGGTTTTTCGATCATGAAAAGAGTCTTATCCATTGTTCTCCTTCTTGTGCTGTTTCTCGGGCTGGGGATCCTGGTCAAGGACCGGATGGATCTGTTGAGTCCCGGATCTGCCGCGGAACCGCGGCAGACTGTCCCCGCGCAGTCTTCGGCAGTCCCGGCGGCGTCCGAAACGGCGGAGGCCCCGGCAGCCCCGACGGCGGAGGAACGGGACTTCGTCTTCTCTCTGGTGGGCGACTGCACGCTGGCTTCTCCCCAATTTATCGGCCCCACGGAGGGCCGCTCCATCGAGCACCACATTCAGGACGACTATGCCTATCCCTTCGCCAACACCAAAGAATTCTTCGAGAATGACGACTGGACCCTGGCCAATCTGGAGTGCGTCCTCTCGGACGTGCGCCTGTCCTCCATCGAACAGTTTTCCTTCCGCGCCCCCTCCGCCTATGCGGAGATCCTGAACGAGGGCGGCGTGGACTTTGTCACCACCGCCAACAACCACCTTGAGGACTTCGGCACCGCCGGCGCGGAGTTCACCTACATGGCCCTGGACGAGCACGGCATCCCCTACGGCAAGGACGGGGAGTGCAAGCTGATCCCCCTGGACGGGGATCTGACCCTGGGCGTCTATTGCGCCACCGGCACCTATAACGGCGGTTTTCTGGAGATCGACTCCGATGCGGCGGTGGCCGCCGTGCAGCAGCTCCGGGCCGACGGGGCGGACTATGTGATCTGCGCCCTGCACTGGGGCAAGGAGCTGGTCTACTCTCCCCGGGACGACCAGGTGGACATCGCCCACCGCTGCATCGACGCGGGGGCTGACCTGATCTACGGCGCACACTCCCACTGCCTGCAGCCCATCGAGGAATATAACGGCGGTCTGATCCTCTACAGCGTGGGCAACTGGGTCTTCGGCGGCAGCACCGCCCCCTCAGACCAGGACACGGCTCTCTTCCAGATCCACGTCAAGCGGGAGAGCGACGGCAGCATCCATAACGACGGCTACACCGCGATCCCCTGCTGCGTTTCCGGACGCCCGGTGAAGGACGGCTACACCGGCGACAACTACAACGACTATCAGCCCACCCTCTATGAGGAGGGCAGCGAGGACTATAACCGGGTCCTGGCCAAGCTGGACGGCAGCTTTGTCCCCGACTCCGAGGGCCGGGACTACTCCGACGTGTACGCCCAGTACGGCTGAGCAGCAACGATCGAACACACGAAACCGCGGCGGCAGGAAACCCTGTCGCCGCGGTTCATTTTGTGTTTATTCGATTCCGAAGAGCCGCTTGCCGTTTTCCCAGGTGAGGCTCTCCACCTCCTCCGGGCTCAGGCTTTTCACTTCCGCGATCTTCTCGATCACATAGCGGAGATTGCGGGAATCGTTGCGCTTGCCCCGCAGGGGCACCGGGCTGAGGTAGGGGCTGTCCGTCTCGATGAGGATCCTCTCCGTGGGGCAGATCTCCAACACCTCCAGCGCCTTGCGGGCGTTTTTGTAGGTGATGGGCCCGTCAAAGCCCAGATACCAGCCCCGGTTCAAAAGCTCCCGGGCCATCTCGGCGCTGCCGGAATAGCAGTGGAACACGCCTCTGGCTTCCGGATATTGCCGCACCAGCTCCAGCGAGTCCTGATGCGCTTCCCGGTCGTGGACGATAATCGGTTTACATAATTCTATTGCCAGCTCGATCTGCCGCCGAAAAAGGGCCTTCTGCTCTTCCTTTTGGGAGGCGTCCCAGTAATAGTCCAGCCCCACCTCGCCGATGGCCACGCACTTGGGGTGCCGGGTCAGCTCGCAGATCTCCGCGTAGGAATCCAGGTCGTACTTGTCCAGATCCTCCGGGTGGATGCCCACCGCGGCATAGACGAAGGGATAGCGTTCCGCCAGCTCAATGGCCATGCGGCTGCTGCGGGCGTCGCAGCCCGGGTCCAGGATCAGGCCGACGCCGGCAGCGTTCACCGCCTCCAGGGTCTCAAAGCGGTCGGCATTGAAGGCGCCGGAATCGTAATGGGCGTGGGTATCAAAGATCATGGGGCATCCCTCCTAATGGGATCATTATAATGACTATATGATCGCGAAAAGCAAAAAAGCTTTTCGCCGCGCAGCTTTACTGCGCAGTAAAACAGCACGGCTGTTTTGCCATATACTCATTACAATAAGCATCGGGCGAATGATTTTGAGAATCATTCGCTGCCAAACCTATCGTTTGGCAGCGAAATCAATCGAATTCTCGATTGATTTCGCCTTCCGATGATCATTATAGCAAAAAGAAGAGGCGCCCGCAAGGGCGCCTCTTCTCATCTTCAGCTCTGCGCTTACTGGATCTCCAGCTTCCGGCTGGCGGGCTTCTGCTCCACCTTCTTGGGCATGGTCAGGGTCAGGATGCCGTCGTTGTAGGCCGCCTGGATCCCCTCCACGTTGATGCCGGACACATCAAAGCTGCGGCTGAAGTGGCCGTAGACCCGCTCGCGCTTGACGTAGTTGGGCCGCTTGTCCTCGTCCTCCACCTTGCGCTCCACGCTGATGGTGAGGCAATCGTTCTCCACGTCGATGTTGATGTCTTCCTTCTTGTAGCCGGGCAGCTCCGCGTCCAGCTTGTAGGCGTCGCCGGTATCGATCACGTCGGTGCGGAAGCCGAAGCTCTGGCGGTCGTTGAAGAAGCTGCGCTCCATCTCATCAAAGGCCCGGAAGGGATCATACACGTTTACATGACGAGTGAAAGGAATCAGTTCGAACATATCTATTACCTCCATATTTTTATTACACATTTGTTTTGGCGGAACATTCATTTCTTTCGTTTCATCTCGTATATAAAATACATCACAATTGTGAACAAATATACGGTTAAATATGAACAGAATATGAATATTAGCACTCCGCATTTCGGAGTGCTAATATTGTTCCCATTATTCTTGTCTTTATTCGCCGTCCCCGGCTTGGTCAGTGCTTCCCGATCAGCGCGCAGCCGCAGAAGCACAGGAGGTTTGCCGCCACGATGCTGGCGCCGGTGGGCGTCTCCAGGAAATAGGAGGCAATAGTGCCGAGCACAAAGCAGCTCACGGAAATGACCGCCGCGCAGATCACCACGCGCTTGAAGCTGCTGCAGACCCGCATGGCGGAGAGGGCAGGGAAAATGATCAGGCTGGAGATGAGCAGCGCCCCCATCATCCGCATGCCCAGCACCACCGTAATGGCGGTCAGCACGGCCAGGAGCGTGTTGTACAGCTCCGTGTTGGTGCCGGTGGCTTTGGAGAAGGTCTCGTCAAAGGTCACGGCGAAGAGCCGGGGGTAAAACAGCACGAAGAGCACCAGCACCGCCGCGGACAGGATCCCGCTCAGGATCGCGTCGGAGCGGCTCAGGGACAGGATGCTGCCGAACATGTAGCTGGAGACCTCGGTGTTCATACCGGTGGTCACCGACACGCAGATGACGCCGATGGCCAGCGCAGAGCTTGAGATGATGGCGATCATGGCGTCGCCCTTGATCTTGCCGTTCTGGCTCAGCCGCAGGAGCAGCACCGCCGTGACCACCACCACGGGTACCGCCACCGCCAGCGGGGCCACGTGCAGGGCCGAGGCGATGGCAAGGGCGCCAAAGCCCACATGGCTCAGGCCGTCGCCGATCATGGAATAGCGCTTGAGCACCAGGGAGACCCCCAGCAGCGCGGCGCACAGGCTCACCAGTCCGCCCACGATCAGCGCCCGCTGCATGAAGTGGAAGGAAAACAGATGCAGGAATTCGTTCATATCCGGTGCCCTCCCAAAAAGCGGCGGGCCAGGGCGCTCTCCCGATATTCGGCAGCCGTGCCGAAGAAGAGCTGCTTCTGTCCCAGGTGCAGGACGTGGGTGGCGTAGCGGGCCGCCGCGTGGATGTCATGGGAAACCATGATGACGGTGATGTTGTCGCAGAGGTTCACCAGCTTGATGAGATTGTACATCTCCCCGGTGGCGATGGGGTCCAGTCCCGTCACCGGCTCGTCCAGCAGCAGCATTTTCTTGGTGGCGCACAGGGCCCGCGCCAGCAGCACCCGCTGCTGCTGACCGCCGGAGAGCGCATGATAGCTCTTGTCCTTCAGGTCCTCGATGCCCATGCGCTCCATGTTGAACAGGGCGCGCTTCCTGTCCTCTTCGTTGTAGTGCAGCCGACGGCCCAGGGAGTTGAGGCAGCCGGAGAGCACCACTTCCCAGACGCTGGCGGGAAAATCCCGCTGGAGCTGGGTCTGCTGGGGCAGATAGCCGATCTCGGTGCTCTTGAGGCCCTCGTCAAAGCGGATGCTGCCGCCGTCGGGCTGTTTGAGGCCCAGGAGGCCCTTCATCAAGGTGGACTTGCCGGAGCCGTTCTCGCCCACGATGCAGAGGTAGTTCCCTGCGTTCAACGTGAAATTCACGCCCTCCAGGACGGTGCTGCCGTCGTAGGCAAAGCGCAGGTCTTTACAGGTCAGGATCGCCATCAGCTCAAGGCCTCCTTCAGCGCCGTCACGTTCTCCCCCATCAGCTGCAGATAGCTGACGCCGTTCTCCAGTTCCTCCGCCGTCACATTGTGGCAGGAGTGGAAGCGCAGCTTGCGGCAGCCGGTGTCCTCACAGATCACATCGGCCATTTTTTCGTTGGAAAACTCAATGGTAAATACTACGGGAATTTCTTCCTCCCGCACCTTGTCGATCAAGAACGCCACGGTTTTGGCCGAGGGCTCCGTGTCGTCCGCGCAGCCGGGAAAGGCCGCGTAATAGTCCAGGCCATACTCCTCCACGAAGTAGCGGACCGGAAACCGGTCGGCAAAGATCAGGGTACGCCGGCTGCCGCTCTCCACGGTCTCGCGGAAGGCCGCGTCCAGCTCCTCCAGCCGGGCTGCGTACCGGGCCAGGTTCGCCCGATACTCCCGCTCCCCTTCCGGGTCCAGGGCGCACAGACGCTCGCACAGGGCCTCGCAGATCCGCCTGGCGTTCACGGGTGAGGTCCAGACGTGCTCGTCATACTCCGGGCCCTCTTCCCCTTCCTCTTCTTCCTCATGGATCTCCTGCATGCCCTCCCGGATCTCTTCCTCCAGGGCGTCCACGCAGTCCAGCATCACCAGGGTCTCGATCTGCTGATCGGCCAGCAGCTCCTCCACCCAGGCCTCGGACTCGCCGCCGTTGCAGAAAAACAGGCTGCTCTCCTGAATGCGGATCATATCCCTTGCGGTCGGCTCAAAGCTGTGGGCCTCCGCCCCGGGCGGCACCAGCAGGCTCACGCTGGCCCGCTCTCCCGCGATCTCCCGGGCGAAGTCATAGGCGGGAAACAGGGTGGTCACGATGCTGAGCCGGGTATCTGTACCTTGCTCCTGCGTCTCGCCGCAGGCCGGAACGAACAGCAGCAGCGCCAGGGCAAGGATCAAAGTGATTGTCTTTTTCATGGTCACGCTCCAATCCACATTGTAATATAATCAAAGCGCCGCCCGCTGTCAACAGCATGCAGAAAAACTTATTCCGGTTTTTGGCCGAAAAGCACAAGTTTTTCTTTACAAACGGTTTTTTTGTGCTATAATAGCAGAGCTGTGACAAATGGGGGCGTAGCTCAGCTGGGAGAGCGCCTGGGCCAGTTATATTGCTTGTCTCATGGGGGCATGTACCTCACCCGTCAGCCACGCGGTTCACATCCGTTTGTCGAAAATCAGCGTTTTTAATCGAATATGGGGGCGTAGCTCAGCTGGGAGAGCGTACGGTTCGCATCCGTAAGGTCAAGGGTTCGAATCCCTCCGTCTCCACCAAAAAAACGGTATCCGCTTTTGCGGGTACCGTTTTTTCGCTGTGTGGAGGGATTCGAATCATGTCCGCACATGCCGGCGGCATGTGCATGAGCCAGTGCACACACTGGCGAATACCTTGATTCCGCTTTCCCGTCTCCCGCAAGGGAAAACGGAATGCACGCGAATCCCTCCGTCTCCACCAAAAAAACGGTATCCGCTTTTGCGGGTACCGTTTTTTTCGCTGTGTGGAGGGATTCGAATTATGTCCGAAAGCCACCTATGTGGCTTTCATCGACCAGTTCAAAAACTGGTCGATACCTCTATTTCTTTTTCCCGTCTCACGCAAGGGAAAAAGAAATGCAAGCGAATCCCTCCGTCTCCACCAAAAAGAAGAACCATCCTTTTGGATGGTTCTTCTTTTTGGCGCTTGTCGTGAGGGATTCGAATCATGTCCGAAAGCCACCTATCATTGAGTATTCTACAGACCACAGCCCAACCCTACTTCTTCCATCTGCTCTCTAGATCATCATAGTATTCTAATAGCGCTTTCCAATAGTCCTCGTGGTATTGACTTCTTTTCACTTCATTGTGAAGTCTTCTTGCTTCCGCTATGTCCATCATTGAAATATGGTATTCTTCAATTTCCTCTTCAATTACATCACGCTTTTGGGGGGAGTTGTATTTGCTGAAGGGTTTTCGCCTTCCCATTGCCTCTATCTCATTCTTCCAAGGTTCCTGTTCTTGCCATAAGGTTTCAAGAGCAAAGAAGTCTTCAACATTCAGCTCATTTGACATAGCAATATCGTGAAGAGAAACAATTATGCTCTGTTCTTCTTGCCTGATAATTCTATGAAAAACATCCCCCTCAGCTCCTGTAAAAAGGCACACGCTATAATTGGGCTGATAGATTGGCGGTCCTTCTTCTACAAATTTCCTTCTATAGAGCCACTTGAAGCTTTTTGTTTTATATGGTCCTTCTGCTCTCCAATTACTTTCTCGTTCTAACTTGCCACCCTTATTGTATTTTCTGTTGTAGGATTCTTCATCGGGTTTTTTCCAACTCTCATCAAAAAGCCACGCTATCCTTCGTCCTTCATTTAGGTGGAACATAGTCCTATCTAAAAACTCTTTTTTCTTTAGAGAGCTATGCTGAAACTCTAACACAGTGTTAGCTTCTTTAATGAAAACATCAGCGATATGCTTTTCCCCTGTCTCTTTATCAGTAAAGATACATTCTCGCTCTTCTTTTGGAAAATACCCCTGCATTCTTATATGCCAATCTGACATATTCTTATAGTCCGAATTATACTCAAAGGGGCAAGTTGCTTCTTTTTTCTTATGAGCGAAATGAGGTCTTCTGTAATTTCCTTCTAATGCTTTTTGAATTACAGGTTTTCTACAAGCAGGGCAAACGCAATGCTTGAACTCGCCATCTTCAGCATTCACCCTAATATTGTTTTCATCTAAAGCGAAAAACACTTTGCCCCTCCCAATACTTGATAAAAAAAGGGTAGAAAAATCTACCCCTTTTCGCGCTCTCTTGCCTCAACTAACCACGATACTCATAGCTATCCAAGTTATTTAGACAGTCTTCAAGCGCATATTCAAAGTTCATCAGCAGAACCTTCTCTATGAAATCATCAGGTATTTCTTCCAATTCCCATATCATACTTGAGTTCTTTATACAGTCAAAGAGGACTTTTGTGTAAGTTTCAGATGGTTTCGTTTTTGCTACCGCTTCTTTAATAGATTGCGATATTAGAGGCATAAGCAAATCCATCAATTCATCTTCGTCTTCAGGGACTTCTACACCTGAAGCGTCAAGGTCCATAACCTTGTTGTAGAAAATACCAAAAGCGCTATCAATTACAGGGGACATATCAAAATGTGTTATTAGAACTGTTACTGTAGCCTTGTCTCCATTGATTGTAGTATTAGTGATGTTATAGCTAATGCAGCGAACATTATCAAGCAGTAACGATTTTACGCTCGGAGAAGTAAGAACATCTACCCAAAAGGCTGTAGCAATATCATCTACATCTTCAGAAGAAATGTCATCAAACCTTGATAATACCTCCATCAGATTGTCTTGCGTCATAAATTCATTCACAGCATCTTCGGGTTTGCTAAGAAAGGGGACGCTGAATTCACATCCGCAAAGCATAGCTGTCATAGCCAATAGCAAGACAATAGCAATAATCTGACGCTTCACAATGTTCGCCTCCTTTGAACAGTTGAGTAAATAATAGCATATACTCTATCTTCTTTCAAGAAAATGCACATAGCTTGGCGTGAGGGCTTCGAATCCTGTCCGCACACGCCGGCGTTACTGACTCCGATTGTAGATCGGCATTACATGTTTCCGGCCGCCGCCGATGAACACCACCGCGGCCAGCACGCAGAGCAGCATGACCGTCAGAAGCACGAAGCGTTCCGGGATCAGGACCGTCAGCGCGCCGGCCAGCACCTCGCCGAGCAAAGCGCCGGAGGTGGAGAGCATGTTGAATGCGCCGTTGAAGCGGCCCTTCCGTTCATCCGGCACATAGCTCTGGGTGGCGGAGATCCGGATCGTATAGCTGGTAACGCCGCCGATACCCACGACAAAGCACATCACCATCATGACCGGGATCGGCGTGAACAGGTAGACGCCCTCCAGAACGGAGATGACCACATAGACGGTGAGGGCGACGGTGAAGCGGAACTTTGCCGGGATATTCAGCCGATAATGGATCATCCCGCCGATGGCCCTGCCCACCAGCGCCATGCCCCAGACCAGCATATACAGGTATTCTCCGTTTTCATATACCGACTTGAACCAGGGGAGCACGATCACCGAGGACACCCCGCCGCAGATGGCGGAGAAGAAGAAATAGATGGCGATGGCCAGCAGTCCTTTTTCTCCCACGAGGTAGGAAAAGCCCTCCCGAATGTCCGAAAGGACCTGCCGGGATCCGCTGAGCTCGCTCTGTTTCGTCTCCTTCTGGGTCTCGAGATAGTGTTCATCGGCCCCGATGCGCGTTTCCATGATCGCGGCGATGAGAAAGCACAGGGCGTTGATCCCCAGCAGCGGCGACAGCCCGATCTGCCGGTACAAAAAGGCGGACAGGGGAACCATCACCGCGGAGAGGGTCTCCAGCACACTGGCGATGGAATACGCCTTCTGGAAGTTCCCCTCCGAGATCAGCAGCGGATAAAAGCTCTGATAGGCAACCATATACATGCTCTGGATGCTGCCGAGGACGAAGCAGTACACCGCAAACACGGGAAAGGAAAACCAGCCCGTTGTCAGCAGCAGCGCCATCAGCGCATACAGGGACGCAGAGATGAAGTCCAGGGTATAGATGGTCTTTTTTCTGGAAAACCGGTCCAGGATGGCCCCGGATACGATGGGGACGAACAGCTGCGGCAGCGTATACATGGCGATGTAGACGGCATACAGCAGCGTGGATTGGGAAATATCCAGCACCATCAGGCTCATGGCAAAGCCGGACAGAGAGTTTCCCAGCATGGAAACGACGCTGCCCAGTGTGATGATGGTAAAGTCCCTCGTCCAGAGCGGGGATGCTGTTTTCTGTTTGGCTCCCATGTCCCTCACCCGTATCTCGTACAGAGTCGAATTCATTGTACAATGCCAGGGGCAAATAATCAATGCCAAGATCCCGCAGGACTGACGGGGTTTAAAAACAGATGGGCTTCTTCGCGCTTTTTCTTGCGCGCAGGTCATTTTGCGACTATAATGACTATCTGGTAGCGAAACGCCAAAAGGCGTTCCGCTGAGCTGCGTTGCAGCTCAGCACAGCAGCATAGCTGCTGTGCCAGATATTCATTGAAATGAGTATCGCGCGAATGATTCTTTGAATCATTCGCTACCAAACTTGTCGTTTGGCAGCGAAATCAATCGAAATAGCGATTGATTTCGTCCAGCGATAATCATTATAATAGATCCAAAAATAAGACACCGGATTGGAGGGCTATTCATGGACGAGAATAAAAACGAAGCGCTTGAGGCCTCGCAGGAACCCGTTGAGAGTGAAAACGAGGCCCATGAGGACAACAAGAACGGCGGCAGCGCCATGGCCATCGGGATGTGCCTGGGCGTCGCCATCGGGGCGGCCATCGGCGCCGCCACCGGCAAGATGGGGCTCTGGATGCCCATCGGCCTCTCCATCGGGATGTGTCTGGGTCTGGCCATCGGCAGCAGGAACGCCGGGAAGAAGGATGACCCGGACGGGAAGGACTGAGCTCGATGGAGACCTTGCTGGAACTGATCGATGAACGGCCGCTGGAAAACGTGCTGGGTGTGGAGATGTTCCGCCCGAAGCGGGTGATCTACATCTGTCCGGAGGGCAGCTCCGACCGGCACACCCGCCGGCATCTGAGCGCCTACTTCCGGCACCGGGGCGTGGACGCGGAGCTGGTGTTTCTGTCCGTGAGCATGTATGACGCGGAGGCGGTGCTGCGGGTGCTGCGGGAGGCGGTAGACCGGTACAACGACTGCGCGCTGGACATCACCGGCGGCACGGACGCGGTGCTCTTCGCGGCGGGCCGCCTCTGCGCCCAGACGCCCATCCCCGTGTTCACCTACAGCCGCAAAAAGAACCGCTTCTACAGCATTCAGAACGCGCCCTTTGCCGAGGGGCTTGCCTGCGACGTGGTCTATTCGGTGGAGGACAGCTTTCTGATGGCCGGCGGCTCCATGCGCCAGGGCCGGGTGGACAACGCCATTCTCTCCCGCTATCTGGAGGACTTTGATCCCTTCTTCCGTCTCTATCTCCGCCACCGGCGGGACTGGACGCGGATCGTGAACTACATTCAGCGCATCTCCCCTGCCGCGGCCGACGGCTTCATACCCCTGGCAGTCAGCGGCGGCTACACCGTGAAGGGAGAGCGCGGCTCCGTCATCGCAGCGCCTGAGGAAGCCCTGGAGGAACTGCAGGAGATGGGTTTTCTCTCCGAGCTGCGGATCGTCCCGGGGGAAAAGGTCTCCTTCCGCTTCCGGGACAAGCAGATCCGCGCCTGGCTGCGGGACGTGGGGAGCGTGCTGGAGCTCTACGTGTACAAGGCCTGTCTGGACACCGGGCTTTTCGACGATGTGCGCACCAGCGCCGTGGTGGATTGGGAGAGTGACGGACGGACCAACGCCGTCAGCAACGAGCTGGACGTGATGGCCACCCGGGGCGTGACGCCGGTGTTCATCAGCTGCAAGACCTGCGACGTGAAGACCGAAGCCCTGAACGAGCTGGCCATCCTGCGGGACCGCTTCGGCGGTCAGATCGCCAGGGCCGCCATCGTCACCGCCGAAAAGGGCGGCGCCCCAATGCGCAACCGGGCCGGGGAGCTGAATATCGACGTGATCGACCTGAGCGACCTGCAGGCCGGGCGGCTGGAAAGCCGCCTGCGGAAGCTGATGCGGGCGGAGGGCTGATTGAAAAGCTGCAAAAGCTGTCGGAGCCATGAAGGTTCCGGCAGCTTTTGCTATAGATTCAGCTTATAGCAGGTAACAGAATTTGGGAACTACCTTTTGTTTGTTGATTATGATAGATTTTAACCAGATAGTCTCAGGCACTTTTTGGATATAATCTATAAATATTGACGCAGGAGGAACGATCATGAAGCACGATGCATGCGGTTTCGGTACCAAAGCCATCCACGCGGGGAACGTGAAGGATCAGCAGTACGGCGCGCTCTCCACGCCCATTTATCAGACCTCTACCTTTGTTTTTGACAGCTGCGAGCAGGGCGGACGCCGCTTTGCCGGGCAGGAAGGCGGCTATATCTACACCCGTCTTGCCAACCCCACCGTTTCGGTGCTGGAGAACAAGATCGCCGCGCTGGAGGGGGGCGAAGCCTGTCTCGCCACCGCTTCCGGCATGGGCGCCATTTCCTCCTGCCTCTGGACCATCGCCGGGGCCGGCAAGCACATCATCGCCGACGGCACCCTCTACGGCTGCACCTTCGCCCTGCTGAATCACGGTGTGACCCGTTACGGCGTGGAGGTGGACTTCATCGACACCTCTGACCTGGATTCCCTGAAGGCTCACCTGAAAGAGAACACCGTGGCCGTCTATCTGGAGACGCCGGCGAACCCCACCCTGAAGATCACCGACATCTCCGCCGTGGCCCAGATCGCCCATGCCTATAACCCGGAGATCAAGGTAGTGTGCGACAACACCTTCGCCTCCCCCGCCCTGCAGAATCCTCTGGCCCTGGGCGCGGACGTGGTGGTCCACTCCGCCACCAAGTACCTCAACGGCCACGGCGATGTGGTTGCGGGCTTTGTGGTAGGCAAGGCGGACTTCATCGGCCAGGTGCGGATGTTCGGTCTGAAGGACATGACCGGCGCCGTGATGGATCCCTTTGCGGCCTTCCTGCTGCTGCGCGGTTTGAAGACCCTGGAGCTGCGCATGGCGCGGCACTGCGAGAACGCCAGGAAGATCGCCGCCTTCCTGGAGCGGCACCCCGCCGTGGAGAAGGTCTACTACCCCGGTCTGGAGAGCCATGTGGGCCACGAGGTGGCCGCCAGGCAGATGCGGGACTTCGGCGGCATGCTGAGCTTTGAAGTCAAGGGCGGCAAGGCCGCCGGCATGAAGCTGGTGAACAGCCTGCAGCTCATCACCGTGGCCGTGTCCCTGGGCGACGCGGAGAGCCTCATCGAGCACCCGGCCTCCATGACCCACTCCACCTACAGCGAGGAAGAGCTGGAAGATGCGGGCATTGCCCCGGGTCTGATCCGACTCTCGGCTGGCCTGGAGAACGCAGAGGATCTGATCGCGGATCTGGAGCAGGCCATGAGCCGGTTGGGATAAGCCCATTTCATCAAGCAGCGAGAGGAGAGCTTCGCTCTCCTCTCTTTTTTTGCCGAACCCCCTGTCAGCCCATGTCTGCGGTGATCTCCCGCAGGCGCTCCACGAAGCTCTGCTCCATCTCCGTCAGCGGGCGGCCCCGCCGGCGGATGACGCCCAGGCGCATGTTCTGGTCGTCCGCCAGGGGGATCGACACCAGGCTGTCGTCCGCGTAGCCCTCCGGCAGGATGCCGCTGCCGGTGGAGACACAGTCCGTATGGGCCATCACGTTATAGATGGTCGCCCGGTCGCAGACGTAGATCATCCGCTCGAAATCCACGCCGGTACCCGCCACCGCCTCCTCGGCAAAGTTCAGGTCGCTGTCAGACTGGGTGAACACCGCGTGGGGGTAGGGGCGGAGCTGCTCCAGGGTCACGGTTTTTTCTTTGGCAAGGGGGTGTCCCCGGCGCAGGAACACATGGGGCCGCAGCGTGACCAGGGGCTCGAACACCAGGTCCTTTTCCTCCAGAGAACGGCGGATGGCCCGCTCCGTCAGGTCCGACACGAAGATCACGCCCATGCCGCTGTCTCCTGTTGCCACGTCCCGGATCACGGCGGGCATATCCATCTCCTTCAGCGCCGCCTGCACGGGCTGCTCGCCCAGACGGTGCAGCGCTTCCACAAAGGCCTTGGCGCAGAAGGGATAGCGCTGGGCCGCAATGGAGAGCCTGACCCGGTCGGCGGTCTTCCGGCGGCCGTAGTAGCGGCTGAGGCGGCGGCTCTGCTCCACGATGGGGGCGATCTGGGCCACCAGCTCCTGACCGTCCTCGGTCAGGACGATGCCCCGGTTGGACCGGTGGAAGATGGTGATGCCCAACTCCTTCTCCACTTCCGCCATGGCGCTGGAGAGGGCGGACTGGGACACATACAGGCTTTGGGCCGCCTTGTTCATGGAGCCGCAGCGGTCGATCTCCAGGATGTAGTTCATCTGTAAGAGGGTCATCCGGCTCATCTCCTTTTCCTGTATTGTACACGAATCGGGGGCCGCTTACAAGCCTTTGCCGGGAAACAGCAGCCCCCGCCGCGCACCTTTCGCGCAGGACGGCATAAGCTGAAAGCAGGAGGGATCCGCATGCGCCAACTGCCCTACGACCGCCAGAAGGCCGTGGCCTACGCCCGGCGATGGGCCCTGGGCCGGAACCCGGCCTACTTTGACTTTCAGGACCTGGGCGGCGACTGCACCAACTTTGCCTCCCAATGTCTCTACGCCGGGGCGGGGGTCATGAACTGCGCCCCCGGGACCGGCTGGTTTTATCTCAGTGCCGATGACCGCACCCCCTCCTGGACGGCGGTGGAGCCCCTGTACCGCTTTCTCGTGAACAACCGCTCCGTGGGGCCTTATGCCCGTGTCGTGAGCCGGAGCGCCGCCCTGCCGGGGGATCTGGTACAGTTGGGGGATCAGAGCGGGCATTTTTATCACTGCCCGGTGATCATCGCCGTCTCGCCGGAGATCCTGGTGGCGGCCCACACTTATGACGCCCTGGACCGGCCCCTTTCCTCCTACGGCTATGACGCCGTCCGTTTTCTGCATATTGAGGGCGTGCGGGCCTGGTAAAGGTACGGCGGCCCCGGAATGATCCGGGGCCGCCGTTTTCTGTTTCTCATTTTTTCACGATCAGGACGCTCTGGGGAGCCACCGTGAGGCTGCCTTCGACCGTCTCTCCGCCTGTGGGACTCACATTGGAGTCCTTCAGCAGCACGGTCCAGGCGCCGTCCGGCAGGGCCGTCTGCAGGTCGTCCCCATTGGGGTTGATGATGGCCCAGGCCACGTTCTCCCCGTCCAGGGTCCAGGTGACGGCGATGGCGTTGCCCTCCAGGAGTTCCGCCGAGACCTCACCCCGGGTAAAGAAGGCGTTGGCCTTGCGCATGGTGATCAGGTCCCGGTAGAACTGCGCCATCTGCCACTGGTCGCTGTCGGGCGTCAGCGCCGCCCAATCCAGGTTGTTCACCGCGTCGGAGGACATGTAGCTGTTGGAGTCGCCGCCCTTGGTGCGCAGCATCTCCTCCCCCGCCAGGAAGAAGGGCGTGCCCCGGCTGAGCAGCACCACCGAGGCGGCAAGCCGGTTCATCTGCAGCAGTTCCTCCCGGGAGGCCTCGGGGCAGGTGGCCAGGAGCTTATCCCAGAGGGTGTTGTTGTCGTGGGCGGACACATAGTTGATGACCATGGCGTTTTCCACATTCCAGGCGGCGGCGTTGGAGTTTGCCCCGCCCTGGATGCCGAAGATCACCCGGTTGGCATTGGTCTTGTTGACGGTGCCGTTCACATAGCCGCTTTCCTTCTGATTGAAGACGCTGCCCTTGAGTCCGTCCCGGATCACGTCGTTGAACACCGCGACAGCGCCGATGCCGTCTCCGGTGGGCTGGATCTGCCGGATGTTGAGCTGGTTGGCCTGGAGGCTGGCGTTGAGGGGCGTGGTGCCGCCGGTCCAACCCTCGCCGTAGATGATGGCCTGGGGATTCACCTCATGCACGGCCTGCTCGATGGCCTGCATGGTCTCCACATCGTGCAGGGCCATCAGGTCGAAGCGAAAGCCGTCCAGCTTGTATTCCTCCGCCCAGTAGCGGACGCTGTCCACCATGTACTTGCGGAACATCACCCGGTCGGAAGCCGTCTCGTTGCCGCAGCCGCTGCCGTTGGAGGGCTCGCCCTTGGCGGTGAAGCGATAGTAGTAATAGGGCACGATCCGGTTCAGGTTGGAGTCCAGGGAATAGGTGTGGTTGTAGACCATATCCATCACCACGCCCATGCCGTTTTCGTGCAGGCTCTGGACCATCTGCTTGAACTCGTTGACGCGGACCTCGCCGTGGGCAGGATCGGTGGAATAGCTGCCCTCGGGGGCGTTGTAGTTCTTGGGATCGTAGCCCCAGTTGAACTGGGCTTCCTCGCTGCTCTCGTCCACGGTGGCGTAGTCATAGACCGGCTGGAGGTGCACATGGGTGATGCCCAGCTCCTTCAGATAGTCTATGCCCACGGGCAGGCCGCTGTCATTGGTAAGTCCGGTCTCCGTAAAGGCCAGGTATTTCCCGGGATATTGGGATTGGGCAATGGTGTTGGAGAAGTCCCGCACGTGGACCTCCCAGATCACCGCGTCCCCGTAGCAGGAGAGTCCAGAGTCATAGGCGCTGTCCCGGAAGCCGGCGGGGTCGGTCTTTCTCAGGTCCACCACCATGCCCCGATCGCCGTTCACGCCCAGGGCCCGGGCATAGGGGTCCACCGCCTCCTGGCTGCCCACGGCGGTGGTCACGGTATAGGTGTAGTAGGTGCCGTGGCCGCAGGGGGCTTCCGCGCTCCACACGCCCTTCTCGCCCCGGGTCATCTCCAGGGTCTCATAGGCGTCACAGTCATTTCCCGCCTCAAACAGGTTCAGCGTCACGGCGCCTGCGGTGGGGGCCCAGACCTTGAAAACGGTGTGGTCGCCGTCGATCACGGCGCCCAGATCGTCCCCGTCATAGGTGTAGTTTTCGATGAATTCCTCGCTGTCGAAGATGGCGGTGGGCAGAGCGGGGATCTCCCCGTAGCCCTCGATCTCCACGGTATAGGGCTTGGACACGTCCAGTTCCTCCTTGACGGTGATGACGCCGGTGACCACCTTGTTGTTCAGGCTGGAGAGAGACTCGATCTCCACCTCCCGGCCGTCCTGGCGCACGTGGACCTGGTCCAGGCTCTCCAGCTTCACGGAGGGGCTCAGGTTGTAGCGGATCTCCGTGGGCGAGAGGATCCCCGCCATGGTGAAGCTCCGGATGGGCTCCAGGGTCTTGCCGCCGTCGGGACTCGTGTACTGCATGGCGTCGCCGGGCTGGAGGTAGATCACCGTGTCGCCGTCCATAAGGGCAAAGCGATCGCCGTCAACGTCCTTGGTGGCCTCGCCCCAACTGGTACCGCCGGGGTCGGAGCAGTCCCGCCGGACGATGAAGCCCACCTCGCTCACGTCCTCCGGCACATTCACCATGCACTTGGCGCCGTAGGCGCAGGGGTGGAAGAGCTGCCCGCTCCCGTCCCTTCCGGGGAACCAGACCCACACGTCGCATTTGGAATAGTCGGCGCCGGGATCGTTCCAATAGAGGGTGAGCTGGTTGCAGCCCTCTTCCCGCTCCAGGAAAAACTCTTCTTCCTGGGCCAGGGTGTCCTGGGTCTGTTCTTCCGATGCAGCTTCGGGCTCCGCGCTCTCGGTCTGTGCGGCCTTCGCCGGGCTTTCCCCGCAGGCGGTGAGCAGCGTGAGCAGCATCAGCGCCGCCAGCAGCAGCGCGGTCCATCTGTTTCGTTTCATGATTGGCACCTCTTTTCAAAGAATCTGTGCTCGTGGCTTCATGGTATCATTTCTCCACCCGAAAGTCAACGCCGCCCGGAGGCAGCTTTTTTCTGAGAACGCAAGGATTTTTTCCCTTTTTCTTTGACATTTCCGTTTCTTCTGTGATATAGTTTCATAAAGTATGCGCAGTATGAAAGCGCGAAAAGAGGTCACTGTCATGAAAAAACTGATCAGTCTGACGATCGCCCTCCTGATGTTGCTCTCGCTCTGCAGCGCAGCCTTTGCGGAGGGAGAAGAGCCGGAGGCTGCGCCCTCCATCAGGAAGCCGGTCCACATCACCATCGTGGACGAACTGGGTACTCCCGTATCCGGCACAGATCTGGAGGCCCGCGACACCGAGCAGCAGGTCGTGGAATCGTGGACCGCCTACGGCAGCACCAGCACCGTCTTCCTGCCGGAAGGTGCCTACACACTGAAGATCGTCTCCCCGCCGAACGGCTACCTGGCCGACCAGGACGAGGCGGAAATCACCGTCACGGTGCAGGAGGCGGAACTGCGCGACGATCTGGTGGGCGTGTGCAGCTATGACCACAGCCACCCCGACATCTGCAGCAACCCCAACCACATCGGTCTGGAGACCTATGCGGTGTATGACGGGGAGAGCACGGTGACGGCCTACTGCTTCAACCAGAACTACGACAACCCCACGCCGGACAGCCGGTATAAGCGTCTGGTGGGATCTCCCGATCTGCTCTACTCCCTGGCCCAGAACAAGGACGGCAGTGTCGGCCCCCAGGGGCTCTATGACCATGTGCTGGCCATCATTTACCACAGCGCCTCTGTCCAGGAGAAGTACGGTCTGGACGACGTTGAGGCCCGGTACATCACCAACATGTCCCTCAAGAGCTTCACCGACCCCACCTGCTTCAACACTTATGACGACGACGGCAACAGCATGCTGGCCCGGGATGAGGACGGCAAGCCCATCCGGGACGAGAACGGCAACTACGTCTTTCTCCCCGGCGGCACCGTGCTGGGCTCGCTGGTCAACCACGCCCGGGGCGACAACAAGGAGGACGTGTTCCCCCAGAAGCTGCGGGACGCCTACCATGAGCTGATCTCCTTTACCGATCACCCCAGCGACTATTACCTGTACATCTACTATCCTGAGAATTTCCAGGCGGGCAACACCGATACCTTCCAGTGCCTGATGTCCGTATTCACGGTGGAGCCGGTCCGCAGCAGTCTGTCCGTCCGGGCCGTGACCCAGATCGAGATCACCAAGGAATGGGATGACGGGGAGAACCAGGATGGTTACCGTCCCACGGCGGAGGAATTTGCCGCCTCCGTCCATCTGCTGGCCAACGGGGAGGACGTGACGGAGCAGCATCAGGACACCCGCACCGTCACCGATAACGGCGACAACACCTATACCGTCAGCTTCACCGGCCTGCCCAAGCTCAGCGAGGAGAAGGAAGAGATCGCCTACCAGATCCAGGAGGACCCCATCCCCAACTACAGCACCGAGCAGGATACCGCCGCAAACGGCGAGACTCTCACCAACAAGCACCAGCCCGAGCTCACGAAGATCGACGTCACCAAGGTCTGGGACGACGGCGATGACGCGGACGCGCTGCGGCCCACGGAAGTCACCGTCACGCTGCTGGCCGACGGGGAGCCGCTGGAGACCGTGCAGCTGACCGTGGAGGGCAGCTGGACCTACACCTTCGAGGATCTGCCCAAGTTTGCAAACGGCAAGGAGATCGTCTATACGGTCACCGAGGAGCCGGTGGAGAAGTACGAGACCAAGATCGAAGGCTTTACCATCACCAACTCCTACAAGCCCGAGACCACCCAGATCGACGTCACCAAGACCTGGGATGACGAGGACGACCAGGATGGGCTGCGGCCCGAGAGCGTCCAGGTGGATCTGCTGGCTGACGGCAAGGTGGTGCAGACCGTGACCATCAAGCCCGACAAGGACGGCAAATGGGCCTACTCCTTCCAGGACCTGCCCAAGAACAGCAAGGGCGTGGAGATCGTCTATACCGTCAAGGAGCACGCGGTCAAGGGCTACGAGGCCACAGTGGACGGCTTCAAGATCACGAACAAGCATACCCCCGCCGTCGTGAACCTTCCGGTCACGAAGTACTGGCTGGACTCCAATGACAAGGCCGGCAAGCGGCCCGGCTTCATCACCATCCACCTGTACGCCGACGGCACCATGATCGACACCGTGACCATCCGCGCCGACACAAACGGCAACTGGGGCTACACCTTCCAGGACCTGCCCAAGTACGCAAACGGCAAGGAGATCAAGTACACCGTCACGGAGGACTCCGTGAAGGGCTACTACACCAGCATCACCATGAACAAGGACGGCAGCTACATGATCCGCAACAGCACCACGCCTCTGACGGGTGACGACTCTCACACCGGTCTGTGGATCGGCCTGATGACCCTGTCTGTGCTGGGTCTTTCCGGCGTGGCATACCTGCTCCTGCGAAGCAAGGGCAAACAGGCCCGCTAAGCGCCGCCCCTCTCCCATAGCAAAAGGGATCCTCCGGCATGTTCGCCGGAGGATCCTTTTTGCTTTATTCCTTTTCTCCCGCTTCCGTTCTCTCCTCGGTCAGAAGTCTTGCGGTGTGCAGCACCCGGGTGGCGTTGATGCGCAGCTGCTGACGGGTGAGCTTTTTCCGCTTCAGAGCCTTCAGCAGGGCTTTCTGATCGGCCTTGCTGCCGGGCATGAACAGGTCTCCCCCCGCCGCGGCCACGGCGCCCCGGTCCGGGCCGCCGTACTTCCCGCGGCCGGACATGCCGGGGATGACCCAGTCGGTCATGATGAGGCCGCCGTAGCCGAACTCATAGCGCAGGATATGCTGCAGCAGGTCCCGGCGCTGAGAGGTGTGGACGCCGTTGAGAAGATTGTAGGAGCTCATCAGGGCAAGGGGCGCGCTCTCCCGCACGCAGATGCCGAAGCCGCGCAGATACAGCTCCCGCAGGGCCCGCTCGCTGATCTGGCTGTTGGAGCCGTAGCGGTTGCGCTCCTGGTTGTTGGCGGCAAAGTGCTTGATGGTGACGCCGCAGCCGGGATGCCGCTGCACGCCCCGGGTCAGGGCCGCCGCCAGCTTGCCGGAGATCAGCGGGTCCTCGGAGAAATACTCGAAATTCCGTCCACAGCGGATATCCCGCTGCAGATTCAGCGCCGGGGCCAGCCACAGATGCACGCCGAAGCGCTCCATCTCGTCCCCCACCAGGTCGCCGCAGGTCTCGGCCAGGTCCAGATTCCAGCTCTGGGCCAGGGCCGTGCCGATGGGGATGGCGCTGGCATACTGGGTGTGGATCGGGCCCTCCGGCTTCTTGCCGGAGAGCTTGCCCATGAGCCACGCGATGGGGGCGGGCAGCAGCTCCGCCATGCTCTCGGGCAGGGACGCCCCCAGGGGGTGGGCGCCTTTCTCATCCACGGTATATTCCCGGCTGAGCCGCAGCCCCGCGGGGCCGTCGGCCATCACCAGAGCGGGGACGCCCTTGTCCCTCAGGGCACGGGTGGTCTCCCCCGCGGCGCCGGCCACGGTCCGCCCGGCGTCGCCGATGACGTTCAGAGGGCCGCTTTTTTCCTCAAAGGCACCCACGCCCATGAGGCAGAGCTCCTCATCGCTGAGCTCCAGCACCAGCGGATCCACCGGCTCGTCCCGGCGGTAGTACACCCGCTCTTTCCCGATCTTCTTCCGCCGAAAGCCCAGGGTGGGCAGCAGGCCGGGCTTCTCCCGCTCCCGCCGCTCCGGGCTCCAGTCGATGAAGTCCGGCTTGCCGCAGCAGGGGCGGCACTGGAGCGTCACAGCGTCCTTGTTCAGCCGCAGCGCGCCAACCGCCCGGGTATCCCGGCTGTCGGTGCCCAGGCGCAGCAGATACCTGCCCTTTTCCAGGGTCCAAGCGCTCTCCTCCTGGTCGTAAAAGGCCAGGTCCCGGATGCTGAAGCGCAGCGTCAGCTCCGCCGTCTCTCCCGGCCGGAGCTCGGGGGTCTTCGAGAAGGCCACAAGCTCCTGGAAGGGCCGGTCGATGGTCTCTCCCGGGGCGGAGGCGTAGAGCTGCACCGTCTCCTTTCCCGGGAATGCGCCGGTGTTGCGAACCCTCGCCGTCACCGTCACCGTCTCGCCCGCCCGGCTCACGCGCCCCGGCTTCACGGCAAAGTCCGTATAGCCCAGGCCATAGCCGAAGGGGAAGAGCGGAGCCTTGCCCACGCTGTCAAAGAAGCGATAGCCCACGTAGACGCCCTCCCGGTAGCGGGTCTCGTCCCGGCCGCCGAAGTCCCCGATCCGGGGATAGTCTTCCCAGGCGGCCCAGGTGGCGGCAAGCTTTCCGGAGGGATAGGCCTTCCCCAGCAGCAGGTCCGCCAGGATATTGCCCGTCTCCATGCCCAGCTGGCTCAGCAGCAGGATGTTCTCCACCGCCATGACCGGGGAGAGATCCACCACGCCGCCCACGTTCAGCACCAGGAGAAAGCGGCGGTATTTTTCCCGCAGCTCCAGGATGTCCCGGATCTCCGTGTCGGTGAGCAGGATGTCCCCCTTCACCGCCTCCCGGTCCGAGCCCTCGCCGGAAATGCGGGAGAGCACGTAGATGGCCGTGTCCCCATCGCCGTAGAGGGGGATGCGGTACTCCGGCTCCGGCATGACCACGCCCATATACTCAAGCGGTGCCAGCTTCCGCTCCCTGCGGGCCTTGTCCCGGAGAGTCTGCATGAAGTCCCGCCGGGCGGCGCTGCGGAGCATATCATAGGTCTCCAGCCAGTATTTGCTGGTGACGGTGAAGCCCGCCCTCTCCAGGCCCTCCTCCACGGTGACAAAATACCGGGAATTGACCTCGCCCGAGCCGGTGCCGCCCTTGACCGTCTGTCTGGCCCCGCTGCCAAAGAGCGCGATGTCTCCGGGGGCGTCCAGGGGGAAGTCTCCGTTGCGCTTCAGCAGCACCGCGCACTCCGCCCCCAGGCGGCGCAGCGTTTGGGCGTGCTCCCGTTCATAAGCCTGCCATTCCATCGTCCAGCCTCCCCTTTCGTTATTCGATCCCTTGCTGCCGGCACCAGATGTCCATGACCCATTTCACCGGCAGAAGCTTCACCAGGCGCACCTGGCGGCGCACCGGGTGACCCAGGATGGACACGGTCTTTTTCTTTTCCAGGTCCTTCATGGCCTGCGCCGCCACTTCCTCCGGCCCGTACCAGCGGTCCACGTAGCGGATGTATTCGTCGTGCTGGGCGGTCTTCTGGAACTCCGTCTTGATCCAGCCGGGGCAGACGCACATCACGTGGACGCCCCTGGGCTTCAGTTCCCGGCCGATGGCCCGGGACAGGCTCAGCACATAGCTCTTGCTGGCGCCGTAGACCGCCTGATACGGCACCGGCTGCCAGGCGGAGTTGGAGCCCATGTTCACGATGGCGGAGCCCTTTTTCATATAGGGCAGGCTCACGTGGCACATGGCCGTGAGGGCCAGGGCGTTGAGCCGGGCGCTCCCCAGCAGCTTCTCCAGGTCCTTCTCCTCAAAGGGGCCGAAAACGCCGCAGCCCGCCGCGTTGATGAGCAGTCGGATCTCCGGCTTCTCCCGCTCCAGCAGCTCCCGGTAATGCTCCACGTTCCCGGTGTCTGCCAGGTCCAGGCAGATGGGCCGGATGGGATTGCGGCACTTCTCCTTCAGCTCCAGCAGCCGCTCCTCCCGTCGGGCGATGACCCAGATCTCATCGAACCGCTCCTGCCGGTCCACGGCATAGACGAATTCTCTCCCGATCCCGGCGGACGCGCCGGTGATGACCGCGATCCTCATAGTCTCTCCTCTCCCCCGGCGTACCGGGGCGTTTTCCTTTATTGTAAACCAGCCTGACGCGGAAAGCAACGAAAAAACGCAGGGGATCCAAGACAGAAGTTGTCGTCTGTCATCGTGGATCACCTGCGGGAATGACTGGCGGGGGATGTAGCCTGCAAAAGGGGGAGAGCGTCCGGACCTGCCAGGCGCTCTCCCCGGAATTCAGTTTTCCCGGATACGGTACAAAGCGAACCCGTCGTTCTCCTTGACCAGTTCCAGCGGGACATCTGTCTTTTCGACCAAGTTGGAATCCCAGTCATCCCGCTTGTTGAGCAGGTAATAGTCCGCTTCGCGCAGTTCGTGGCCATTCCAGTTTACCCGGAAAGATAGACGCTCCGTATTGAGGTACAGCGAGCGAGGCTTGCAGAAACAGATTACCGCATCTTCCGGGGTATAGTTTTGAATATACCGATAGATTTCCACCGCATCGGACGAATAGACGTCGTTTACCCCGATGGAATCCCGGTTTTTCAGCCGGTCCAGGGAGCGCAAAGACTGGGTCATCAGTGGGTAAGCCACGATCAGAAGGCTGATGATCAGCGCCAGAACGCCCCGCGTCTTTTCGGACAGCTTGTCCCGCGTCAGTTTTTGCAGCACAAAAGACAGCCCGTAGAGCGCATACATAATCATAAACGGCAGGATGTTGATCATGTACCGGATGCCTTGGCGATAGGGAAGCATGAGCAAAACGGCCATGGTTCCCACAAGCATCAAAGACAGATGGAGGTTTTCCCGAAATCCGCTCGTCACGAAGCCCAGGACGGCGAACAGCGCCAAGGCGTAGCCAAAGTACACATGTCTGCCGTAAAAATCTCCGAAGAAGTCCAGCAGAAGCGTCTTGTAATACGACAAGTTGTTCCAAAAACGCGTTCCGACGATGTCGCTGGTGTTTCCCGTTGCCGGGGCCAGCCAAAAATGCTCGATCAAGATAGCCAGCAGAGCAAAAGCCAGATACGGTATCCCGTGCCGCCATAGATTGGGTTTGCCTTTTTTTCTGTTTCTCCACAGGATGATGATATGAGCTAACAAGGCAATCAAGCATACCGCCGGCCCATTCAGCCTGGTAGCATAAGTAAAGAGAAGGGAAAGGCTATAGAGGAAAGCCAAACCATAGGCTGGTTTTTGATCCAGGACGCGCTCTGCATAGCATTCCGCCAGCAGCAGGGTGAGCGTCGAATAAAACAGAAAGACCACATCTGAATAGAGATAATTGATCAATCCGATCATGTAATTGCTGAGGCAGAACAGCAGTGCACCACAGAAAGCAAAACTTCTGGGAAAGCGGCGCCTGAAAAGCAGATACAACACGCCTGCCGTCAGTGCGAAACACAAAAGCGTGGGGATCTTGTAGTAGATAATCGAGCTGTACTGGACCCGGTCAAAGCCGACAAGCATATAGATCACAGCCAGATGAAGTGGATATCCCCAGGCATAAATCAGTGTGTTGTCCTCTGCCTCCGCAGGAAGCGCGGACGGATGATAATAGTAGTTGATTTTCGTTTGCTCGTCAAAGCGGCCCTCTGCAATCGCAATTCCCTCGCTGATATAGGCAGAGTGGTCGTCGCCCCAGTTGGCAAGCCCTGTCTCAAGACTGCATGCGGAAAGAAACAGGACGAGAAGAAACAGAAACGCTGCAAGAAGCCAGTCTTTATTTGAAAACTTATTCGATGACATGCTCTTCATTCGACTTATCCCCCAAAAAGAATATCTCTCCGCGTTTGTCAGAGAAGGCTATTTCCTTTGACATTTCATCTTGCTTTCAGGGTAATAGAAAAGGGACCTTGACCGCATTGCAATCAAAGTCCCCTAATGGTGCGAGAGAGGAGACTTGAACTCCCACGTCGGTTGACACACGCCCCTCAAACGTGCCTGTCTACCTGTTCCAGCACTCTCGCATACAGCCGGTGCTCCAACTCCATTGAAAGCCGATCACACCATTTTGGCTTGCCACATTTAAGGCAGAAGCTATTATAGCAGAGAAACAGCGTTTGTCAAGAGTTATTTCAAGAATTCGGAATTCAGAATAGCGGCTTGAAGCTTTGGGTTATGCAATTCCGCATTCCGAATCCCGAATTCCGAATTGTTCTCAGCCCAGGAGAGAGCTGGTGGCCTCGTCCTCGTACTGGCGGGTGTAGAGCCGGTAGTAGGTGCCGCGGGCGCGCATCAGCTCCTCATGGCGGCCCCGTTCCACGATCTTGCCGTCCTTCACCACCAGGATCACGTCGGCGTTGCGCACGGTGGAGAGCCGGTGGGCGATGACGATGGAGGTGCGGCCGCGGATGATGGTGTCGATGGCGGCCTGGATCTTCTGCTCGGTGATGGTGTCCACCGAAGCGGTGGCCTCGTCCAGCACCAGGATCCGGGGATCGGCCAGGATGGCCCGGGCAAAGGAAATGAGCTGCTTCTCGCCGGTGGAGAGCATGTCGCCCCCCTCGCCCACGTCCGTATCCAGGCCCTTTTCCAGCTTCGCCACCACGTCGGTGGCGCTGACAAGCTCCAGCGCCCGGTCGATCTGCTCCTGCGTGGCGTTGGGATTGCCGTAGAGCAGGTTTTCCCGCACGGTGCCGGAGAACAGGTGCGGCGTCTGCAGCACGTAGCCGATGGCGGAGTGAAGCCAGAGCTGGGACCGCTCCCGGGCGTCCCGCCCGTCGATGAGCACCCGGCCCTCGGTGGGCTCGTAGAAGCGGCAGATCAGGTTTGCCAGGGTGGACTTGCCCGCGCCCGTCTCCCCCACGATGGCCACGTTCGTGCCGAAGGGGATGTCCAGGTCGAAGTGCTCCAGGATCTTCTCGTCCCCGTCCGGGTACTGGAAGCTCACGTCCTCAAAGCGGATGTCGCCCCGCAGTGCTTCCCAGTTTTCCCGCTTGGGCTCAAAGCTGTCGCCGTAGAGGGCGATGACCGCGTCGCTGTCCCGCACGTCGGGCTTCGTCTCCAGGAGCCTGCTCAGCCGCTCGATGTTCACCTGGGTGGTGATCAGGTCGGAGATAGCGTCCACCAGCCAGCGCACCGGCTCCATCATGCCCTGGGCATAGGACATGAACATGGAGAAGGTGCCGATCTGGGTCTTGGCGATGACGCCGCCCTTCCACAGGACGATGGCCAGGGCCAGGGAGGAGGCAAAGTTCATGGTCACGGCGAAGAAGCCCCGGAGCCGGGCCGCGCCCACGCTCTTGCGGCGCATGGTTGCGGTATCCGCCACAAAGGAGCGCTCCATCTTCTTCTCGATGACCAGGGTCTTGATGGTGCGCGCGCCGGTGATGCCCTCGTTGAAGTTGCCGGTGATCTGGGAGTTCAGCTCCCGGATCTCCCGGTTGGCCCGGGTCAGCTTGCGCTGAAACAGGGAGAAGAGCAGCACCGTCAGCGGCAGCACCGCGATGACAAGCAGGGCCAGGCGCAGGTTGATGACCAGCATCACCACCACGGCGCCCACCACGTAGCCCCCCTGCCAGATGCTGTCCAGCAGCGTCCAGGAGACCAGGCCCCCGATGCGCTGGGTATCGGACATGACGCGGGAGTGGATGTAGCCCACGCTGTTCTGGTTGTAGTAGGAGAAGGACAGGGTCTGCAGATGGGAGAAAGCCCGGTTGCGCAGGTCCCGGTCCACGCCCACCTCCACCTGCATGCTGCACATGGTGGAGTAATAGCTCACCAGGGCCCCGCCGCAGATCAGCAGCAGGTAGAGCAGCACGAACCAGACGATGGTGTCCAGGGTGCCCTCGCCGATGAAGTGGTTCAGGGCATAGCGCTGGAAGAGGGGGACGCCGATGTCCACCAGACTCCCCACCAGGCTTCCCAGCACCAGGCCCAGCATGGCCTTTCTGTACTTTTTCAGGTACGGGATCACTTTCCCGATGCCGAAGAATTTCAGATTATTCTGCTTGGAGGTTTCCTGTTTCATGCCGTTGCCACCTCCTCCGCGGAGCCGGATTGGATCTCGCAGATCTTCTGATAGATGCCGCCGGCCTGCCGCAGCTCGTCATGGCTGCCCTGCTCCACGATGCGCCCGTGGTCCAGCACCAGGATCTTGTCCGCCTTGGAGAGGGTGGTGATGCGGTGGGAGATGAGCAGGATGCTGGCGCTGCCGAAGCGTGCCTCCAGCGCGCCGCGGATCCTGGCGTCGGTCTCGGTGTCCACAGCGGAGAGAGAGTCGTCAAGGATCATGATGGGGGCCTTCTGGGTCAGGGCCCGGGCGATGGCCGCCCGCTGCTTCTGACCGCCGGAGAGGGTCACGCCCCGCTCGCCCACGAAGGTGTCGTAGCCCTTCTGGAAGCTCTCCACCGTCTCGTCCAGACACGCGGCGCTGGCCGCCTCCCGGATCCGCTCCATGGGCATGTCCTGCTCGGTGATGCCGATATTCTCCGCGATGCTGCGGGAGAAGAGATAGGGCTCCTGCAGCACCATGGCGATGTTTTTGCGCAGATGGCCCGTCTCGATGTCCTTCACGTCCACGCCGCCGATGGTGATGCGCCCGCCGCCCTCCGGCAGCTCGTAGAGCTTGTCCAGCAGGAGCATCATGGTGCTCTTGCCGCTGCCGGTGCCGCCCAGGATGCCCAGGGTGGTGCCGGCCTGCATGGTGAAGCTCACGTCGTGGAGGATCTCGGGGCTGCCCTCGTAGCCGAAGCTCACGTGCTCGAAGGCGATGTCCCGGTCCATGGGGGCCGCCAGGGCCAGCCCGTGCTCCTGCTCCTCCTCCGCCTCCATGATGTAGGCCACCCGGTCGATGGAGACGCCGGCCTTGCTCATTTCGGAGATCATACGGCCCAGCATGCGGATTGGCCAGGTCATGATGGCCCCGTAGGAGAGAAAGGCGATGTAGGCCCCCGGCAGCATCTCGCCCCGGATGCAGTACACCGAGCCGAAGACCACGATCAGCATGATCTGGATGCCGGAGAGCACGTCGCTCACGCTCCAGAAGCGGGACATGGGCCGGGCCAGCTTCATCCAGAGGCTGGTGTAATATTCGTTCTGGGCCTCAAAGCGGTCCTTTTCATAGCGCTCCCGGCCGAAGGCCCGGACCACCCGCACGCCGGTCAGATTCTCCTGGGCCATGGCGGAGAGCTTGCCCTCGTTCTCGTCGCAGTCCAGGAAGGCCGCGCCGATCTTCTTGTGGAAGTAGAAGGAGCGCAGGATGATCCAGGGCACCGGCGCCATGGCGATCAGCGTCAGCTTCCAGTTCATGGAGATCATGAAGCCCAGAGACAGGGCCAGCAGCACCAGGATGCGGAAGATGGAGGTCATCTGCTCGGACACGAAGCGCTTCATGGTGTCGATATCCGAAGTGCAGCGCTGGATGATGTCACCAGTGCGGTGCCTGGCGTGCCAGGCGTAGGGCAGGCGCTCGATATGGCCGAAGAGCTGATCCCGCATGGTCTTGGTCAGGGTCTCGGCCCCCTTGGTGTTGTACACCCGGAAGCAGTACTGGGCCAGGACCTTCACCCCCGCCACGATCAGGATGGCCACCGCCATGATCCAGATGTGCTCGCCCAGGTAGGAAAAGCCGCCGAAGCGGTCCACCAGGGCCTGCACATAGGCCGGGAGGTCTGCCTCCTTCCCGCCCAGGGCGTTATCCACCGCCATGCGGATGATCTGGGGGCTGACCATGTCCGCCAGGGCAGCCACCGCCGCGGTCAGCATGCTGATGATGAAAAACAGCTTGCTGCCCTTGAGAAAGCGCCACAGCAGCTTCCGCTGGAAGCTTTTTTCTTCTTTTGTCTTCTTTTTCGTTTCGGTTTCCATGATTTTACCCTAAAAATCGTAGTTTTTCAGCCGCAAAATCCAGTATAGCATAGAGAGATGCAAAAGGAAAGAGCGGATTTCTCCGCTCTTCCCTCAATTTGCCAGGAGCCGCAGGATCTGCACGGCGTTGGCCGCCGCGCCCTTGCGGACCTGGTCGCCGCAGCACCAGAGAGAGATCCCGTTCTCCGCCGTCAGGTCCCGCCGGATGCGGCCCACCCAGACCAGGTCCTGGTCGGAGCTGTCCAGAGGCGTGGGATAGTCCCGTCCCTCCAGGTCCTCCGCCAGACGGCAGCCGGGGAAGGACGCCACGGCCTCCCGGACCAGCTCCAGCTCCAGCCTCTCCCGGGTGCGGAGCGTCAGGGAGATGGAGTGGGAGCGCAGCACCGGCACCCGCACGCAGGTGCAGCTCACAAGAAGCTGAGGCGCATGGAGGATCCGCCGTCCCTCGTTCTGCAGCTTCATCTCCTCGTCGGTGTAGCCGTTCTCCGTCCCGGCCCCGATGCAGGGGATCACGTTCAGGGCGATCTGGGCGGGAAAAATGCGGCGCACAGGTCTCTCTCCCGCGGCCAGGGCCCGCATCTGCCCCTCCAGCTCCTCCAGGCCCTGTTGGCCCGCGCCGGATACCGCCTGGTAGGTGCTCGCCACCATGCTCTCGATGGGCGAAAGGCGGTGGATCCCCGCCGCGGCCATCAGGCTGATGACGGTGGAGCAGTTGGGGTTTGCCACGATCCCGTGGTGGGAAAAGGCGTCGGCGCCGTTTATTTCCGGCACCACCAGCGGCACCTCCGGGTCCAGACGGAAGGCGGAGCTGTTGTCGACGTATACGGCCCCTGACGCCCGGATGGCCGGGGCATAGAGGCGGGAGCGGTCGCTCTCCACCGCGCCCAGGACATAGTCCAGTCCCCGGAAGCTCTCCTTCCGGGTCTCCTGCACCGGGATCGCTTCCCCGCAAAACCGGAGCTTCTCCCCTGCCGAGCGGCGGCTGGCAAGCAGGCGCAGCTCCTCCACCGGCACTTGGTATTCCTCCAGGATCTTTCGCATCTCCTGTCCTACCGCGCCGGTGGCGCCCAGGATCCCGATCCTCAAGTTTTTCATACGCTCCACTCCTCCCGATGATTCTTCCGTCTATCTTATGAGCGGCGTCAGCCCGGCAGACCCCGCCCGCGCTTTTTTATCCGCATTTTACGATTCCCAATTGCAATCTTACAGCAAGAGGTATAAAATGTACACAGCCAATGCATACGGAATCATCCGATCGGAGGGAATCAAATGGAATTGGAACTGCATGATTTTGAGCGTGCGGCAGAACGGCTCAAGCCCATTCTGCACCACACCGAGCTGGACCTGTCCTCCACCTTCTCCCGCTCCACCGGCGGCCAGATTTATCTCAAATGCGAAAACCGCCAGAAGACCGGCTCCTTTAAGATCCGCGGCGCCAGCAACAAGATCGCCTGCATGATCGAGCGGGGCGAGCGCTGCCCCGTGGTGGCGTCTTCCGCCGGCAACCACGCCCAGGGCGTGGCCTACGCCTCCAGCCGTTTCGGCATCCCCGCCACCATCGTCATGCCCAAGGCCGCGCCCATCGCCAAGGTCCAGGCCACCGAGGGCTACGGCGCCAAGGTGGTGCTCACCGGCTCCTGCTATGACGACGCCTATAACGAAGCCCTGCGCATCTGCGAGGAAGAGGGGGCCAAGTTCCTTCATCCCTATAACGACCTGGAGGTCATTGCCGGTCAGGGCACTCTGGCCCTGGAGATCCTGGGCGACCTGCCCACGGCGGACATCATCATCGTCCCGGCGGGCGGCGGCGGACTGCTGGCCGGCATGGCCGTGGCCGCGAACCTGCTGAACCCCCGGGTAAAGGTCTACGGCGTCCAGGCCGAGGGCGCCCCCGCCATCGCCCTAAGCTTTCAGCAGAAGAAGCTGGTCACCACTGAGACCGCCGCCACCATTGCCGACGGTATCGCCGTCAAGGTACCCGGCGACATCACCGTGGATCTCATCAACAAGTACGCCGCCGGCGTGGTCACCGTCTCCGAGAAGGAGATTGCCAACGCCATCCTGCTGCTGATGGAGCGCTGCAAGCAGATCGTGGAGCCCGCCGGCGCCACGCCTCTGGCCGCCGTGCTCAGCGGCAAGATCGACGTGAAGGGCAAGCGGGTGGTCTGCCTCATGTCCGGCGGCAACGTGGATGTGAGCTTCCTGCAGAGTATCATTGAGCAGGGCCTTGTGGCGCGCAACCGCCGGCTCAAGTTCGTGGCCACCCTGGCTGACCGTCCGGGCAGCCTGGTGCAGCTGCTGAACATCCTGGCGGATCGCCGCGCCAACGTGCTTTCCATCTACCATGACCAGCTCTACCGCCGCCTGAATCCCGGCCAGACCAGCGTCCACGTGAGCTGCGAGGTGGGCGGCGAGGAGCACGGCAAGGCCGTGATCGAGGCCATTGCCGCCACCGGCGTCGAGGTGGAAGTGGAAGCGGAGTAATCCCCAATTAAACGTGAAAACCCCTCAGTCACGGCTTGCGCCGTGCCAGCTCCCCTTAGGCAGGGGAGCCTATATGGAAAGGAGATTTGAAATGAAAGCTGTTTCTACCAACAAGGCCCCTGCCGCCATCGGCCCCTATTCTCAGGCCCAGATCGTGGGCAATCTGGTCTACACCTCCGGTCAGATCCCCATCATCCCCGAGACCGGCGCGCTGGCCGAGGGGCTGGAGGCCCAGGCCCATCAGGTCTTCAAAAACCTGGGCGAGCTGCTGAAGGCCGCCGGGTCCGACCTCTCGAAGACCGTGAAGACCACCGTCTTCATCAAGAACATGAACGATTTCGGCGCCATTAACGCCATCTACGCCCAGTACTTCACCGAGCCCTTCCCCGCCCGCTCCTGCGTGGAGGTCGCCAGACTTCCCAAGGACGTGCTGCTGGAGTGCGAGGTCATCGCGGAGCTGTAAGACTGCGCCGCAAAAGAGGAAGAGACCATCCGTAACGGATGGTCTCTTTCTCTATGATATTCATTCCTCTGGCGCGGCGGCCTCTGTCTCCCCTGTGGGGAGCGTTGTCCCGATCACTGCCGCGGGTTCCTCCTACGGCTCCAAGGGGTAAAACATCTTTGCCAGCTCTTCCAGCCCGTCGGTGTCATAGGTGCTCAGTGTGACCGTAACGATATACTTGCCGCAGCCGATCACGATTTGCTGGCAGTAATAATCCTCATGGGGCATCGTGCAGGTAAAGCGGATCCCCGGATACTCCTGCCCGGCAAGGGAAAAGACATTCGCCTCTGCATGGACATCCTTCATTCCACTTCCCTCGGCCATCTGCACCAGATCCGGGATGCTCAGATCCCGGTACTCCTCCGGGGTTTCCATGACCTCTCCGTTCATGGAGACATCGTCTATCAGGACATTCAGTCCGGCAGAAAGATCCCTGCGCTGCGCAGCCATGTCGATAAACTGAATATGACCGTCAGCTGCGCTCTCCCGCGGATCCTCGCCCGGGATCACGAACCATTCATCGTTCAGCGTGCAGCCAATAGCAAGCTTTTGGTTTACATAATATGTTGCATCTGCTTTGCTGAGCTCGCCTATGGGTAGCTCGGGATCCAAGGGGAGCTGTTCCTCGGCGGTCTCGGCCGGGAGCGGCTCATCCGTGGTTTCTGGCGGGAGTGGTTCTTCTGCAGGTTCCGCCGTTGGCGCTTCCGTCTGGGCCTGGGCCGCGTTTCCCGTGCAGCCGGCCAGCAGCAGTGCGGCCAGCAGCAGGGCAAGAAGTGACCTCTTCATGGGATTCGTCCTTTCCTGTCTGTCAGGCACGAGCGTGCCGCTCTTTCTGTTGCGTGTCGATTCTCAGTCGAGGGGCTGGAACAGCGCCACCAGATCCGCGGTGTTGTCTTCCACGAAGGTGCCCAGGGTCAGGGTGGAGATCCGGGGGCCGACCACGGTGTAGATCTGCTGGGCATAGTAGTCGATGCCCTGGGTCTTGGCGTGGATCAGCAGGCCCGCGCGCTCGCTGCCGGCGAAGGTCACGGTGTTCTTCTCAATGCTCACGTCGGTCATGCCGCCCGCTTCCACCACGCTCACGAGCTGCGGGATCATGGCCTCCAGATACTGATCCATATTGATCAGCTGGGCCGCCGGGCCGGCAAAAGAGAAGTTCACGTTGATGGTAGCCATGCCGTCCGTCCGGGCGCCGAAGAAGTCACAGAAGACCGAGGTGTTCTTCAGAAGTTCCTCATAATCGGTGCCTTCATACCGATCCGCCGCGATCCCCGCAGTCTGAGCCAGCTCTTCCTCGTTGTAGATGTACCAGTTGCCGTCCAGCTCGCAGGCAAAGCCCAGGTAGCTGTTCTCATAGCGGGCGCCGTTTTCGATCTCGGTGACGGTGCCGCGGGGCAGGTCTTCCTCGACGGGCTCTTCCGCAGGCTCTTCGGCCGGCTCCTCGGCGGGCTCCTCGGCAGGTTCCTCGGCGGGCTCCTCGGCAGGCTCCCCGGCGGGCTCCTCAGCCGGCTCCTCAGCGGGATCCTCGGCGGGCTCTTCCGCGGGTTCCTCGGCGGGCGCGGCGGCGGGTTCCTGGCTCTCCTGGGCCGGGGCGATGGTGCCGCTCTGTCCGCAGGCGCAGAGCGCCAGCACCAGAGCCAGGGTCAAAAGCAGGGTCATGATCTTTTTCATCTTTGTTCCTCCTTATGTGATGAATGCAGGCAGTATTATAGTCCTAAGTCTATCTTTCGTCTACCGTTTCCACCGAAGTTTTTCGCTCTCCTCACGCTATTCTCTCTTCGATCAGGTTCCATCAGACCCATCGGTGACGGTGTCCCCATAGGTCGCGTGGCAGTACACGCAGTAGTAATAATATCCTCTGGTCGTTAATGCGACCGCCCAGACATGCGGTTCTTGCTCCTTGAATTGCGTATGGCACAGATAACAGTACTTCATATGGTAGCCGCCTCCCGCTTCATCTACCGCCACGCTATAGTATTCAAACTTGTGATCCCCGTAGGCCATAACGGTCTTCTCTGCGCCGCAGTCCGGGCACCGGAGCAGGCACGGTCCCTCATGGATGCAGTCGCCTTCGGCGCTGCCAGGGACCCGGACCCAATTGTGTTCCGTCACGTCCGGCTCCTCCGGAATGGGCTCCGCAGAAAGCAGTCGGTTGCGTGTCCCGCCCCCGCCCCAAGGAAAGAGTTCGTGCAGATATTCCCATCTGCATTCCGTACAGACATAAAGGCTTCCGCCCCGCTGCCCATAACTGTCCGAAAGGCTGACGTTTTTCTCAAACTCCCATTGGTGGGCGTGCCCGTCAGGGGCCGGGAGGGTCGGGTCAAAGGGGACCCCGGCTTTCAAAAGATCGGTAGGCTCCCAGTAGCCGTTACCCGGCACAGAGTCCAGATCTGCGGGGCGATCATCGGCAGGACCGGCAGGCAGCGCGGCGTCCCCGTCGCCCTGCAGCACCAGCGTTTCCCCTGTGGGCGTGATTACCCAGCCCTTTATCAGCACCGCATCAATGGTGATACTGTGATCCATGTCCTGCAGCAGGATCCCCTTGGCCGCGTCCTCCGCCTCCACCTTATCCCCGTCGATCAGCCAGTAATCCAGCTCCCACTCCAGGGGAATGATCGGAAGCGCCATAACGCTTATCGTTCCGCCCGGATGGCTCTCTCCCGTGAGCGGCACGGTGTAATCAAATTCAAAACCGATGGAATCATACTTGACGCCCGCGGCCTCTCCGTTCTCGTCCAGGAACTGCAGATACGCGTTATCGCCGCAGCGGACGGTCAGTTCCTCCCGCAGCACCGCCTCCACCGTATCCACGCCTTCGCTGTCGAACTCCAGACTGAAGCGCCGGTCCCCCGCGTCCGTCGGCTTGCCGTTAAGCAGCCAGTGGTCCACGGCCATGCCCTCCGGCAGCACCGCCCGGGCAAGGAAGCGTCCCTCCTCCGCGATGCGCAGGGAGCTCATCCCATCCACCCGCGCATTGATCAGGCGGATCTCCCGCATGTCAGAGCGGTAAGCCGTCTCGACCTCCTCTTCGGGTACCGGCGTTGCCGCAGGCAGCGGCTCCATGGGGCTGTTTGCCGGCAGCCGGCGCACGAAGAAGATCACCAGCAGCGCCGCGACCACCACCAAAGTCGCCGCCAGCATCACGGGCAGCGGCGAGCGCCGTTTCCCGTAGAGGATCCAGCCCTCTTTCCCGCGCTCCCGCAGCTTCTCATCGATTTTTCTCCACATCCGGTCGTCGGCGCCGGGCAGCGGCGACACGTCGAACGCCCTGCAAATCATCTGATTCGTCATCGTGCAGTACCTCCTTCCTCACCCAGGCTCTCCCGCAGGCTTTCCCGCCCACGGTTCAGCCAGGTTTTTATGGTGCTCTCGGGCCGGTGCAGCAGCTTTGCCAGCTCTTTTACCGAATAGCCCTCGTAATAGTGCAGATAGATCACGGTCCTGTACTTGTCCGGCAGCGCCTGGATCGCCGCCTGGACCCCGCTCTTTTCCTCGTGCCGGGCCGCCACCTTATCCGCCGCTTCCAGCGGCAGCTCTTTCCGGTGGCTCCGCCGCAGCAGGTCCTTGCAGAGATTGGCCGCCGTGATGATCAGCCAGGCCTGCACCTGCCGCTTGTCCTCGAAGCGTTTTCCGCTTTGAGCCAGCCGCAGGAAAGCCTCCTGTACGATGTCCTCGCTGTCGGGATGGTTCTGCATATAGCTGTAGGCCATCCGGTACACCGAGGGCATGAACTCCCGGTACAGCGTTTTCAGGCCTACGCTGGCAAATTCCAGTTCCCCCTGCATCCGTTTCCCCTCTTTCTCTCTATCGGTGGGTCTCTGCATGTATAACGGATAGCGTCCTCAAAAGGTTTCACACCTTAGAAAAAAATATCCCGCACCGGCGTGCGGGATATTTCAGTGTCTCTTCTTAAAGCCCCGGATAGAGGGGGAAGCGGCGGCAGAGCTCGATGGCCTGCTCTTTTACCTGGGGCACGGCGCTCTCGCCCTCGTCCATCAGCCGGGCGATCATGGCGCCGATCTGCCGCAGCTCCTGCTCGCCCATGCCGCGGCTGGTCACCGCGGGGGTGCCGAAGCGCATGCCGGAGGTCAGGCGCATGGACTGGGTGTCAAAGGGGATGGTGTTCTTATTGGCGGTGATGTTGGCCGCGTCCAGCAGCTCCTGCACCTCGTGGCCGGTCTTGCCCCGGCTCATGGTGTCGGCCAGCATCAGGTGGTTGTCCGTGCCGCCGGAGACCAGGCGCACGCCCCGGCTCTTGAGCTCGTCCGCCAGGGCGGCGGCGTTTTTCAGGATCTGGCTCTGATAGGCCCGGAATTCGGGGGTCAGCGCCTCGCCGAAGCAGACGGCCTTGGCCGCGATGATGTGCATCAGGGGCCCGCCCTGGGTGCCGGGGAAGACGCCGCTGTTGATCTTCTTTTTCAGCTCCTCCTTGCAGAGGATCAGCGCGCCCCGGGGGCCGCGCAGGGTCTTGTGGGTGGTGGTGGTGACCACATGGGCGTAGGGCACGGGATTGGGATGCAGGCCCGCCGCCACAAGGCCCGCGATGTGGGCCATGTCCACCATGAGCCAGGCGCCCACCTCATCCGCGATCTCACGCATTTTGGCAAAGTCGATAAAGCGGGGATAGGCGCTGCCGCCGGCAATGATGAGCTTGGGGCGGCACTCCTCCGCCTTCTCCAGCACCTTGTCGTAGTCGATCCGCTCCGTCTCCCGGTCCACGCCGTAGAACTGGGCCTTGAAGTACTTGCCGGAGATGGAGGCCCTGGAGCCGTGGGTCAGGTGGCCGCCGTGGGTCAGGTCCATGCCGAGGATCGTGTCCCCCGGCTGCAGCAGGGCGATGTACACCGCCATGTTGGCGTTGGAGCCGGAGTGGGGCTGGACGTTGGCGTGCTCGGCACCGAAGAGCTTCTTGGCCCGCTCCACGGCCAGATTCTCGATCTCGTCCACGTACTGGCAGCCGCCGTAGTACCGGGCGGCGGGATAGCCCTCGGCATACTTGTTGGTCAGATGGCTGCCCATGGCCTCCAGCACGGCGGGGCTCACAAAGTTCTCCGAGGCGATCAGCTCGATATGATCCCGCTGCCGCTCCAGCTCCCGCATCATGGAGGCGTAGACCTCCGGGTCCTGTCTTTTCACGATCTCGTAGCTCATGGCTCATCCTCCGTTTTTCTCTGGCTTGGATTATACGCGCCGAGCCGACGCCTGTCAACCGAGGGAATGTTCTCTTTCCCGTCTTTTCGACCGTCTCCTCAACTCCGCCACCCAGAGGCACAAGCCCAAACTCACCAGCACACAGCCTCCGACGAAATACGCGGCGCTCAAGCGATTGGTGCTCCCATAGATTTCCAGGATCCCGCGAAAGAGACTGCCCACGGTGAACGCGGCGATCCCGGAACCGTATACGCTGCGGGACAGGGGCCCGGGTCGGATTTTCACCGGCGCGGCCAGCAGCAGGCTGAACGGCAGCAGCCCGCCCAACAGCGGCCAGGCAAAGGCGAAGAGCATGGAATTGGAGTATACTTCATGGCTGAAGCACTCGTACAGGACGGAAAACAGCGCCGTCAGACCGGCTGCAAGGCCCCAGCGGTCTCTTTCACGTTTCAATTCCGCGTTCATATCTGTCCCTCCTCAGATGTAGATAATGTCCGTTACGGCCCGTTCCCGGATGCTCCGGCCACTGGTGGGCTGATTGACGACCTGGCCCAGGAACACCATCGTGGAGGAGCCTCCTCCGTCCAGGTTGTAGGCCGTCTGCACGCCGATGCTTTGGAGAAAAGCCGCCAGCTCATAGAGGCTCAGGCCCTCGCTCTCGTCGGTACGCCCGTCGGAAACCACCAGCACGTAGTGGCCCGGTTCCATGATGCCGATCGCAGTACGGGGGTTGCTGGCCTTGGCCCGGTCCACCTCCTCCGTGGTGCCGACCGTGATCTCCCCGTCCTCCAGCAGGCCCGGGCCAAAGGAGAACACCTGTACTGCGCCCTGATCCAGCAGCTCCTGCGCGCTAACCTCCGATTCCCGGATGACCGCAAAGCTGCCGTCGGCGTAGACGACCAGATCCTCCTGATCCGCCGCCGCCGCCTCGTCCCGGTACAGCACCCCGTTTCGAATCACATATCCCGTCTCTCTGGAGCCGTAGTTGTCTCCGTTGATGGCCAGGATGGCTCCGACGTCCTCCGCGGTGTCGGAGGTGACTGCCGTCACGTTTTTTCCGTAACTGTTCTGAGAGAAAGCCGTCCTCAGGCAGTCCGCATCCTCCATCCAGAGCTCCGCCACGTATACGGTACTGTTTTCTGCCCGATAGGTCGAAAGCTCCACCCGGATCGTATCGTCCTCATAGCTGTTCGCCGTGACCGAAGCCTCCTTCTCTTCATGTCCGGACAGCAGTGCGCTGTCCACAGCTTCCGTCTGTGGCGCCGTGACCGCAGTTTCCACCGTTTGATACACCCGGCGGATCACGAAGGAATCCAGAAGAGCGTAGACGGTAAAGGCGGTCAGCAGCAGCGAAAACAGCAGAACATAGGCTTTCGCCAAGCGTTTCATCATGACTCCCTCCTTTCAGGTCGCCTTCATCCTACACGCGGAACCTTAGAGGGAGCTAAATCCCCAAAATCGAAAAACCCTGCACGCGGTTGGCGTGCAGGGCTTGTGGAATTATTACGCATGGCGTCCCGTGTCACTCCGCGAAAAGCGGCGTGGAGAGATAGCGGTCCCCGGTGTCCGGCAGCAGGGCCACGATGGTCTTGCCCCGGTTCTCCGGGCGTTTGGCAAGCTGGATGGCCGCGTGCAGTGCCGCACCCGAGGAGATGCCCACCAGCACGCCCTCGGTCCTGCCCAGAAGCCGGCCGGCTCTGAAAGCATCCTCGTTCTCCACGGGGATGATCTCGTCATAAATCCGGGTGTTCAGCACCTCCGGCACGAAGCCCGCGCCGATGCCCTGGAGCTTGTGGGGTCCGGCCGCGCCGCCGGAAAGCACCGGGGAGCCCGCCGGCTCCACCGCCACGATCCGCACCGCGGGCTTTTTGCTCTTGAGATACTCCCCCACGCCGGTGATGGTGCCGCCTGTGCCCACGCCTGCCACGAACAGGTCCACTTCCCCGTCGGTATCCTCCCAGATCTCGGGGCCGGTGGCGGCAAAGTGGGCGGCGGGGTTCGCCGGGTTCACGAACTGGCCGGGGATAAAGCCGCCGGGGATCTCCTTTGCCAGCTCCTCCGCCCTGGCGATGGCGCCCTTCATGCCCTTGGCCCCATCGGTGAGCACCAGCTCGGCCCCGTAGGCCTGCATCAGCTGGCGGCGCTCCACGCTCATGGTCTCCGGCATGACGATGATGATCCGATAGCCCCGGGCCGCGGCCACGGATGCCAGGCCGATGCCGGTGTTGCCGGAGGTGGGCTCGATGATGACGGAGCCCTCCCGCAGCAGGCCCTTCGCCTCCGCGTCGTCGATCATGGCCTTGGCCACCCGGTCCTTCACGGAACCGGCGGGGTTCAGGTATTCCAGCTTCACCAGGATCCGGGCCTCCAGGCCCTCCTTCTTCTCGATCTGCCTCAGCTCCAGCAGCGGGGTCTTCCCGATCAGCTGGTCCGCGGACGTGTAAATATTTGACATGATGTTTCCTCCCGATCTGATTCATCCGTGTTTATTCTATGTGCCGTCCATCCGGGGAGGTCAACATCGTTCCTGCAGCAGGATCATAGGGTCCATCCGCCTTTCCGTATGATGGGGATATGATAGCCCTTAATTCCCATCTTGTCAATAGGAAATTGAGATCACACAAAAAAGAGCGCCCCGCCGGGCGCTCTTTTTGAGGATGTGCCGATTTACTCTTCCTTCACGATGGGAGACTCGGGAGCATTCTTCCTGACGCTCTCGATACCGTTGAGGCAGCTGGCCATTTTCTTGTAGCCCTCGCTGACGGCGACGATCTGGCCGTTGCGGGCCTTCAGGCGGAAGCGGAACTCCCCGGCCTTGTCCGTGTAGACCTCAAACTTGGGGTGCTTGAGGACCTCGAAGTTCTCCACAGTCTGGTCTTCCACAGGGCCGACGCAGCAGTTGCGCACGCTCTCGATGCCCTTGCGGCAGGCGGCCTCGGTGGTGTAAACCTCGCTGGTGGCGATGACTTCGCCGTTGGTGGCCTTCAGGTCAAATTTGACGCCGGACTTGGTGTTCTTGATCACGAATTTACCCATTGTTTATCCCTCCTGTGACTGGTTTGAGTTTCTGTTTTGCCTCTGATACCTTTACTATACCTTATTTTTCGGAAAAAGCAACAAAAATCGCAATTATTCCAGTCCGTAGGGCCAGCCGATCAGGCTGCCCAGGTCATAGATCTCCCTGTAGCCGAACTCCTCCAGCCGGTGGGCGGCCACATTGCTGCGGAAGCCGGAGCGGCAGTAGACCAGCACCGGGGTGGTGAGCTCCGGGATCGCGTCCATGGCGGTCTCATCGGTGAGCTCGTCCACCGGCAGCAGCACCGCGTCCACCGCGTGGCCGGTGATATACTCCGCCTCCTCCCGCACGTCCAGCAGCACCGCGTCGGGCCGGGAATCCAGCAGAGACTTTGCCTCTTGAAAACTGAGCTTCCGGATCATGTCATCTTCTCCCATTCCGCTTCCAGGATCCGCACGAAGGCTTCCAGGCCTGTCCGATCCTCCTCGGAAAAGCGCGCCGATACCGGGCTGTCGATGTCCAGCACGGCCGCCACCTCCCCGCCTGCGTGGATGGGCACCACGATCTCCGAACGGGAGGCGCAGTCGCAGGCGATATGGCCCGGGAAGGCGTGCACGTCCGGCACCAATTGGGTCCGGTCCTCCGCCGCGGCGGTGCCGCAGACCCCCCGGCCCACGGCGATCTCGATGCAGGCTGGCTTGCCCTGGAAGGGCCCCAGCACCAGCTTTCCGTCCCGCATCAGGTAAAAGCCCGCCCAGTTCAAATCCTCCAGACTCTGCCACAGAAGGGCGGAGGCGTTTGCCAGATTGGCGATCCGATGGGGCACGCCCTCGATCAGGCCCTGCAGCTGCAGATTCAATTCCTCATAATTCGTCATGTTCATCACCGTCTTACTTTCATTGCCTATGCGCGGGAACCGCGCAGCTTTGCTGCGCAGCAAAACAGCATGGCTGTTTTGCCATATACTCATTGCAATGAGCATCGGGCGAATGATTTTGAGAATCATTCGCTGCCAAGCCTGTCGTTTGGCAGCGAAATCAATCGAATTCTCGATTGATTTCGCCATCCGATGATCATTATAACGGTTTTTTCCCCGTTTTACAAGCTTTGCCGCGTCCGCCCCTGTCTTGCGCAGTTCATGCTCCGCCGTCAAAAAGGCTCATTTGCGTTTCCCGCTCCGGCAGCTGGCCAAGATAGCGGAAGCACTCCTCCGGCGTGGACAGGAGCCCGTTTTCCGCGCAGGTCTTCCGGAACAGCTCCATCAGGGCCTGGGCATTGGGGCTGGGCAGCTCGTAGGCGTTTCCGTACCGCTGGATGTATTGCTTTTTCAGGCCCGGAAAGTGCCTGTCCAGGGCTGCATAAAAGTATTCCCTGCTGCCCTCCCGGAGCGTCAGGCCCATGCCGAAGCAGACGATCCCCTTCACCTTGATGCGGACGCACTCCTCCAGGATGGCCCGGAGGTTTTCCTCCGTATCATTGAGGAAGGGCAGAATGGGACTCAGCCAGACGATGGTGGGGATCCCTCGCTTCTCCATCTCCTCCAGCACCTGGATCCGCCTTTTGGTGTTGCACACATTGGGCTCAAGGATCCTGCACAGCTCGTCATCGTAGGTGGTGAGCGTCATCTGCACCACGCATTTTGCGGAGCGGTTGATTTCCTCCAGCAGATCGATGTCCCGCAGGATCCGGTCGGATTTGGTCAGGACGGCCGCGCCGTAGCCATACCGCAGGATGATCTCCAGGCATCTCCGGGTCAGGCCAAGCTGCTCCTCACAGGGCAGATAAGGGTCGGACATGGAGCCGGTGCCGATCATGGCTCTCCGCTTCTTCGACCGCAGCGCCTTTTCCAGCAATTCCGGGGCGTTCCGCTTCACCTCAATGTCCTCAAACGGGTGGCTGAACTGATAGCAGCGGCTCCTGCTGTCGCAGTAGATACAGCCGTGGGAGCAGCCGCGGTAGAGATTCATCCCGTAATACCCGCCGCTGCCGGTCAAGATCCCTTTCGCATCGACTTCGTGCATACTGTTTTCCCTCGTTTGATCCTTCTCGACTGCAGCTTCCTGTTCTCCGAATAAAACACGGGCTGTGAAGAAGTCTCCTCCCCCACAGCCCGCAGTGATCGCTATGGCGCCAGGATCTCCTTCAAGGTCAGATCCCGGCCTGTGAGCGGCATGAGCTTTTTGCCCCTGCAGCTCGGGCAGCTCAAATCGTTCAGGTCCGCCGTGAATTCCACGCCGCAGTCCAGGCACTTGGCCGTGCCGGCCAGCTCCTCGATGACGAATTCCGTCTCCTGGAGCTCGGTCCCGTCGGCGACAGCCACCCAGCAGTCCGACAGGAAGCTGGGCACCACGCCGCTGAGGGAGCCCACCTCCACGGTGATCTTATCGACCCTTTCCAGCTGCTCGTCCTTCATGATGCCCTGCACCATTTTCAGCAGCGCATCGCAGATTCCCAGCTCGTGCATTACTTCGTTACCGCCCGCTTGACGATGTTGCCGGCCTTCTTCACCAGGCCTGCAGCCGCCTTGATGGGCATGGTCTCAAAGCTGTCGGCGTGCCAATCGCGGACCTTCTTCAGGTGGATGGCGTCGAACTTGCAGCGGGTGGTGCAGATGCCGCAGCCCACGCACAGGTACGGGTCCACCTTGGTGGCGCCGCAGCCCAGACACCGGGCGGTCTCCTTGCGGACCTGCTCCTCGGTGAAGGTGACGCGGGCGTCGGAGAAGGTCTTGGCCTTCGCCTTGTTGTAGCCGTGCTCCTGACGGTGCTCGGTATCGAAGCTGCCGGCGGCCAGCTGCACGGCGTTCTTGTCCAGCGCGCGGTAGACGCGGCGGTCACGGCCCATGGTGAGAGTCTGGCCGGGATGGACGTAGCGGTGCAGGGAGATGGCGGCCTCCTTGCCGGCGGCGATGGCGTTGATGGCAAAGCTGGGACCGGTGTAGCAGTCGCCGCCCACGAAGATGTCGGGCTGGGCGGTCTGATAGGTCAGGGAGTCGGCCTCGGCCAGGCCCTTCTTGTCCAGCTTCATCTCGCCCAGATCCAGCTTGCCCCAGTCGACCCGCTGGCCGATGGCGCCGATGACGGTGTCCACGGGGATCTCCTCGAACTCGCCGGTGCCCACGGGCTTGCGGCGGCCCTTCTCGTCGGGCTCACCCAGGGCCATGTGCTCCACCTTCAGAGCCTTGACCTTGCCGTCCTCGCCCAGGATCTCCACGGGGGCGTTGAGGAACTTGAACTGCACGCCCTCTTCCATGGCCTCGCCCACTTCCTCGGGATCGGCGGGCATCTCAGCCTGGGAGCGGCGGTAGATGATGTAGGTGTTCTCCGCGCCGAGACGCACGGCGGTGCGGCACACGTCCATGGCCACGTTGCCGGCGCCCACGACGGCCACGTTCTTGCCCACCTTGACCTCATGGCCCAGGTTGACCTCCCGCAGGAAGTCCACGCCGCCCATGACGCCCTCCAGCTCCTCGCCGGGAACGCCGATCTTGGCGGACTTCTGGGCGCCGATGGCCAGGTAGAAGCCCTTGAAGCCCTGCTGGCGCAGCTCTTCGATGGTCACGTCCTTGCCCACTTCCACGCCGCACTTGAACTCCACGCCCATCTCGCGGATGATGTCGATCTCAGCGTTGAGGGTGTCCTTCTCCAGGCGGAAGTTGGGGATGCCCATGGTGAGCATGCCGCCGGGGGCGGGATTGCGGTCGAAGACGGTGACGGGGTAGCCCTTGAGGGCCAGGTAGTAGGCGCAGCTCAATCCGGCGGGGCCGGCGCCGATGATGGCGATCTTCTCGGTGAAGGGCTTGCCGGTCTGGTTGAGCATCTTGGGCACGGTGCGGTGCTCGCTCTGCAGGTCATGGTCGGCGATAAAGCGCTTGACCTCGTCGATGGCAACGGCCTCGTCCACGCCGCCGCGGGTGCACTCGGCCTCGCAGCGCTTGTTGCAGATGCGGCCGCAGACGGCGGGCAGGGGGTTCTCGGTCTTGATGAGCTCAAGAGCCTCTTTATAGCGGCCCTGAGCGGCCAGCTTCAGGTAGCCCTGGATGGGCACGTGGGCGGGGCAGGCCACCTTGCAGGGGGCGGTGCCGGTGGGGACCACGTCTTCCCGGTTCTCCCGGTAATCCGGGTTCCAGGCGGCCTTGGAGACGATATGTTCGGATAGCTTGGTGTAGCTGGCGGGGGCGATGTTCACGGTGGTGCAGAGCTTCTGGCCCAGCTTCAGGGCGTTGGCGGGGCAGACCTCCACGCACTGGGCGCAGGCCACGCACTTGGCCTCGTCCACTTCCGCCTGGAAGTTGGAGCGGATGGCGTCCCGGGCGCCGAACATCAATCCCACGCGCAGACCGAAGCAGGCGCAGGCGCAGCAGTTGCAGATGGCGGCGCTGTCGCCCACCTCTTCGATGTTGGGGATGTCGTGCATCAGGCCATTGTCCTCGGCCCGCTTGATGATCTCCAGAGCCTCTTCCTTGGTGATCCTCCGGGCGCGGCCGGTGCGGATGTAGTGCTCCGCGCCCTTGCCCATCTGCACGCACATCTCCTCGGCCAGGTGGCCGCAGCCGTCGCCGATGGAGGTGCGGGAAGCGCGGCAGGAGCAGGGAGACACGGAGAAGGTGTCATACTTGTCCAGGTAGTAGCTGAGCCTCTCATAGGGGCTGACGTTGGGGATGTCCTTGATGGCGCTCTCCACGGGGACCACGCGCATCAGGCCGTAGCCGTTGGGGATCAGGGGAGACATGGTCTGCATACGGATACGGGTGTATTCCTCAAAGGCGCGGCCCACTTCCGGATGGGTGTCCAGCAGCTCCTGGTTGTTCACCAGCATCTCCATGATGCCGGGAGCAAAGATCTGCATGAAGTATTTGTTCTTGCCTTCCTTGTCGATGGTCCAGCGGAACACGCCGATCCAGGCCAGGTGCTGGGCCAGCTTCTCCACCTCTTCCACGCTCTTGCCGGTCTTCTTGGCCAGGTACTCCGCGTCCCGCTCCTTGCGCAGGCCCGCGGCGATGGCCACATCGGCCTCGTCGTCGGTGACGATGCTGGCAAGGGAATAGTACTCGGGGGCGTTCTCGTCGATCTTGTTCACAACGCCGGTCAGACCGCCGACGATATGACAGAGCTTGACGATTTTCGGTCTCAGTTCAGCCATGGTGTCATTCTCTCCCTCAAACTCTATAATAGTAGCGAACTTCAAAAATGTACGCATAAAGCAATTATACAGGAACGGAAGATGATTTGCAAGAATAGAAACGGCAGGGAGCCGAAAAGACCGGATTCCCTGCCGCGTATTCAGGCTCTTCCTGACGGTGTTTTTTTCTCTTCCGGATGCAGCTTCCCCCGCAGCAGGAGCACCGCGGCCCCCGCCAGTACGATCAGGATCCCCAGCATCTTCCGGGTGGTCAGCTCCTCTTCCAGGAAGAACACGCCGATGAAGCAGCTCAGCACCGGCATCAGCAGCAGGGCCAGCTTCACCACCCAGACCTCGTGCTGCTTCAGGTTTCGGTAGTAGAAGAAATAGATCCCCGTCTGGGCCAGGCCCCCCAGGGCGATGAGCCACCAGAGCTTCCCCAGGCGCTCCCAGGCAAAGCCGCCCAGATCCCCCGTGGCCGCGGCGGTAGTACCGAAGAGCAGCAGCACCACAAAGTTATTGTAGTAGGAGATCATGTCCGCGTCCTCGTGGTAGCGGTCCTGGGCGCGCTTGATGATGAAGGCGTTGGCGGTGACGCAGGCGGCGGAGAGCAGGAAGAACAGGTCGTAACCGTTCAGGCGCATGCTGCCGAAGTCCACCCCCAGCACCAGCAGCACCCCCAGCAGCATGATGCAGGTGCCCAGCCAGTCCGAGGCGTAGAGCTTCTTTTTATACAGGATCACTGTGACCAGGTTCACCATCAGCACGTCGGTCTTTAAAAGCGCCGTGCCGGTGGAGAGGCTGCCCCCCGCGTAGCCCAGATTGGCAAACAGGTCCAGCAGGAAGCCGAACACGCCGATCAGCAGCAGGATGCGAACAGCCTTCCCCTGGTGGAAGAGCCGGGAGAAGCTGCCGTCCAGCAGCAGCTGCAGCGTGAGGAAGACCAGGGCCGACGTCCGCAGCAGAAAGCCCGCCAGCAGCGCCGAGCCGGTGGCGCCCACCAGCACCTTGCTGACCGCGTAGTAGATGGACCAGGCCAGGATCATCCCACCGAACATGCCGGTGGTTTTCAGATTCTCTCTCATGCCAGGGCTTCAAACAGCTCCCGCAGGGCCGCCTCGTCCATCTTGACGGGGTTGTTGCCCATCAGGGGATGCCGCGCGCAGTCCCGGCAGAGCTTTTCAAGATCCACGTCTCCCAGGTCGCTCAGGCGGCTGCGCAGGCCGGCCAGCTCCTTCAGCGCCCGGATCCGCTCCGCCAGCTCTGCGGTGTCCTTCAGGCCGACCGCGCGGCAGAGAGTCTCCAGCCGCTCGTCGGCATTGACGCGCACAAAGCTGTCCAGGGTAAAGGCGCAGGCCTCCCCGTGGGGCAGATGATAGTCCTCGGACAAGGGGTAGCTGCAGGCGTGGCAGGCGGCGGTCTTGGGCAGGGCGAAGCTCAGCCCGCCCAGCAGCGCCGCCATGGACATGTTCTCCCGGGCCTCCAGATCGCTTCCGTCCCGCCAGGCCCGCTCCAGATTCTCCAGCACCAGACGCACGGCCTCGATGGCCATCAGGTCGGAGATGGGCTGGTGGTTGCGGCTCCAATAGCCTTCCAGGGCGTGGGCCATGGCGTCCAGGCCCGTGTTCATGGTGGTGCGGGGCGGCACGCCCAGGGTCATCAGCGGGTCCACCACCGCGGCGGCGGGCATGAAGGCGGGGTTGTTGATGGTCTTCTTCTCCGTGCCGTGGCTCACCACGGACACCTGGGTCACTTCACTGCCGGTGCCGGCGGTGGTGGGCACCGCCACTACGGGCAGCCGGTGCTCCGCGATCAGGGGGCGCTTGCCCTCGTAGTAGTCGATGGGCTCGCCGGGATTGGGCGCCACAGCCGCGGCGAACTTGGCGGTATCCAGGGAGCTGCCGCCGCCGATGCCGATGACGCCGTCGGCGCAGTGGACGCGGCAGAGGCGGGTGGTCTCGGTGATGCCGTCAAGCTGCGGGTTCTGCTCCACCCGGTCAAAGACGGCAACGATGCGGGGATCCGCGGCCATGAGCTTTTCCGCCTCGGGGGCAAAGTGCCGCCCGCAGCAGATCACCGCCCGGGTGATGCCAAGCTCCTCCAGCACCTCGCCCAGGCGCTCGAAGCGGCCCCGGCCGAACCAGATCTTTACCGGCTGGGTGTAAACGAAATCATTTGCCATAGATGCTGTCCTCGATCGCGGAGACCTGCACGGCGAACTTGTGCATATTGGCGGCCCGCCAGTCCTCCAGATCCTGGCACCACTCGGTGGCCAGGAAGGTCTTGGTCATCTCCACGGCCATCTCCGGCCCCACGATCCAGCCGCCCATGCAGAGGATGTTGGCGTTGTTGATGGCGCGGGCCATCTTGGCGGAGTACACGCCCTCGCAGGCCACGGCGTAGACGCCCTTGAACTTGTTGGACACCACGCACATGCCGGCGCCGGTGCCGCAGATCAGGATGGCCCGGTCATAGCTTCCGTCCTGCACCAGGGGGGCCACGGTGTTGGCGACTTCATAATAGGGATGGACATGGTCCAGATCCAGGGTGCCCAGATCCGCAAAGTCCGCGCCGGACTCGGTCAAATAGGCCTTGATGGCTTCCTTGGCGGAAAAGCCGGATTTATCGCTGCCGATCGCGATTTTCATTCTAATAACTCCTTCCTTGTTGCAAAGAAGGACGGATTCCCACGTCGCCGGCTGCGCCGGCTCCTCGGAATGACAGACCTCTCCGTCATTGCGAAGCCCGCTTGCGGGCTGTGGCAATCCGCTCTCCTTGGTTTTTTTATTTCAGGCTCACGGCCTTCTTCGCCGTCTCCACGATGTTCTCTACCGTGAGGCCCATGGTCTCGCGCAGGTACGGGAGCTTGCCCACCTCGCCGAAGCGGTCCTGCACGCCCACGGCGCAAACGGGCAGCTTCTCCTGGGCCAGGGTCTCCAGGATGGCGGAGTGGAGGCCGCCGATCACGTTGTGGTTCTCCACGGTGAGCACCGCGCCGGTCTTCCGGGCGGAGGCCAGGACGGTCTCCCGGTCCACGGGCTTGATGGTGTGGACGTTGATGACTTCCGCGTCGATGCCCTGCTCTTTCAGCAGCTCCGCCGCGTCCAGGGCGTCCTTGGTCATCATGCCGGAGACGAAGATCGACAGGTCCTTCCCTTCCCGCAGGGTGTCCGCCTTGAAGAGGTCGAACCGGTAGTCCTCGGGGAAGATCACCGGCTGGACCTTGCGGAAGAGACGCATATACACCGGGCCCTCATAGGCGTTCAGCACGGGCATGGCGGCGCGCAGCTGCACCTCGTCCACCGGCTCAAAGATCACCATCCGGGGGATGGAGCGGATGACGCCGATGTCCTCCATGCTCATGTGGGTGCCGCCGTTGAGCTCGGCGGAGATGCCGGGGTCGGTGCCCACGATCTTCACGTTCATCCCGGCGTAGGAGATGGAGATGGCGATCTGATCGCAGATGCGGCGGGTGGCGAAGGGGGTAAAGCTCTCGATCCAGGGCTTGAAGCCGTAGCTGGCAAGACCCGCGGCCACGGAGGCCATGTTCTGCTCGGCCACGCCGCAGTCAAACATCTGCTTGGGGAAGCGCTCATACAGGTTCCGGGTGCCGCTGGCCTTGGCAAGGTCCGCGTCCAGGACGCAGACGTGCTTGTCCTGCTCCATCATCTCGGCCAGGCACTGGGCGTAAACAGCTCTCATTTCCATGGCTTAGTCCCTCCCTCTGATCTCGGCGATGGCGGCCTGGGCCTGCTCCTCGCTCACGTTGGTGTTGTGGTTGCCGGCGCCCAGATCCTCGATCCACTTGACGCCGCAGCCCTTCTTGGTGTTCAGGATGACCATGGTGGGCTTGTCGCTGCCCCGGCCCAGCTTGGCGTGCTTCACAGCCTCGCTCACCAGGTCCAGGTCGTTGCCGTCCTCCACGTCCACCACGTTCCAGCCGAAGGCGGCCCATTTCTCCGCCAGAGGGGCGATGTCGTTGACCTCGGATACGGGGCCGTCGATCTGGAGCTTGTTGTAGTCGGTAAAGGCGATCAGGTTATCCAGCTTCTTGGCGGCGGCGAACATGGCCGCCTCCCAGATCTGGCCCTCCTGGCTCTCGCCGTCGCCCACGATGGCGTAGATGGTGGCGCCGTCACCCTCCAGCTTGGAGCCCAGCGCCACGCCCACGGCGCAGCTGAAGCCCTGGCCCAGGGAGCCGGTGGTCATGTCGATGCCGGTGGTGAGGTTCATGTCGCAGTGGCTGGGCAGGTGGGTGCCGCTCTGGTTCAGGGTCAGCAGCTCTTCCTTGGGGAAATAGCCCCGGTTGGCCAGGGTGGCGTACACCGCCGGGCCCGCGTGGCCCTTGGAGCAGACCAGCCGGTCCCGTCCGGGCATTTTGGGGTTCTCGGGGTCGATGTTCATCTCCCGGAAATACAGCACGGCCAGCAGCTCCACCAGGGAGAGGCAGCCGCCGATATGCCCTACGCCCAGATGACCGATGGTGGTCATGATGTCGCAGCGGATATCCTTACAAATTTCTCTGAGTTCTTGATCCAATGTTGGTTCCTCCTCATAGCGTGATTCATGCCATAACAGGAGAATTTTAATCCCGGTCATGGGCTTTGTCAATCCTTTCTTGACAGGATCCCCCCTTCGGGACTATGATGTCCGCGAAACAACCATTTCGTATTGGAGAGGTGCAAAATGAAGCCATTCACTCCCGTCTATATTCCCGTGGGCGTGCCCACCTTCCACCTGGAGAGCGCCCAGGAGCAGTTTGAACGCAGCATCAAGCTTCTCAAAAGCGTGGACGGGCGCTTTGTCTGCCCGGAGGAGATGCTGCTGAGCATCGACAAGCTCCGCGCTTATCTGGAGGGGCTGGAGCCGGACCTGATCGTGTTCCAGAACCTGACCTTTGCCAACGCCGCCTATATGTCCGAGGTGCTGCGCCGCTTTGACTGCCCGGTGCTGCTCTGGACCCTGCGGGAGCCGGTGATCGACGGGGGCCGCCTGCGGCTCAATTCCCTGACGGGGGCCTACTCCGCCGCCAACACCCTCCGGGCCTTTGACGGCCGCCCCTTCGCCTATGCCTTCGGCGCCCCGGAGGAAGAGGAAGTGGTCGCCGCCGTCCGCGCCGTCACCGCCGCCGCCCGGGTGAAGCAGGCCATGCGGAGCCTGAAAATGGCCGCCGTTGGCCACACGCCCCAGGGCTTCGGCTTCGGCCGGGCGCTGGACGGAGAGCTGATGAGCACCTTTGGCGTGGAGCTGGAGGCCATCGAGGCCCGGGAGCTGATCGACATGGCCAAGAGCTACAGCGATGAGGACTGCGCCGCTTTCCTCAGCAAGACCGAATGCATGACCTGCGGCCTGGAGAAGACGCCGGAGCGCAACCGCCTGGATCACGCCCGGCTCTACAAGGCCTATACCGACTATGTCCAGTCCCACGGCATCGGCGCTCTGGCCAGCCGCTGCTGGCCGGACTTCTTCACCGCCTTCGGCACGCCCGTGTGCACGGTGCTCTCCCTCCTGAATGACGACGGCGTGGCCGCCGCCTGCGAGGCGGACATCTACGGCGCCCTCTCCATGTGGGTGGGCATGCAGCTCTCCGGCGAGCCGGTGTTCTTCGGAGACCCGGTCTCCCTGGACGAGGGGGAGAACAGCATCACCTTCTGGCACTGCGGCGCCGCAGCCTGCACTCTGGCCCGAAAGGACACAGGCGCCGAGATCGGCGTGCACCCCAATCGGAAGATCGGCCCGGCCATGAACTTCGGCTGCGAGGCCTTCCCCGAGGCCACGGTCTTCCGCATCGGCCGGGAACCGGACGGCAGCTTCCGCTTCTTCATCACCGAGGGCGAGGCGCTGGACAAGCCCCGGCAGTTCATCGGCACCTCCATCGTGATCCGCACCGACTCCGACAGCCGCGCCGTGGTGGAGCAGAGCGTGCTGGACGGCTTTGAGCCCCATTTCGTGGTGCTGAAGGGCCGTCACGCCCGGACCCTGGAGGCTCTGGCAGACATGTTCGGCTTCGAGGTCTACCGCTACTGAGCAGTCCTGTATAAACCTAAACCGGCACCCTGACGGGTGCCGGTTCAAGCCGTCGACAAAGTGTCGACAGCTTGAGACACAAAACCGGGAACTATCAAAATAGTTCCCGGTTTTGCATAGATTGAACGTGAAGAGGGGACTACCATCCCCTCTTCACAATCACCCCATGCGTGTCGAAACCTTGCTGCGCGGGTTTGTCTACAGTCTGAACCGGCACCCTGACGGGTGCCGGTTCTTTGTTTAGTATTTCTCTCCGATCTCCCGGAAGAGGCCGGCGAACTCGCCGTCCTTGCGGTAAAACACCGGGATCTTGCCCAGGGGGGCCTCCACCATGTGCTTCTTGCCGCCCTTGTATTCCTTCCCCGTCCAGAGATGGACCCATTTGCCGTCGGGCAGGTACACCTTGCGCTTCTCCGCGCCCTTTTTCAGCACCGGGCAGACGAAGAGCTCGTCTCCGAAGAAATAGGCGTACATGTCCCGGCTCTCCTCCTCGTCCATCTTCTCCCAGAAGTCCGGGCGCATGGCGGGCAGGCCCTTCTGCGCCTGCTCCACACAGCGGGCCACGTAGGGCTTGAGGGCCCTGTGGACCTGGGTGAGGCGGGCGGTATACTCCTTTACGTCCTCGTCATAGGGCTGGGCGTTGACCTGGGGGCGGATGGACTCATGGCTGCGCATGAGCAGGGAGAAGGTGCACATCTCCATCCAGCGGGTGATCAGCTCCCCGTCCCGCTTGAGCTTCAGGAAGGAGAAGAAGCCGCCGATGTCGCAGTGGATCATGGGTACGCCCGAGAAGCCCAGGGAGAAGCTGGCGGGCATGACACAGGGCATGCCGTAGTCCCGGGTGGTATCGGTGTGCTGGTCCCCGTTCCAGAGGATGGGGGCGTAGCTCTGGATGCCCACATAGCCGGAGCGGGTGAAGAAGAAGGCGTCCTTGGCGCCGTACTCCTCAATGGCCTCCCGGTTGATGCGGGCCCAGATCACCGGCCACTGGTTGTGGAGCTTGGCCGGGTCCCCGTCGTGGAGCACGCAGTCCACCGGCAGGTATTCCCCAAAATCCGCCATCCAGCCGGAGACGCCCAGATCCAGCATGTTCTTCTTGATGAGCACGTCCTTGATATAGCCCACCGCCGCGGGGTTGGTCAGATCCAGCATGCCAGCGTCAAAGGTGGTGGTCTTGATGTGGTAAACGCTGCCGTCCCGGCGGCAGATCAGGTAGCCCTGCTCCTTGCAGTAGGTATAGATGCGGCTGTCCTTCACCAGGTAGGGGTTGATGTAGGCCAGGAACCGGACGCCCCGCTCCCGGAGCTTCTGGATCATGCCCCGGATGTCGGGATAGAGGCTCTCGTCCGCCTCCCAGTTCCACCAGACCTGATAGCCCGCGATGGTCTTGTTGCAGCCGGACCAGTCCTGGCTCCAGACGCCGCAGATCTGCGCCCCGGCGTCAAGCAATGAGAAGGTCTTGTCCAGCACCGCCTGGGTCCCGCCCTGGGCGCCCAGGATCATGCCGTCCAGGCACCAGTCGGGCAGATACTGGCGGTTGGGGATCTGGCTTGCCAGCAGCGCGGAGAGCTCCCGGAAGCTGTCGCCCTTCTGGAGGATCAGGGACCGGGGGCAGGAATCGTAGACGAAGAGATACCGGTCTTTCCCAAACTCGGCGTAGCCGTCGGACACGGTGTCAAAGCGGATGAGCCGGCCGGTGTCGGTGACGAACACGGGCATGGGGGCGTAGCTGCCGATGCTGCCGTGCTTCTTCTCCCGATAGAGCGCCCGGGGAACCAGGCCCTTTTCCAGCACGGTGGTGGCCTTGATGTGCTCCGAGACGAAGTTCACTACCTTTTCACCCCGAAGGTTGGTCTTGCGGTACTGCTCGCCGCCGCCGAAGACCGCCTCATCCTCGATGGCGGGCAGGGAGAAGGCATAGGCCCAACCCTCCTCGCCCCGGAAGAAGAGCTCCGCGCCCCGGGGCCGGCTCTCCACTCGCAGGGAAAGGCTGTGCCCTTCCCCGGAGAAGACCAGCTCCTCCCCCTCTTTTTTCACCTTTTCCAGGGGGATGCGCTCCACTTCCCTGACGGTCTCCTTATAGGTGCCCCGGTTTTCCTTGTAGCTTTTCTCCCGGCGAATGGCCGTGACGAAGGGCGCGGCGATGGTATGTGCCGCCAGAAGCTCTCCGTCCTGCTCCAGGGCCCAGTATCCGGCGCGAACTTGCGATTGCAGCATGGCAGTTTCCTCCGTATGAACGATCTGATTAACAGAATAATTGTACTTTCTTTTCTCCCTCCCGTCAACCTTGACGCGGGAGAAATCTTTTTTCAAATCTAAGCTCGCTCTAAGTTTGGCGGCTTATGATAGGGCCACAACGAAGGAAGGAGGTCCGAAACATGGACAACAGTATTTTTCAGCGGCGCGAGATCAAGTTCCTGGTGGACAGCCGGCAGCGCGCCATGCTGGAGCAGGCCTTCCGGGGCCGCATGGTGCCGGACCCCCACGGGGAGAGCACCATCTGCAACGTCTACTACGACACGCCGGATTATCGGCTGGTGCGGACCTCGCTGGAGAAGCCCGTCTATAAGGAAAAGCTCCGCATGCGCAGCTATGGCCGGGTAAACGGCGAGGAGGCCGTGTTCCTGGAACTGAAGAAGAAATACGACGGCGTGGTCTACAAGCGCCGCATCTCCCTGCGTCAGCGGGACGCCGCCGCCTACATGGCTGGGCTCTCTCCCCTGCCGGAGGGCAGCCAGATCGGCCGGGAGCTGGATTACTTCCGCCGCTTTTACGAGGGTCTGCGGCCCGCCGTCTATCTCTGCTATGACCGCAGCGCCTGGTTTTCCTCGGAGGATCCCGACTTCCGCGCCACCTTTGACAACAACATCCGCTGGCGCCGGGAGGACATGAGCCTCTGCGCCCCCGTAGGCGGTGAGACGCTGCTGCTCCCCTCTCAGTCCCTCTTCGAGGTGAAGACCGCCGACGCCATCCCCCTGTGGCTGGTGGAGGCGCTGGACGCCGGCGGAATCCGGCAGGCCTCCTTCTCCAAATACGGCGAGGCCTACAAAGCTATCTGCATGGAAAGGTTAGGTGTTACCTGTGCTTGATTCTGTTTTCTCTTCTCTCTATACCGGCGGCGAGACCGTGACCGTCTCCGCCTTTCTGCTGATCGTGGCCGCGGCCCTGGTGCTGGGCGCCGCCCACGCGCTGGTCTATCAGCGCTTCAACGACTCCTCCCGCAGCTTTGCGGTGACCTTGGCCACCCTGCCCGCCGTTGTAGGCGTGGTGATCCTGATGGTCAACGGCAGCATCGGCGCGGGCATCGCCGTGGCGGGGGCCTTCTCCCTGGTGCGCTTCCGCTCCGCCCCCGGCACGGGGAAGGAGATCGCTGCAGTCTTTTCTTCTATGGCCATCGGCCTTGCCTGCGGCATGGGCTGCCCGGGTCTGGCGGCGCTGTTCACCCTGATCCTCTGCGGCGTGGACGCGCTCTACGCGGGCATCGGCTTTGGCGAGCGCAGGGGCGGCGATCTGCAGAAGCTCCTGCACATCACGGTCCCCGAGAGTTTGGAATACGGGGACATGTTCGACGATCTCTTCGCCGAGTTCACCACGGAGGCGAAGCTTCTCCGGGTCAAGACCGCGAATCTGGGCAGCCTCAACCGCCTGACCTATCAGATCCGCCTGCGCAAGAGCGGCACCGAAAAGGCCCTGATCGACCAGCTCCGCTGCCGCAACGGCAACCTGGAGATCAGCATCCAGTCCCGGCTGGAGGATCCGGCGGAGCTGTGAAATAAACCCTATCACAAGCCGGACGCTGCTGTTTGCTGCGTCCGGCTTGACCTGTCGTGGTTTTTGTGTTATTTTCAACACGGATTTTACGATGCCGGGAGGCTCATGTCATGTACGAAGAAATCAAGAAACTGTTCTTAGACACCTATGGCCGCAGCGCCGCTGCGGTCTTTTCCGCGCCGGGCCGCACGGAGATCGGCGGCAACCACACCGACCATCAGCTGGGCCGGGTCCTGGCCGGCGCCGTCAGCGTGGATACGGTGGCCGCCGTCTCCCCCAATTCCGAGGGGGTCATCCGGGTCCTGTCGGAGGGCTACCCCCTCTGCACCATCGATTTGAAGGATCTGGCCATCCATCCGGAGGAGTTCGGCAGCACCGCAGCCCTGATCCGCGGCGTCGCCGCGGGCATCGCTGCGATGGGCCATACCGTCACCGGCTTTGCCGCGGTGGCGCGCTCCCGGGTGCTTCCGGGCAGCGGGCTCTCCTCCTCCGCGGCCTTTGAGGTGCTCATCGGCACCATCATCAACCACCTGGACGCCTGCGGGCTCAACGCCATCCAGATCGCCCAGCTGGGCCAATACGCCGAGAACGCGTACTTCGGCAAGCCCTGCGGCTTGATGGATCAGATGGCCTCCTCCGTGGGCGGCATCGTCACCATCGACTTTGCCGACCGGGACAAGCCCCTGGTGGAGCCGCTGGACTTTGATTTTGCCGCCTGCGGCCACGCCCTCTGTATCGTCAATTCCGGCGCCGACCACGCGGATCTGACCGACGAGTACGCCGCCATTCCCCGGGAAATGGCCGCCGTGTCCGCAGTATTCGGCAAGACCCACCTGCGTCAGGTGGACGAGGCGGAATTCTACGCCCGTCTCCCGGAGGTCCGGGCCGCTGCCGGCGACCGGGCCGCTTTGCGGGCCATGCACTTTTTCAACGATAATCGTCTGGTCTCTCTGGAGGTGGAAGCGCTCCGCGCCGGAGACTTCGCCCGTTTCCTGGAGCTGGTCAACGAGTCGGGCCGCTCCTCCTGGCTGTACCTGCAGAACGTGATCCCCACCGGGAACACCCTGCACCAGGAGCTTGCCCTGAGTCTGGCCCTGGCCGCAAGACTCCTGAAGGGCCGGGGCGCCAGCCGGGTCCACGGCGGCGGCTTCGCCGGCACCATCCAGGCCTTCGTGCCCCTGGATCTGCTGGAGGAATTCCGCGCCGGCATGGAAGCCGTGCTGGGTGAAGGCAGCTGCCAGGTGCTTTCCATCCGCCCCGAGGGCGGCGTGTTGCTGGAGGAGGTCAAGAAATGAAAGGATATTTAGACGCGCTGGTGCAGTATGCGATCGGCCACGGCCTTCTGCAGGAGGGCGACGAGATCTGGGCCTACAACCGCCTGCTGGAGGTCATGGGCCTGGACGAGGCCGAGGGCGAGCCTGTGGAGGCGGAGCTGCCAGAGATCCTGGGCGCCCTCACCGATGACGCGGCGGCCCGGGGTCTGATCGAGGACAACGTCACCGCCCGGGATCTGTTCGACACCAAGCTCATGGGCGCCATTCTGCCCCCGCCCCACGAGGTGCGGGCGGTCTTCTCCGCGCTCTATGAAGAGTCCCCCCAGGCGGCCACCGACTGGTATTATGAGTTCAGCTGTGACTCCAACTACATCCGCCGGGACCGGATCGCCCGGGACCGCAAGTGGGTCTATGACTGCGAATACGGCCCCCTGGACATCACCATCAACCTCTCCAAGCCCGAGAAGGACCCCCGTGCCATCGCCGCGGCCCGTCTTGCCCCCCAGTCCGGCTACCCCAAGTGCCAGCTCTGCGCCGAGAACGAGGGCTACGCCGGGCGCATGAACCACCCGGCCCGGCAGAACCACCGGATCATCCCCCTGACCATCAACGGCTCCCCCTGGTACTGGCAGTATTCCCCCTACGTCTACTACAACGAGCACTGCATCGTCTTCAACGCCGAGCACACCCCCATGAAGATCGACAAGGCTGCTTTCCGGAAGCTGCTGGACTTTGTCACCCTCTTCCCCCACTACTTTGTGGGCTCCAACGCGGACCTGCCCATCGTGGGCGGCTCCATCCTGAGTCACGACCACTTCCAGGGCGGGCACTATGAATTCGCCATGGCCAAGGCGCCGGTGGAGACCCCCCTGGTCTTCCGGGGCTTTGAGGATGTGGACGCGGGCATCGTCAAGTGGCCCATGTCCGTGATCCGGCTCACCTCCGCCGACCGGGACCGCCTGGCGGAGCTGGCGGACAAGATCCTGCTCAAATGGCGGGGCTATACCGACGAGGCCGCCGTGATCTACGCCGAGACCGAGGGGACCCCTCACAACACCATCACCCCCATCGCCCGCCGGCGCGGAGAGAACTATCAGCTGGATCTGGTGCTGCGCAACAACCTGACCACCGATGAGTTCCCCCTGGGCCTCTACCACCCCCACCAGAACCTGCACCACATCAAGAAGGAGAACATCGGCCTCATCGAGGTCATGGGCCTGGCGGTGCTGCCCTCCCGCCTGAAGGCGGAGCTGGAGGAGCTGCGCGCTGCCATCCTGCGCGGGGACGACCTGCGGCTGAATGAAAAGACCGCCGCCCACGCCGACTGGGCCGAAGAGCTGAAGAGCCGCTATACCTTCACCGAGGACAACGCCGAGGCCATTTTGCAGAAGGAAGTTGGCGCGGTGTTCCTGCAGGTGCTCTGCGACGCGGGCGTCTACAAGCGGGACGAGGCCGGCAAAGCCGCCTTCCTGCGCTTTGTGGATTATGTAAACCGTTGAATGTGTTCAGGGATTAAATTATGTAAACCAATCTGTCGTAAAAGCACGCCCCTTCCGCTATGCGGAAGGGGCGTGCTGATTCTTTATTCGTTTTCCATCCGGATCTCTGTGTGAAAATACTGCTCCTGAAAGCGAACTGCGGAAGCGATCTCTTCGAGGGTATAGTGCTTTCCCGCCGGGGCCACGACCCACTTATCCTCTACGTCGTCCAGGCGATGGATCACGGCGATCACCCGGCCGGAAAAGCGCTTCAGGGGCCGGTCGACGCCCAGGATATAGGCGTCCTGATCTTCGCCGTCTGGTGCCATGATGCCGGGAATGTAGCCGTAATTCACGGGATAGATCAGGTCCGGGTGCTCCGGGTGTTCGCTTCCCAGAGGCCGATCCACCAGGACGGTGACGGCCGCGCCGATCATAGCCGTCCCTCCTCGAAGAGGCGCAAAGCGGTATCCACCTGCCGCTGGTCGGTGAGCAGGTGGCTCTTCTCCGGATAGCGCCGCACCACGTCGTGCATCTGCTGTTCTTTCTCCGGGCTGCAGCCCTTCCACAATACCCAGGCCGCAAATTCCCCGTCCAGCTTTTCCGTGCAGCCCTCCGCCCTATCCGCCCGGGACTTGCCCCGATACTTCCGATAGCGCCGCACGATCCGGATAAAGCGGGTAAAGCGGTCAAAGAGCAGGATCCAGATCTGGTCTGCCTCCTCCAGCCGCCGCTCATAGGAGAGCTTCGTGTAGTTCCCGTCGATGACCCAGGCACTGTGGCCATCAAGAAACTTCCGCACCATGGCCTGCTTTTCCTCCTGGGGACGGATTTCCCAGCCGGGGAGGAACTGCACCGTGTCCAGATGCAGGACCTCCGCCCCGGTGAGTTCTCCCAGGCGCTGGGCCAGGGTAGACTTGCCGGAGCCGCTGTAGCCGATCACAGCGATCTTCATGGCCGCTTCTCCAATAGCGCCACAGCCTCCCGAAGGGAGATCCCCTGCTCCCGGGCGATCCGGGCCAGGTCCTCATATTCCGGCTTCTCCCGCCGGACGCCATAGCCCTCGGCAGTCTTTACCCGTACCGGCCCCGCCTCCGTTTCCACGGTGCGAAAGCTGCGCGCAAGGGTATAGCGGGGGCAGACGCTCTCCCGGACCCCCAGGGTCGCGGTGTGCCGGAACAGGCAGCGGAGCAGCTCGTCCCGTTGGTTCGGTTTACATAAAACGGTTAACATAACACCTGGGCGGTTCTTCTTCATCCCGATGGGGCTGGTGAAAACGTCCAGCGCGCCGGCCTCCAGCAGCCGCTCCATGGCAAAGCCGATCTCCTCGGGGCTGTTGTCGTCCAGGTTGCAGCGCAGCTCCAGGATCGTCTCGCTCCCCTCTTCGCTCTCGCCCAGAAAGGCCCGCAGGATGTTGGCCGTGTCAAAGTCCTTGCGGCCTGTGCCCACGCCGCAGTTTTCCAGGCGCATGGCGGGCAGCTGCCCGAATTCGCCGGCGAAATGCGCCAGCAGCGCCGCGCCCGTGGGGGTACAGAGCTCCCCTCTCTCCGGGCCGGCCTGGATAGGCATGCCCCGCAGAAGGCGCTCGGTGGCCGGAGCCGGGACCGGCAGGATGCCGTGGGCGCATTTCACCGTGCCGCTGCCCACGGAGACGGGCGAGCAGACGATCTTATCGGCGTTCAGCTCGTGCAGCAGCCAGCAGACGCCCAGCACGTCCGCCAGGGCGTCCAGGCTCCCCACCTCGTGGAGGTGGATGTTCTCCACCGGCTCTCCGTGGACGGTGCTCTCCGCCCGGGCAATGCGGCCATAGACGGCGGCCGCGTCCTTCTTCACCTGTTCCGGCGCATCCAGCGCCTCGATCCTCGCCAGAATCTCACTCACGGAGGTGTGGGGATGATGGTGCCCGTGCCCGGCCCCCTCTTCTTCCCCGTCGATCACCACGTGGACATGGGTGCCGCGGACGCCGTGCTTCTCGTCCGGTTCCGCCGACACGGTGACCCGCTCCGGCAGAGCGGCGTTCAGGCGGCGCAGAAAGCCCGCCCGGTCCGGGTGCAGCTCCAGCAGGGCCGCCAGCAGCATGTCCCCCGCCGCGCCCATGGCGCAGTCGAAATACAGGATCTTCATAGGCTTTTCACTCTCCCCTCCGGGTCGATCCGGATCTCATCAAAAACCGGTGCGAGGCGGGCAAGGATCCGTTCCCGCTGCTGTTGGGCCCGTTCCAGCTGCTCCGCCGGGAACTGCAGCAGGGCGGCCTTTTCATGGGTCCGGACGCGGAAATCCGTAAAGCCCAGGGAGAACAAATAGTCCTCGCTCTCCTCGATGGCCCGGAGCCGCTCTTCCGTAATGGTCTCCCCGGAACGTACCCGGGTGGCCAGGCAGGCGTAGGCGGGCTTATCCCAGGTGAAGAGCCCCGCCTCGTGGGAGAGCTCCCGGATCCGGGGCTTGGTGAGCCCGCAGAGCCGCAGCGGGGACAGGATCTCCAGCTCCCGCAGGGCACGCATGCCGGGCCGGTCTCCCGCGTCGTCGGAGGCGTTGGTCCCGTCCAGCAGGACGGGGTATCCCTCTTCCCGGGCAGCGGCCCAAACGGTTGACATAATATTGATTTTGCAGTGGTAGCAGCGCTCCGGGCCGTTGGCCGCCACGTCGGGGCTGGCCAGCGCGTCCAGCTCCAGCACCCGGGGCTCCGCCCCCAGTTCCCGGCAGAGGCGCATGGCGTCCTCAAACTCAAAACGGGGCTGGAACTGGGTCTTCACGTAATAGGGCCGGATCTCCGCGCCGCAGGCAAGGCCAGCGTACAGCAGATAGGCTGAGTCCACGCCGCCGGAAAAGGCCAGCGCCGCCCGGGGATGATCCAAAAAGAAGTCTTGCAGCGTCATCATTCAGAATCCTCGCGCAATTGGGGAATCGGGAACGGCGGGCGGCCACAGGCCGCCCCTACGGAAAAATAGGGCCGCCGCACGCCGTAGGGGTGCGCTTCGGTAGCCCAGCCATCAATCCAGGTGGTTGATCATGCTGGCCATATAGCCCGCGCCGAAGCCGTTGTCGATATTCACCACCGAGACGCCGCTGGCGCAGGAGTTGAGCATGCTCAGCAGCGCCGCCACGCCACCCAGGGACGCCCCGTAGCCCACGCTGGTGGGCACGGCGATCACCGGGCAGTCTGCAAGGCCGCCGATGACCGAGGGCAGCGCCCCCTCCATCCCGGCCACGGCCACGATGACCCGGGCGCTCATGATATCCTCCAGGTGGCTCAGGAGCCGGTGGATGCCGGAGACGCCCACGTCGTAGAGCCGCACCACGGTGTTGCCCAGCGCCTCGGCCGTGATGGCGGCCTCCTCGGCCACGGCCATGTCGCTGGTGCCGCCGGTGGCTACCACCACCTTGCCCTTGCCGTTGGGCTCCGGCAGGCGGCCGATGATCCCTGCCTTGGACAGGGGATCGTAGCGCAGGGGCAGTTCTTTCCCCACGAGCTCCGCCGCTTCCCCGCTCATTCTGGTGACCAGGACCGTCTCCTGGCCGTTTTCCCGCATGGCCCGGGCAATGCCCAGGATCTGCTCCGGCGTCTTGCCCGCGCCGTAGATGACCTCGGGCACCCCCTGGCGGAGGCCCCGGTGCAGGTCCACCTTGGCGTAAGCGCCCAGTTCCCGGATGGGAGCGGTCTTCAGCTGCAGCACCGCGTCCTCCACACTGGTGGTCCCGGCGGCAACGCCCTCCAGCAGGGCGGTGATCTCCTGTTTATCCATGGGTCTCCTCCCGTATATAGTCTCCGTGGACGCCGCCGGTCTTGTTGAGCAGGCGGATGTCCGTGATGATCATATCCTTCTGCACCGCCTTGCACATGTCGTAGACCGTCAGCGCCGCGGTGCTCACCGCGGTGAGGGCCTCCATCTCCACGCCGGTACGCCCGCCGCAAGAGACCGACGCGGTGATCTCCACACTGTGCCGCTCCTCGTCCAGGTGCAGCTCCAGGTCGATCCCGTCGATCATAACCGGGTGGCACATGGGGATCAGCTCCGGCGTCCGCTTGGCGCCCATGATCCCGGCCACCTGGGCTACCGTCAGCACGTCGCCCTTCTTCATGCCGCCGCTGCGGATGAGGGCAAAGGTCTCTTCATTTACCAGGACCCGCGCCGCGGCCACCGCCGTGCGCAGGGTGACGGGTTTTTCCCCCACGTCCACCATTTTTGCCCGGCCCTGTTCGTTGAAATGGGTAAAATCCTTCATAAGCTCCTCTCCGTTCGCGTTCGATTCTCCGTTCTGAAATCAAATTATAGCATAGCAATGGATGATGTGCAATCAATCGATCGTGAAAAAATGACGCTGCGCTGGCGGGTGTTCATTATGATGACCCGCTAACAGAAACAATCGATGATTATATTGATTTCACTGTCAAACGACAAGGAATGATGCTCCTGACCGTCAAATCAAAAGAGAAGCTAAAGGGCTTGCTTCCTGCTCTTCACAGAAAACAAGCCCTCGAAGCTGCATGATTGCATTCTTTTGTACAACTCTTGGGGTCCAGACCCTTCCTCGTGAAGGAAACGGCCACTGTTCCCCTCGCTCAGTCGACGCCGACCGACAGGCCGAGCTCCGCGCATTTATCCATGCTCCAGACAAACCACTTTTGATAGGCTTCTGAAAACGGCAAGCCGTAGACGGCTTCGAAATCCTCCGGCGCGGCGCCCAGGTTCTGCAGAACGGTGTCTCCGCCGTAGGTTTCGACCAGCCAGGCCATGATGGAGGCCGCCTCGAAATGGGATACGGTCCAAATATCCGGATTCTGAAGTGTTTCTTCCGTGTACGTCTCAAAGATGTCTTTCACGGAGAAGTATTCATCGCCGATCATGCCGCCCAGCGAGTACTGTGCCGCCGTGCCGAAATATAACTTCTGCGGATCGAGGCAGTCCTCACTCTCGTCCCACGCTCCCTTGGACATATAAAAGGCAAGGTCTTCCTCCGGCACGGCGCAATTGACGCTTCTCGCCATGCGGTTTTTGCAGGCGATCATGGAAATGTAATTGGCGATGCCCTCCGCGAAAAAACCGTGGCTCGCCGTCTGCTGCGTGCAGTGCAGGGTCAGGTAGTGGACGTATTCGTGGAGCAGGGCGAAGCTCGCGACGTCCCAGCCGCCGAAGAGCTTGATGAAATTTCTATGCTCGTTGTAGACCGCACCTGCGGTCTCGGAGATACCGGCTTTGCCGCAGAAATCGGTCCGGATCTCGACCGGCGGGACCTCGGAGTCGATATGACCCTTCAGCGCTTCCCGTGCGTCGGCAAAATCCTGCTCCTGGTTTTCCAGGATCGCGTACAGGCCCTCATAGAAGGCATCCTCTCCCAGCAGGGCGATATCGTCTGCCGAGAGATACCAAGTCGCGTACTTCATATGCACCACGTAGGGATAAGTCGCGGCGTGTTCGCCCTTGTTTTCCTCGATCTTCGGCTCGGACGGCGAGCCGCAGGCGCAGAGCAGAGCGCTCAGCATCAGCAGCGCGAGGAGCAGACAGAGCGCACGCAAGGGAAGGACATGCTTTTTCATTCGATCAATTCTCCTAATCTGCTTCAATCTGCTCAGCTTCCTTCCACTGAGCGAATGGATGGAACAGGAAATGGCATGATCCAAAGATTTTGCCATTCCTGAAAACGATCCATCTTTCATGATACAGGTCGCTTTATGCGGCATCATTTTTTTGCGGCAAGGGCCGTCTCGTAATAGTAATTCACCAGCAGATCCACGCAGGCGCCGTAGCTTTTGAGCCCCAGCTCCTGGTCGTAGCTGTGCAGGAAGCCCTCGTACACCGTGTTGGACGCCTCCTGCACCGGCGTCTCGAAGCGGGTCCAGTAGGCGCGGTTGGCGGCGAAGTCCCGGAGGACCGGCTCGCTCAGGCTCTGGTAGATCCGGGCCCAGGCGTCCCGGTCGGCCTGATAGAGGGCGTTTCCCAGATGGGTATAGGCCAGCAGCGCAGCCGAGTACACATAGTCCGGATCCCCATCCCGGAGGCAAGCCAGCACCGCCACGAAGTTCGCTTCCTGCTCCTTGGCCACGCCCCGCTGGTGGGCCAGCTCATGGGCCACGGTGGAGGCGAAGAGGCTGGGGGGAAAGTCCGTGTTCACGTTGGCCTCGGCGGTGAAGGGGAAGAAAAAGCCGGTAAAGTCAATGGCGCTCATCACCCGGGAAAAGAAGATCCCCTTGGCCGGCACCGCCGGTCCCTCCAGGCAGGGGTACTCCCGCTCCAGCCCCGCATAGAGCTCCGGCGAGCGGGCCAGCACCGCCCCCCGATCCGTGGCGCAGACGCCGTTTTCATCCCGGGCCACCCGTTCGGCGTAGTCGTTTGCCAGATCCGCGAAATACGCCGTCACCGTCTCCAGCTCCTCCACGGAGATCTTCTCCCGGGGCAGTCCGCTTTTGGTCATGAAATCGTCCCCGTAATAGTAGACGCCCCAGAGCAGGCAAAAGCCGCCGTAGATCCCCAGGCCCGCCGCGAGTAAGCTCATCAGGATGCGGTAGAGCCCCTTTCTCCACGCCCGCCGGCGGATCATCCGCAGGATCTCTATAGTTATGTAAACCAAAATCCCGATCACGACCAGTGCGATCAGCCATTCCGCCAGGGAAAAGGGCAGGATCGCCGTGACCCGGCTGAGGAAGCGGTGGACGGGCCGGACAAAGTGCTCCGACAGGGTCCGGTTCAGGGCGTAGTTCTCCCGGGTCGCCAGGTGCAGGGCGATGACCAGGGCCCCCAGCAGGGCCAGCACATGCCGGGCCGGGCAGAGGAAAAAGATGGCGGCGAGGCCGCGTTTTTTCATCGTCGTATTGTTCATGGGGACATTTTACACCTCCCCGTCCCGCCCCGCAAGAGGGGAATGATGGAAAGGGCCGGAACATATGAAACCGCCGCAGGCTTATAAAACCTGCGGCGGTTATCCTGCTATTCGATTACTGAGCGTTCTTCGCCAGGTCGCACAGGGCGGTGAAGGCGGCGGGATCGTGGATCGCAGTCTCGGAGAGCATCTTGCGGTTCATCTCGATACCGGCCAGCTTCAGGCCGTGCATGAACTTGGAGTAGTTCAGGCCGTTCATCTTGCAGCCCGCGCTGATGCGGGTGATCCAGAGCTGACGGAAGTCTCTCTTCTTCTGCTTGCGCCCAACGTAGGCGTAGCGGCCGGACTTCATCATCTGCTCCTGAGCCATCTTATAGTGACGGGACTTGTTGCCCCAGTAACCCTTCGCCAGACCGAGCACCTTGTTTCTGTGCTTGCGGGTCATCATTGCGCCTTTAACTCTAGCCATTTGTCGTTCCTCCTATTTCGCGTCTGCCCTTATTTGTAAGGGATCATTTTCTTGATGGTAGCTTCGTTGGTCACGTCGGCGTAAGTCTCGGAGCGCAGGCGGCGGCAACGCTTGGTGTCCTTCTTGGTGAGGATATGGCTCTTAAACGCATGGGCGCGCTTGACCTTGCCGGTCTTGGTGAGATTGAATCTCTTCTTTGCACCACTGTGGGTCTTCAGTTTGGGCATGACTATTTTCTCCTTCCGTGTGTTAGCCCTCGGCCTCGGGGGTCTTGGGCGCTTTGGGTTTGGCCGGCTTCTTCGCCGGGGTAACGGGCTTGGGGGACAGGAACATGGACATATTCCGGCCCTCCAGCTTCGGGGCTTTGTCCATATTCGCGATCTCCGCGCACTGAGCCGCAAAGTCCTTCAGCAGCGTGGCGCCGATATCGGTATGCGCCATCTCGCGGCCGCGGAAACGCACGGACACCTTCACCCGGTCTCCGTCCGACAGGAACTTCTGGGCGTTTTTCAGCTTGGTGTTGAAGTCGTTGGTGTCGATGCCCGGGGACATGCGGATCTCCTTGACTTCTACGATGCGCTGATTCTTCTTGGCCTCTTT
>CACXAQ010000001.1 GCA_902765595.1 Oscillospiraceae bacterium | reverse complement strand
TTCTTTCAGAGGTCTCCTTTGAGCTCTTTTCTCACTTTTATGATACCAGTCGAGAGTGAATTATTCTATCGTTTTTGTCTACTTTTAGTATAGCAACAATAAAGGAGAACAGAAAAATGGCCGAAAAGAAAAAAGTCGCCGTGACTGCCGCCCCCGACGCTTCCGACAAGAAAAAGGCGCTGGAGGCCGCTATTTCCAAGATCGAAAAGGACTACGGCAAGGGCACCATCATGCGCCTTGGCGATGATATTTCCGTGAATGTGGAGGCGCTCTCCACCGGTTCTCTCTCCCTGGACCTGGCTCTTGGCATCGGGGGCATCCCCCGGGGCCGGATCGTGGAGATCTACGGGCCTGAGGCCTCCGGTAAGACCACCCTGGCCCTGCACGTGGTCGCCTCCGCCCAGCGCAACGGCGGCGAGGCCGCTTACATCGACGTGGAGCACGCCCTGGAACCGGCCTATGCCCGGGCCCTGGGTGTGGACATCGACAGCCTGCTGATCTCCCAGCCGGATACCGGCGAGCAGGCTCTGGACATCGCCGAGTCTCTGGTCCGCTCCGGCGCCATCGACGTGCTGGTGGTGGACTCCGTGGCCGCGCTGATCCCCCGCGCCGAGCTGGACGGCGAGATCGGCGACACGGTGGTGGGCATGCTGGCCCGCCTGATGAGCCAGGCCATGCGCCGTCTGGCCGGCGCCATCTCCAAGAACAACTGCACCGTCATCTTCATCAACCAGCTGCGTCAGAAGATCGGCGTCATGTACGGCAACCCCGAGACCACGCCCGGCGGCCTGGCCCTCAAGTACTACTCCTCCGTGCGTATCGACGTGCGCCGCATCGAGACCCTCAAGGTCAACGGCGAGATGGTTGGCAACCGTACCCGTGCCAAGGTGGTCAAGAACAAGGTGGCTCCCCCCTTCCGGGAGGCGGAGTTCGACATCATGTACGGCGAGGGCATTTCCCGTGTGGGCGAGATCATCGATCTGGGCGTCAAGCTGGAGATCATCGACAAGGCCGGCGCCTGGTTCACCGTGGACGGCCAGCGCATCCAGGGCCGGGACGGCGTGAAGGAATACCTGCAGGCAAACGACGAGGTCCGCGAGCGCATTGAGCAGCAGATCCGCGACAACGCCTACAGGCTCATGTCCCCCCAGTCCCGCCGGGCCGCCGAGGCCACCGGCCGCGTCCCCGCCAAATCCGGCGGTGTGGACGTGTCCGCCGCGGACTTTGACGAAGACTGATGCCCACGCTCGTTTCCGCCCTGCGTCAGACCTCGCCGGAGCGCGTGACCGTCGCTTTGGATGACGGTTCGGAGATCAAGGCGACCCTGGGCGTGGTGGCAGAGCTGCGGCTCTTTGTGGGCCGCGCCCTGGAGGACGCGGAGCTGCAGCAGCTCCGCGCCTCCGCCTCCATGGCTCTGGCCAGAAACCGCGGGCTGGAGCTTTTGAGCTACCGGCCCATGTCCTGCAGGGAGCTCGGCGATAAGCTTATGCAAAAGGGCGAGACGCCGGAGGACGCGGAGGCCGCTGTGGCGTGGCTGCGGGAGCACGGCTTTCTGGACGACGCCCGCTACGCTGCCCAGGTGGTCCGCCACTACGCGGGCAAGGGCTACGGCGAGGGCCGCATCCGGCAGGAGCTGCGCCGGCGGGGGGTCCAGCGGGAACTGTGGGACGAGGCCATCCAGGAAATGCCGGAGCAGGATGACAAGCTGGACCGTTTTCTCGCGTCCCGGCTCTCGGATCCCCGAGATCGGGAGCAAGCCAAAAAAGTCAGCGCGGCGCTGCTGCGGCGAGGCTACTCCTGGGAGGAGATCCGGGCCGCGCTTGCAAGACACCGTGCTGTGATCGAGGAAGAACTATGAAAAAAACCTTTGCGCTGATCTCTCTTGGCTGTGCCAAGAATCTGGTCAACAGCGAACAGATGCTCTATCTGCTGGACGAGGCGGGTTACACCCTGGTCCCGGACCCGGAGGGAGCAGATCTGGCTATCGTCAATACCTGCGGGTTTATCGACGCTGCCAAAAGCGAGGCCATTGACAACATTCTGGAAATGGCAGAGCTGAAAAAAGCCGGAAAGCTGGGCGGGCTTATCGTCTGCGGCTGTCTTTCCGAGCGCTATCAGGGCAGCATCCTGCAGGAGCTGCCGGAGATCGACGCGGTGCTGGGCGTCGGCAGCTTCGGCGACATCGTACAGGCCGCTGACGCGGTCCTGGAGGGGCGGCAGGCCCGCTTCTTCGGTGATCCCAGTGCCCCGGTAGAGGAGATCCCCCGGGTGGTTTCCACGGGTCCGGGCTGGGCCTATCTGCGCATTGCGGAGGGCTGCGACAACTTCTGTGCCTTTTGTGCCATCCCCTACATACGGGGCCGCTACCGTTCCCGCTCCCTGCAGAACGTGGTGGATGAGGCCCGGGATCTGGCCGCCCACGGGGTCAAGGAGCTGATCGTGATCGCCCAGGACATCACCCGCTACGGCACGGATCTCTACGGCAAGCGCAGCCTGGCGGAGCTCTGCCGCCGGCTTGCGGAGATCGAGGGGATCGAATGGATCCGCCTCCATTATCTCTATCCCGACCAGTTCGACGACGAGCTGATCGACGAGATCGCCCGGAACGAGAAGATCGTCAAATATCTGGATATCCCCATCCAGCATATCAATAACGCTATTTTGAAAAGGATGAACCGTAAGGGCACCGGCGATGAGATCCGCGCGCTGTTTAGAACGCTCCGCGAAAGGATCCCCGGCCTCGTCCTGCGCACCAGCCTGATCGCCGGACTTCCCGGCGAGGGAGAGGCGGAGTTCGAGGAGCTCTGCGCTTTCCTGCGGGAGGCGCGGATCGAGCGGGTGGGCGTGTTCCCCTTCTCCCCCGAGGAAGGGACCCCCGCCGCAAAGATGGCCCATGTGGACGAAGAGGAAGCACAGCGCCGGGCGGATCTGATCCTGCAGCTGCAGGCCCCCATCATGGACGATTTCTGTCAGAGCTTTGTGGGCAGGACCATCCGGGTCCTGGTCACGGACTATGACGAGGAGGAGCAGTGCTGGGTTGGCCGCAGCTATGCCGATTCCCCGGACATCGACGGCGAGGTGCGCTTTGACGGCGCCTGCCGGGAGGGAGACATGGTAACGGTCCGCGTTACCGCCGCGGAAGACGGAGTCTTGTACGGGGAGGAAGAATAAGCTATGACAACTGCCAACAAGATCACCATCGGACGCATGATCCTGATCCCGGTTTTTCTGATCCTGGCCTACACGGGGCATGCCTATTGGGCTCTCGGCGTCTATATCCTGGCCTGTCTCAGCGATACCCTGGACGGCTACATCGCCCGCCACTACCGTCAGGTCACGGACTTCGGAAAATTCATGGATCCGCTGGCGGACAAGATGCTGGTGCTGGCCGCCATGATCTTTCTGGTGGAAAAGAACCAGATGCCCGGCTGGGCGGTGGCCATTGTGCTGTTCCGGGAGTTTGCCGTATCCGGCCTTCGGCTGATCGCCGTGGAGCAAAATCGGGTCATTGCCGCCGCCTGGTCCGGCAAGATCAAAACCACCGTCACCATGATCGGGCTGGGTGCGATGCTGGTTTTTGGGGATAACAGCGTGATCGCCTGGATCGTCACCGCCCTCATCGTCCTGACCACGGTCTACTCGGGGATCGAGTACTTTATCAAGAATATCGACGTCTTCAAAGGCGCGAAATAAAAGAGGAACACTGTATGAAGCTGTATAATTCTGCCACCCGCACCCGGGACGAGTTTGTCCCCAACCACCCCGACATCGTCAAGATGTACACCTGCGGCCCCACGGTCTACCACTACGCTCACATCGGCAACCTCCGCTCCTACATCATGGAGGACGTGCTGGAGAAGTACCTGCGCTACGTGGGCTACAATGTGAAGCGCGTCATGAACATCACCGACGTGGGCCACCTGACCTCCGACGCCGACGAGGGCGAGGACAAGATGCTCAAGGGCGCCAGGCGCGAGCATAAGAGCGTCATGGAGATTGCCCAGTTTTATACCGACGCCTTTTTCTCCGACTGCGAGAAGCTTAACATCAAGACCCCCGACGTGGTGGAGCCCGCCACCCACTGCATCGACGAGTACATTAAGATCATCTCCAAGCTCATGGACACCGGCTACGCCTACTTTGCCGGCGGCAACGTGTACTTTGACACCTCCAAGCTGGAACGCTACTATGTCTTCAATGACTTCAACGCCGAGGATCTGGCCGAGGGCGTACGCGAGGGCGTGGAGGCAGACCAGAACAAGCGGAACAAGAACGACTTCGTGCTGTGGTTCACCAAGTCCAAGTTTGAGGACCAGGCTCTGAAATGGGACTCTCCCTGGGGCGTGGGCTATCCCGGCTGGCATATCGAGTGCTCCGGCATTTCCATGAAGCATTTGGGCGAGGATCTGGACATCCACTGCGGCGGCATTGACAATGCTTTCCCCCACCACACCAACGAGATCGCCCAGTCTGAGGCCTACCTGGGTCACAAATGGTGCAACTGGTGGATGCATGTGCTGCATCTGAACACCACCAGCGGCAAAATGTCCAAGTCCAAGGGCGAGTTCCTCACCGTCTCCCTCCTGGAGGAAAAGGGCTACGATCCCATGGCCTACCGGCTCTTCTGCCTGCAGAGCCACTATCGCAAGAGCCTGGTCTTCTCCTGGGAGAATCTGGACAACGCCCAGGTGACCTACAACAAGCTGATCCAGAAGATCGCCGCGCTGAAGCCCGGCGACGGGGAATACGATCCCGCCGCGGCGGAGGCCCTGAAACAGCGCTTCACCGCCGCTCTGGACAACGACCTGAACACTTCCCTTGCCGTGACGGCCCTCTACGACGTGCTGAAGGCCAAGACCAACGACGAGACCAAGCTGCGCACCCTGGGCGATTTTGACCGGGTGCTGGGCCTGCGTCTGCTGGAAAAGGCCGCCGCGAAGCGCGAGGAGTTGCAGAAGCAGAACGTCGCCGCGGGCGAATTTACCATCGTGTCCGAGTCCGGCGAAGCGGACCCGGAGGTGGAGGCCAGGATCCGCGCCCGCCAGGACGCTAAAAAGGCCAAGAACTTCGCCGAGGCCGACCGGATCCGGGACGAGTTGAAGGCCCAGGGGATCGAGCTCACCGATATCCCCCACGGCGCCAAGTGGAAACGGCTCTGAGCAATCCTTGATACGAAAAAGGACCGCATCAGCGGTCCTTTTTCTTGCTTATTTCTGTTCTTCCATGTAGATGGTCATGCGCTTCTGGATGCCGGCCGTGACCTGCTCCAGGGTCTTTTCTCCGCTGTAGTAGTCCCCGATCTCGTCGAAGACCACGTCCATCACGGCGTCATCCCAATAGCGCATGCAGGTGGTCCCCTCGATCAGCTCCAGGAGCCGATCCGCCTGTTCCTGGGTCATAGCGTATACAGGAACGATCTTTCCGTCCAGCCCGATGGATCGGCCACCCTTGGCCTGTTCGATTTTCTCTCCGTTGACGTCCAGAAGGTATTGGCCTTTCTCGTCCTTTTTATAATCCACCCGCATCGCTTCCCGGAAGCCCTGTTCCAAGGCTCGGCGGTTGGTGAGAAACGCGGGGAACTGGAACGAAGCCCCTCCCTTTCCTGCATTGGAGAGCTGCCAATCCGCATCCAGCATTCTTCGCAGAAAGCGCCAGGCTGCATCCTTGTGTCGACAGCTTGCCGACATGGCAAGTCCCGAGGGCACGTCAAAGGCGCTACCGTTGCCGGAGGCCCCGGGCAGACCCACGTAGACCGCCTGATCACCCAAAAAATCCGTATGGAAGGTCACGTCGTCAAAGGATGACAGCGCCGTAAAGAGCAGCATCTGCTCTCCGCCTGTGATCCTTTCATACTCGCTGCCGCCGTAATTTGCGGCGGATTCCCCCTGTTCGGGAAACAGGTCCGCGAAGCGGATCAGATCCCGGAATTCCTCGCTGTCAAAACGGCAGGTACCTGTGGTCCAGTCCACAAACTGATCCACTCGCGTAACGAGTGACGTGGTCAGCGCGCTTTCTCTGCCGAACCAGGGTTCCAGGATCGTACAGCCATCCGGCATCTTGTTCCAGGCTTCCCGGAACTCCTCCATGGTCCAGCCGCTCCGATCCCCCACGGTGGCCTTCGGCCCGATCACGGTGTAGATGGAAAAAGAGGGGGCGACGGTGTAGAGCTTTCCCTTTTGCTCCATGGCGGAGAAGAGGGGCGTCACCAGCGCGTCCCGGCCTCCCAGCTCCTGATCCGCGTCGATGAAGGGCCAGAGGTCTTCCAACAGGCCACGGGCCCCATAGGTCCGAACGGGAAGATCCTGGATGCAGAAGAGGTCCGGCACGTTCCCCGCCACGATCTCCGCGTTCAGCAGGGTGTAGCCCGCGCTGGGCGAAGCAGCGGTGTTGTAGCCGCTGTAATCCTTGACCTCAATGCGGTAGTCCGGCTCGGTGCGGTTGAAGTGCAGCACCAGATCCGCGATCTCGTCGTCCAGACCCATGCAGGCCAGGGTCAGCACCCTGCGGTCCTCCCTGGGCGGCTGATCCGTCTGCCGGATGGTCGTCACGCCAAAATCTCCGTCGGCTTCATACGGGGTCCCGAACAGGCAGCGGATCGTCTCTCCGTCCTGATCCGGAAACACGCCCAAGAGCTCGTTTCCGTTCAAATCGCAGTTGAGCCAGGTAGCTACCGTTCCCCGCTCTCCGGCCGCGTTCACCCCATAGAGCATGGTGCCGTTATTCACCAGCACATCCCAGCCGAAGGCACCGGGAAAGACTGTGATCCCCAGCTGCTCCGGGATCCGGGCGACGAGCTCCAGCTTCCCGTCCTTGGGATCGATAGCGTGGACCTCTGAAGCGCCTCCATTAAGGAAAACCGCCGCCGCCCGCCCGTCGGTCAGGCGCACAAGCTGCTCCCAGTACTGGGCAGGATGCATGTTCAGGATCTCCCTGCCAGAGGTGTCGTAGACATGAAGCTCTCCCGACTCGTCTATTAAGTAGAGATTCCCCTGGCCATCCGTCTGGGGCCGGACCGGGCCCCATTGCCCGTTGATTGGGAACTGGGACAGCACTTCCCCTTCCGCGCTGATACGAAGGGCAAAGAATGCGGTGTGCCAGTTGTACGCGTAGTGCGTTGTGCCGTCTTCGTTAAGATACTCCTGCCCAACGGGGGTCCCATAGAAGGTGCCGCCAAGGGCCAGGATCGATCCGTCCGCCCCGGGAAGGAGCTGATCCAGAGAAAAGCTTTGGACCTCAGCGTCCTCCGGGATCTCCGGGAGGATGGGTGTCTGGATGGGGATCTCCCGCCGGTCACTCCCATCTGCGGACGAGGAGTAGAGCCGGCTCTCAAAAGCGCCGCTCTCGCCTTCTTCTGTTACCACCGTATAGAAACGCTCTCCGGAGAGCAAGAGGCTTGTGGCATTCTTCCCGCCCAGATCCAGGGACCGATACTCGGATTCATAGAAGGGTCCCGTCTGCTCCGGCTTCTTCTCCGAGAAGGAGCAGCCCGTTGCCAGAATCGACACGGACAGAGCCAGCACCAGCGCCCAGGCAGTGGGTTTGGGGCCGCTTGCGATCAGTCGGACCCGCTCTCGCAGGGTCTTTCCCCCGCTGGCCATGCCTGGGACGGGACGGAGGATCCCGAGGCGCTCAGGGCAGCTCAGTTGGATCAGCGTACGTCCATAGGCCGCCCGCTGGGCGTCCCCCAGCCGGATAATCGCGCCCTCGTCGCAGGCCAGCTCCCCGTCTCGCTTGGACAGCAGCGCCGCCAGCCATACCAGAGGATTGTACCAGTGCAGGGCCAGGGCGAGGCAGCGCAGCCGAGACCAAAGCAGATCGCCGTGACGGAGATGAGCCTGCTCATGGGCCAGCGCATGGCGCAGCGCGGACTCGTCCTCCCGCAGAGCGGCAGGCAGATAAACAGCAGGGCGAAGGATTCCGGCCAGGCATGGCGTTTTCAGCCATGGGCAGCTGTAGACCGGCAGCCTGGTATCTGTATCTTCCATGCGTTGACGGCTCCGGCGCAGGCGTAGGCTGAACCGCAGCTCAGACCCCAGCGCAGCACCCAGCACCGCAGCGGCCCCGGCACCCCAGATCCAGGGGAGAACGTCGGGCCAGGCAATCGGCGTCGCAGCGTGTGAGCGCGCCGCCATCGGGGCGACAGGCTTCGGGTCAGGCGCGGCTGTCTCCGGAAGCGACACGGATGCCGCCGTCTGAGGCGCCGCCTGCTGCAGCCGATCCTCCTGGGGCAGCACAAACAGTGACGCCTGCTCCCGATTCTCGGGGATCGCGTACTCCCGCCGCTGGACCGGGTCTCCGATCACGGAGAGGTCCGCCGCTACCGGCCTTGTGAACTGAGGGACAGTCCAGAAGCTCCCGGGGATCAACAGCCGCAGCAGCACCGGCAGCCACAGGGCATAGCGCAGGCGCAGGGAAAGCCGCCCCTTTAGCAGCGCCCGCATGCCCAGCATCAGTAGGATCAGCGCAGAGGCTGACAGGATCCAGGTCCTCATGGCGCATCCTCCTCCGCCTGTCGGAGGATTTCATAAAGCTCCTCGATCTCCCGGCGGCTCAGCTTCTGCTCCCGGGTCATAGCATTGAGCATCAGACCGACGCTGCCCTGATAGACCCGGTCCAAAAAGCTGCGGGTCTCCTCCCGGGCCGCATCCTCCCGCCGGATCAGCGGGCGGTAGGTCATCACCTCTCCGTCCGTCTCGCAGACGATCAGTCCCTTTTCTGTCATCCGGCGCAGCATGGTAAGCGTGGTGCTGCGGCTCCAGCCCACGCTTTTTTGCAAATAGTCCACCGCTTCCCGCCCGGTGCGGGGTGCGCACTCCCACAGGCACTCCATCAAGTTCCACTCCGCAGCAGTCAGGGCGGTCGTTTGTTCAGGCATTCGTGGCACTCCTTTCTCTGTTTACGTTGTAAACAGTATAGCAAACTATGTTTACATTGTCAACTGTCGCATAAAATTTTATCCGCTCCCAAGTTGGAGCGGATAAAGGGACCTTTCTCGATCAGGGCTCCGGATCGGAGTCAGGCGTACTGCACCAGATTTCCCATTTTTCGTGCAGCCAGTTATAACAGGATTCCGGAGCGGAAACACCGGTGACCTCATACATCAGAGCGGTCGGTTCCCCGGTCTCGTGCCAGGCCCGCAGAAAGTCCATCGTAGCCACCTCATAGCATTTTTTCAGCAGCAGCGCATAGCCCTTGGCGGCTGTCGTGTCCAGACTGTTCCGGGCATAGAGAATGCCCCGCATCTGTTCGTAGCTCAGGCCGTTTGTGTCAGCATACTGCCCAAGCCTGTCCATCAGCGCCAGGGTCTCGTCTGTGTTCCACTGCACATACTGCATCAGCGCGAAGGGCGCTTCCTGCTCACCGATCTCATCCAGGATCCGCAGCAATTCCCCGTAGTCCTCCTCGGACAGGCCCATCATGGGGTCGTCGGGCTCTTCACTCTCCACCGGCTCTTCCGGGATCGGGCTTGGTGTCGGCTCATACGCTTCCTGCTCTATGGGCACAGGCGTCGAATCATCGTACTCGACCGGCGTTACCTCCGCCGGCTGTACAGCCGGCGGCTCCGGATCCTGTGTTTTCGGACGGAAAACGCCAAAGCCAAGGATCCCGATGGTGATCAAAGCCGCGGCAAGTGCCGGAAGCAGCAATTCTTTTTTCATGTCCCGATCACGTTTCCTTTCAGGCTACGGATCAAGGCGTAATGCCAAGCTCTCCGGAACCTCAGGATGTTACAATCTCGGGAGGACCCATGCCCTCCCGTTGGATGCTTTATTCCCTGTACTCGAACATCAGGTCGTACATGCTGACGGTATCGCCGTCCCGGACGCCCTGCTCCTCCATCCGCTTGAACACGCCCGCCTCCCGCAGGATGCGGTCGAAGAACATGCGGCTCTCGTAGTCGGAGAAGTTGACCGTGGCCACCAGGCGCTGCAGCCAGGGGCCTTCCACCACCCACATATCGTCGAAGTGGGTGATCTCCAGCTCCTCCGAGGTGTCGATCACAGGCTCGGGCGGCACATAGTCCGCCTCGTAGTGCTGCACCGGGGGCAGATCTGCCAGGCGCCTTGCGCACTCGCCCACCAGCTGCCGCGTCCCTTCGTGGGTAACGGCGCTCATCTCGAAGAGCTGATAGCCCAGCTCCTCCACGTGTTCGCGGAGCTTTTCCAGGTTCTCCCGGTCCTCGCCCAGCAGGTCGCACTTGTTGGCCACAACGATCTGGGGCCGTCGGGCCAGGTCCGCGTCATACTCCCGCAGCTCGGCGTTGATGGCGTCGAAATCCTCCACCGGGTCCCGGCCCTCACTGCCGGACACGTCCACCAGATGGACCAGCAACCTGCAGCGGTCGACATGCCGGAGGAAATCGTGGCCCAGGCCCGCGCCCTCGGACGCGCCCTCAATGATGCCGGGGATGTCCGCCATGACGAAGGACACGCCCTCGTCCACATACACCACGCCCAGATTCGGAAACAGGGTGGTAAAATGGTAGTTTGCGATCTTGGGGTGGGCCTTGCTCACCACGGAAAGCAGAGTGGATTTGCCCACGTTGGGAAAGCCTACCAGGCCCACGTCGGCCAGCAGCTTCAGCTCCAGGGTGACGTCGTGGCTCTCCCCGGGAAGTCCGGGCTTGGCAAAGCGAGGCACCTGGCGGGTAGGCGTGGCAAAATGCAGATTGCCCCAGCCGCCCCGGCCGCCCTTGGCCGCGACCCAGTCCTCGCCGTCGGACATGTCGTGCATGATGGCGCCGGTGGCAGTATCCCGCACCAGGGTGCCCCGGGGCACCTTGATGCGCAGGGTCTCCCCGTCCTTGCCGTAGCAGCGCTTGCCCATGCCGTTCATGCCGTTGCCGGCCACATACTTGCGCTTATAGCGGAAGTCCATCAGGGTGGACATGTTATCGTCCACAGTGAAGACCACGTCGCCGCCCCGGCCGCCGTCGCCGCCGTCGGGTCCGCCCGCCGCGATATACTTTTCACGATGAAAGGCCACCGCCCCGTCCCCGCCCTTTCCGGCGTGGATGGAGATGCGGGCCTTATCCACAAACGATGCCGCCATAGCGACCTCCTAATGAATTGCGAAACACGTTTCGCAATTAAATTTCTCGCTTTTATCGCACAAGCCGCACGGAGGACGCGCCTCGTTTGGTCGAAGCGAGGCCTCGCATGGCTCGGCTCAGGGTATTTTTGAGCCGGCAAAGCCGCCTCAAAAATGAAGGAAATGCCAATTTCCAGTACGAAAAAAGGCCGGACGCTTGTCCGGCCTTTCATCGCATGCTTACTGCGCGATCTCCTCGTAAACAGAGACCTTCTTGCGCTCCTTGCCCATACGCTCGAACTTCACCGTGCCGTCCACGAGGGCGAACAGGGTGTCGTCCTTACCCTTACCAACATTGGTACCCGGGTGGATCTTGGTTCCGCGCTGTCTGACAAGGATGTTGCCGGCGAGGACAAACTGACCGTCGGCTCTCTTGGCACCAAGACGCTTGGACTCGCTGTCGCGGCCGTTCTTGGTAGAACCCATACCTTTTTTATGTGCCATTTAGGTTACACCTCCATTAGTCAAAATCAGTTGCGGAATGCTCAGGCGTTGATGGTTGCGATCTGGACCTTCGTGTAAGGCTGACGATGGCCCTGGGTGCGACGATAGCCCTTTTTGGGCTTCATCTTGTAGACGCGGATCTTCGCGCTTCTGCCGTTCTTCAGGACGTTGGCAGTGACGGACGCGCCTTCGATGGCGGGGGCGCCGAACTGAGCGGTCTCCCCATCGACAACGGCCAGAACCTGGTCGAACTTCACGGTCTCACCGGCGGCGACGTCGAGCTTCTCAACAAAGATCACATCACCCTCCGCGACCCGGTACTGCTTACCGCCGGTCACGATAATGGCAGTCTTCATCATGATTTCCTCCCTCTTTTCAGGACTCGCTCTTGGGGTGGAGGTCGAGCCTCGTCTTTGATACCCCTTCAACGCGGCCATAAAAGAATATCACAGGTGCCCGTCAATGTCAACAATTTTTTCCGGAAAAATTCAGCTTTTTCACGGAAAATGAGCGGTCCGAAAGCGCGGGCCGCTCATGAAATATTTGGATTCATCCGACGGCCTGAATGTCGTCGTCCACCAGCATATAGCTGCCGTCCAGACCGCTCTGACTCAGGAGTTTTCCGTGCCGCACGCCGTCTGCCGTGGTGTAGGCGATGCGCAGATTCGGAAGGCCCTCCGGCACCACAACGCGGATCTGCAGCGCGCAGTCGTCAAGGCAGCTGGCATACCAGAGCTGGGCGCTGTCATAGAAGCGGTCCACGTAGTATACCGAGGTCAGGGACACATCATAGATGGTCCCGTCCGCCACGATGCAGAGCTCCTGGCCGTCCTCGTTCAGGATGAGGCTGTCCACGATCTCCGTCTCGCCGCCCTCCAGCTCGCTCAGCTCCGTGACCTCCGGCTTGCCCTTTCCCTGGCGCTGGCCGGGGAACAGCCATCTGGCGTCCAGCTTGCCTTCCAGATCGGCATAGGGGATGCGGAACTCCACGATGCCGGCGGCATAGGGGCCCAGTTCCTCCAGTTCGGAGAAAATCACCAGTCCTTCCCCGTCAAAGTACCAGGAGCCGTCCCGCAGCAGATTGCGGAAAGCCTCTTCCATCCCACCCTCGGGGAGAAAGTCCTCCGCGATCCGATCGGAATAGCTCTTGTCCTGCTCGACGATGGAAAGCATGCGCTCCACCAGGAAATCCCCAAAGCCCTCGTCCTCGGAGAGCTTGTCCAGGGTCAGCTGTTCGCCGGTGGACATATCAAAGTTGACGGCATTGGAGCCATAGCTGCCGTGGGCGCCGCCCATGTAGCAGTTCTCGGTGTAGATCACGCTCAAAGCCGCGTTATCGGCGCGGGTCACCAGCGCGGTCAACGTGTCGCTGTATTCCAGAGGCATGCCGACGGTGTTGTTTTCCCGCACATAGCTGAAATTGTCCTCGGCAGCCTCCAACATGGCGGAATAGCCGATGAAACGCCCTTCCTCGCTGTAGCTGTCGCCGGTGTAGAAGGTCTCTTCCACCGTGGCCAGGGTCTCGTTGATACGCGCGGATACCTCCGGCTCATTTTCCACGTAGACCCGGGGCATATCATAGGCGAAATTGAGGATCAGCTCTTCCCCCTCGGCGGGGTCATAATCGTTCATTTCCGTCCGGCCGTTGGTGACCAGGATCCGGATGTGCGCCTCCTCACCGGTTACCGGCGTCTCCTCGGCGGTGGGCAGCGGCGCCTCGGGGATCTGGTCTGTAGTCTCGCTCGTGCCCTCATCCTCCCCCGTCTGCGGCTGGGGCTGAGGCGTGTCGGTGATCTTCGGGATGGGCGGGATCTCAATCTGCGGCAGATTCTCCGCGCAGCCGCAAAGGGCCAGGGCCATCACAAGCGCCATCAGCAGGGCAAGTGTCTTTTTCATATCGTTCATCCTTTCTGCAGGTCCTCGAAGGGAATATTCAGGGACAATGCTGCGTTGGTATAGCGTCCGTCCCCGGTCACTTCCCGGATCATTTCAAGTTCCGGCGGGAACTCCACCGGCTGGGTCTCATCCTCCAGCTCGATCTCCAGCAGGGCCCGGTCCTCCCAAAAGGGAAACACGTCGATCTCAAAGTCCTGCCCTTTATAGGGCAGCACCCAACGGGTCTTGCGGATCGTCCGTCTCTCCGGGTCCGCCCGGGAAAGCAGGCTGCGATACTCTTCCTCGCTGATTTCCCGCTCATCCTCCATGCGCCGCAGATCGCTGATCCGGGTCTTCTGGGTGTGGGTGTAGACCCAGGCCCCCTCCCGGCCGCGTTTGCGCACCCGAGCATTCACCTGGGGCGCGGGGCGCCGGAGATAGGTCTGTTCGATCTGACTGGGCGCGGCATGGGCGGCCAGAAAGGCCGGATCCGGCATGCGGATCAGATACTTGCGCTCGATCTCAAAGCCGTCGATGTTCATGCTGCACCTCCAGTCCACGTCAATATAACAAAAAGCCCTGTGAAAATCAAGGGATATTACAGATTGTTTACAAAGCTCCCTCATTTCTCTCTTTTTCGTGCTCTCTCGCACGGGATGGGATTCCTGTCTCCGGAATATTGTCATTCTCTGTTTCCGAGAATTTCCTCTTGATTTTATCTTATTAAGATAGTATACTGGTATCAGTATCGAATTGGGAGAATGCCTATGGAGACGCGAAGCTATCTTTGTATCGATCTCAAATCCTTCTACGCCTCGGTGGAGTGTGTGGAGCGGGGCCTGGACCCCATGACCACGGATCTGGTGGTGGCGGACCCGGAGCGCTCCGCCGGGACGATCTGTCTGGCGGTCTCCCCTTCCCTGAAGGCCAAGGGCGTGAAAAACCGCTGCCGGGTGTTTGAGATCCCCCAGGGGCTCAGCTATATCATGGCCCCGCCCAGGATGCAGAAATATATCGACTACGCCGCGGACATCTACCGCATCTATCTGCGCTATCTGGCGCCGGAGGACATCTACGTCTACTCCATCGACGAGGCCTTTCTGGACGTGACGCCCTATCTCCGCCGGATGGGCAAGACTCCCAGGGAGATGGCGGTCTTCCTCATGGACCGGATCCAGCAGGAGCTGGGCCTCCGCTCCACGGCGGGGGTGGGCAGCAATCTGTACCTGGCCAAGATCGCCCTGGACATCACCGCCAAGCACGCGGCCGACTTCATCGGCGAGCTGGACGAGGATGCCTATCGGAAGCTGCTCTGGGACCACCGGCCGCTGACGGACTTCTGGCGGATCGGTCCGGGGATCTCCCGGCGGCTGCAGCGTATGGGCATCTACACCCAGCGGCAGATCACCGAGGCCAGCGAGGACCGGCTCTACCGGGAGTTTGGCGTGGACGCGGAACTGCTGATCGACCACGCCTGGGGGCGGGAGCCCACCACCATGGCCGACATCAAGCACTATGCGCCAAAAAGCCGCAGCCTCACCAGCGGGCAGGTGCTCTGGCGGGACTACAGCTTTGAGGAGGGGCAGGTCATCGTCAAGGAGATGCTGGACCTGCTGTGTCTGGATCTGGTGGATCAGGGCCTTGTGACGGACTCCGTGGGCATCATGGTGGGCTATTCCAACGCGCTGCACGCCGAGCCCGTCAGCGGCACCGCCCGCCTGGATCTGGAGACCAACGCGGACCGGGTCATCATCCCGGCGGTGCTGGAGGTCTACCGGCGCATCGTGGACCCCGCCAAGCCCATCCGCCGCTTCAACTTCAGCTGTAACGATCTGCACCCGGATCTGGGCAACCAGCAGTTCAGCCTCTTTCTGGGCGTGGACGGCGACACGCTGGTCCGCAACCGGAAGATCCAGCAGGCGGTGCTGGGGATCCGCAAGAAATACGGCAAAAACGCCATGCTCAAGGGCGTGGACTTTGAGCCGGCCGCCACCACCCGGGAGCGGAACCGGCAGATCGGAGGTCACAAGAGCGGTGAATAGAGCAAAAATGACCGTGGAAAACCGGGCCAAGCAGTTTGCCCCCTTTTCGGCCCTCACGGGGCTGGACCTGGCGCTGGAGAAAAAGCGGCGGGAGCTGGACCGCAGCGAGCGGCGGGAGTTCTCCGAGGCGAGCGCCGCCGAGCTGAATGAGCGGCTCCGAGCCCTGCAGAAGGGCACACGCGTCACGCTGCGCTACTATTGCGATCAGGAATACCGCAGCCTGACCGGCACGGTGGATCGGCTGGAGGTGACGGAGGGGCTTTTGAAGCTGGGCAGCGCCCAGGTCCCTATTGCGGACATCGCGGAGATCGAGTCCGCCGAGCCTTGCCAATTCTCCCCCGACGCGGTATAATGACCGTCGGGTGATGCAAATGGCACTGGTAATGCTGTACAATCTGGACAGCGCAAAGCTGCAGAAGATCCGCTTTCTTCTCATCAAACTGGGCCTGCGCGCCCGGGAGGTCTCCCCTGCCGAGTTCGGCCACCCCATCGGCTATCTGGCGGGGCTGGACGGATTTGAGGCGGCACAGGAGGCCCCTGAAGAGAGTTTTTCCCAGGAGATGTTGGTGATGGCGGGGCTCAGCTCCCCGCAGTTTGGCGCTTTTCTGGAGGGTCTGCGGCAAAGCAGAGCCGCCGTGGCGCTGAAAGCCGTGCTGACGGAGGCCAACGCGAGCTGGTCCTCCCTGCGCCTGCAGCGGGAGCTGGCTGCCGAGCACGCGGCGCTGCAGAAGGTCCGTACACGGGATGCGGAAAAGAACAGCAAGCACAAGAAATAAAAAGCACCGGGCGGCTACCTGGAATGGCAGCCGCCCGGGATTTTTAAAACTTTTTCTCAACGGTGGCGATGACCGCGTCCGTCACCGCCGCGCGGAAAGCCCGCTCCTCCAGTGTGCGAACCCCCTGGATGGTGCTGCCGCCCGGAGAGCAGACCCGGTCCTTCAGGCTGCCCGGGTGTTCCTCCGTCTCCAGCAGGAGCTTGGCCGTGCCCAACATCATTTGAGCGGCATATTGGAGCGCCTTCTTTCTGGGCAGGCCGCAGGCAACCGCCCCATCCGCCAGCGCTTCCACAAACATGGCCGCAAAGGCGGGACCACAGCCGGTGATGCCGCAGGCAGCGGCGATCAGGCTCTCCTCAAGCTCCACGACCATGCCGGACTCGGCGAGAAGCTCCTCCAGCAGGCGCTTGTCCTCATCCGTTGCCAGTGCGTTTCCGGCATACAGCGTGACGCCGCCGCCCACCGAGGCCGGGATATTGGGCATGATGCGCAGGATGGGCCGCTCCCCCAGCCACTCCTGCAGGGTCGCAAGGTCCTTCCCCGCCGCCATGGAGACGATCAGAACACGGTCCTCCCGGGCGTCCAGCACGTCCAGAATGCCCTCCAGCATTCCCTGGAGCAGATGGGGCTTGACCCCCAGAAACAGCACCTGCGCACGCCGCGCGGCTTCCCGATTGGAGACGGCCGCTCCCCCCAGCTCCTGTGCCAGGCGCTGCGCCTTCTCCGGGCTGCGATTTGCCAGCAGCAGCGTATCCGCGACGCCGCTTTTGGCGGCGGCACGGGCCAGGGCGCCGCCCATATTGCCCGTTCCGATAAATCCCACGATCGCCATATTGGGTCCCTCCCTGAATCATTCGTTTTGTCAAACAGCGGCTGCAGGTGCAGCCGCTGTCCTTCATTTCTTATTCGTCCTTCTGCTCCGGCTCCGTCTTGGGCGCCTCGGCAGGCTCCGTCTTGGGCGCCTCGGAAGGCTGAGAAGCCTCCTCAGGCTCGTCAAAGCGGGCGATCTTACGGGCGGGCCGCTCGATGGTCTTGTCGTTGCGGGCAAGACGCGCCTGCTTTTCGCTCTCGGGCATAAACTCGCCGTGCTCGAAGAAGTATTCGAATTCCTCGCCCTCCATGGTCTCGTGGACCAGCAGGTACTCGGCAATAGCCCGCAGCTGCTCGGCGTGATCGGTGAGGATCTTCTCGCACGCGGCGGCAGCCTGATCGAACAGGACCTTCACCTCTTCATCGATGGCGGCGGCGGTCTCCTCGGAATAGCTCTTGGTGGTGCCGAAGTCGCGGCCGATGAAGATGGACTGATCCGAGCTGTCATACTTGATGGGGCCGAGCCTGTCGCTCATGCCGTAGCGGGTGACCATGCTGCGGGCGATCTCGGTGGCCTGCTGGATGTCGCTGGAAGCGCCGCTGGAGATATCGTCCAGGAACAGCTTCTCCGCGATCCGGCCGCCCAGAGCCGTCACGATGCGCTCAAACATCTCGGACTTGGTGGTAAAGTTTTCGTAGTCCTCGCCCGGACGGTAGAGCGTAAAGCCGCCGGCTCCGCCCCGGGGGATGATGGTGATATAGTGGACAGGGTCCGCGTGCTCGCAGAACTTGGCTGCCACCGCATGGCCGGACTCGTGGAAGGCGGTCAGGCGCCTGGCCTTGTCGCTGATGCGGCGGCTCTTCTTCTCCGGGCCCATCTGGACCTTCAAAATCGCCTCGTCCACATCCTCCATGGTGATGAAGCGGTGTCTGCGGCGCACGGCCAGCAGAGCCGACTCGTTCATCAGGTTCTCCAGATCCGCGCCGGAGAAGCCGGGCGTGCCTCTGGCGATGGAGTTCAGGTCCACGTCCTCTGCCAGATGCTTGTCGCGGGAATGGATTTTCAGGATCGCCTCGCGGCCCTTCACATCAGGCAGGCTCACATAGACCTGGCGGTCGAAACGGCCGGGGCGCAGCAGCGCCTGGTCCAGGATGTCCGCCCGGTTGGTAGCCGCCATGACGATAACGCCCTCGTTTTTATTGAAGCCGTCCAGCTCGACCAGCAGCTGGTTCAGGGTCTGCTCGCGCTCGTCGTTGCCGCCGCCCAGACCGCTGCCTCTCTGCCGGCCCACCGCGTCGATCTCGTCGATAAAGACGATGGCCGGAGCCAGCTTCTTGGCCTGGTCGAACAGGTCGCGCACACGGCCGGCGCCGACGCCCACATACAGCTCCACAAAGTCGGAGCCGGAGATGGACAGGAACTGGACGTTGGCCTCTCCCGCCACGGCCTTGGCAAGCAGGGTCTTGCCGGTGCCCGGAGGGCCCACCAGCAGCACGCCCTTGGGGATGCGGGCGCCCATGTCGGTATAGGCCTTCGGGTCCTTGAGGAAGTCCACGATCTCTGCCAGCTCTTCCTTTTCCTCGTCACAGCCGGCAACATCCGCGAAGGTCTTCTTATTCTTGTCTTCGCTGCCCAGGCGGGCGCGGGCCTTGCTGAAGCGGGCCACGCCGCCGGCCCCTGCGCCGTTCATCCGGTTCATCATCACATACCAGAGGACGAAGGCGACGATAAGGATCAGCAGGTAGGGAATAAAGCTGAACCACCAGGGAATACCGCTGCCGGGCTCATACTCATAGGACTCGATGATGCCCTTCTCGCTCTGCTCCCAGATCAGATCATGAAAATCCTCATAAAACACCGAGAAATTGTAGAGCTCATAGGTCTTCTTGACAGTCTCTTCCTCGGCGTGCTTTTTCCCTTCATCCGTCTGGGCGCCCTCGGAAGCTGCGGCGTCGGGCTTGGGCTTATCCTCCGCCACGGCCGCTGCGTCCTTCTTCGTCTCGTCCGTCTTCTCCGGGCGGATCTCCAGCACAACGGTGCTGCTGTTCATCCCGGGGACTGTCTGGAAGGACTTGACCCGCTCCTGCCGGAACAGGTCCGCCAGCTCTGAATAGCTTTCGATCTGATCGGGCGAGACGTCTCGCGTCATCAGCACGACGACGGCAATGAGGATCGCCAGGATCAGCAGGTAGAATCCCAGGTCACGTGTTCTGTTGCGATTTGGTTTCAAATGCTCTCACTTCCTCGTAGTCGGAAGCCCCACGCCGCTTCGGCAAGCTGGGCTTCCCGCTCACTCCGGGCCATGGCCCGAGGTGCTTATTTACTATAGATTTCCGGCTTCAACACGCCGATGTACGGCAGGTTCCGATAGCGCTCATTGTAGTCCAGACCGTAGCCCACCACGAAAGCGTCCGGAATGTCAAAGCAGGAGTAGTCAGCATACACATCCGCCTTGCGGCGCGCGGGCTTATCCATCAGCGTAACGATGGAGATAGAGGCGGGCTTCCTGACCATCAGGTAGTTTTTCAGATAATTGAGCGTCACGCCGGAGTCCAGAATATCCTCCACCAGGATCAAGTGCCGGCCCTCAATGTCCTCATTCAGGTCCTTATTGATCTTCACCGCGCCCGTGGAGGTGGTTCCCTTATAGGAGGATACCGCCATGAAATCCATGGAACAGTCGATGGTCACGTGGCGCATCAGATCTGCCATAAAAATAAAGCAGCCCTTCAACACGCCCACAAAAATGGGATCCTTTCCGGCAAAGTCCTCCGAAATCTTCATGCCGACCTCGGCCACATGCTGTTCGATCTCTTCCGCAGAGATCAAAACCTTCTCAATCGCTCGCTCCATGAAGCCCTCCTAATATCTCTGTGATCCGGATCCTGAGGACCCGGTCGCCTGCCGCGGGTCTCACCCGCTCATCCGCGGGAAATCCCAGCACCGCCAGAACGCCCCTGTCGTCCCGCAGGACGGGGACACGGTCCCGCTCGATCTGGGTCATCCCGGCCTCCCGAAACAAGTCGTGCAGACTCTTGCCGCAGTTGCGGCCCTGGGGATGCAGCCGGTCTCCCGGTCTGCGGCCGGTGCAGTACAGTGTACCACATATATTCTCACATTTGAAGAGATAAGTTTTGAATAAGTCGTAAATTTCTCCGTGGTATTCGACCTCATCCACCGAGAGCCGGAGTCCCGCCTCCGGCAGGTCGACGCGCTCTCCCGCTCGGACGGGACGGTCCGGAAGGCTCCCCCGGATCGGCTCCTTCAGGTACAGTTTCCCCTGCTCCCGCCAGAGACGCAGGCCGGGCAGATTCAGGCTGCCGAGGCCGTTTCCCCGGATGAAGCGGAGCGCGGCGTTCACATGGGTCTGCTCCAGCGTTCTCGGGCACAGGGCGCGCAGCACGCGGGAAGCAATGGCCGGATGCAGCGCGCAAAGCGCCTCCAGCGAAAGGCTCTCCCCGTCAAAGGAGCTGTCGAGAAAGGCTGACGCCCGGGCACTGAGATAGTCCTCATCCTCCCGCAGCAGTCCCGCCGTTCTTCCAACAGCCTGGGCAAAGCGGGGATTCAGCTCCCGCAGCACCGGCAGCACCTGATGGCGCAACCGGTTGCGGCTGAACGCGTCGCTGCCGTTGCTGCTGTCCTCCACATGGTCGATCCCGTTTTCCCGCAGATAGGCTTCGATCTCCTGCCGGGTGACCGGGAGGAGCGGCCGCACGATCCTGCCGCGCCGGACCGGGATCCCGGTGAGGCCCGCCGCGCCGGAGCCCCGGCACAGGTTCAGCAGGACCGTCTCGGCGTTGTCGTCGGCATTGTGGGCGGTGGCGATGCGATCGCAGCCGAAAGAATCCGCCGTCCGTTCCAGGAATTCATAGCGCAGCTCCCGGGCGGCTTCCTCGATACCGAGGCCCTTTTCCCGGGCATAAGCTGGTACATTCCCATGCTCCACCGCGCAGGGGATCCCCCAGGCGGCACAGGCTTGCGTCACAAAGGCCGCGTCCCGCAAGGATTCCTCCCCCCGCAGGCCGTGCTCAAAGTGGGCGGCAAAGACCTTCAGGTCCTCCTGGGTCTTCAGCCAATGGAGCAAGCACATGGAATCCGCCCCGCCGGAGACCGCGCAGAGCACCCGGCTCCCCCGGGGGAGCAGTTCCAGGTCCCTATTCATCCTCGTGCCATCTCTCAACGGAGGCAAAGGAGGTATACTCCGGCAGCCAGGTCAGCTCCACGGTCCCCGTGGCGCCCTTGCGGTTTTTGAGGATAATGGCCTCAGCCAGATTGGGGTTCTCGCATTCTTTGTTGTAGTATCCGTCCCGGTACAGGCCGATGACCACGTCCGCGTCCTGCTCGATGGCGCCGGATTCCCGCAGGTCCGAGAGCATGGGGCGCTTGTCCTGGCGGGATTCGTTGGCGCGGCTCAGCTGGCTCAGGCAAACCACCGGCACGTTCAGCTCCTTGGCCATGATCTTCATCATGCGGCTGATATCGCTGACGGCCTGGGTGCGGCTCTCATTGGACCAGGAGTGCCCGCTGCCGGCGGACTGCATCAGCTGCAGGTAGTCGATGACCACCAGGTCCAGCTTGGGGATGCGGCGGCACTGGGCGTTCATTTCCGAAACGGTAAGGCTCGGGTTGTCGTCGATGCGGATATCCGTGGCGCTGATGGTCTGGGCGGCATCGGTGATGTCACGCCACTGCTGGGGCGTGAGCTGTCCGGTCATCAGATTCTGGGACGGGATCAGCGCGGCCTTCGAGAGCAGACGTCTGGCCAGCTGTTCCCGGGACATTTCCAGGGAAAAGATCGCAACGGTCTTTTTCTCCGCGATGGCCGCATGCAGGGCGATATTCAGGGCGATACTGGTCTTGCCCATGCCGGGACGGGCCGCGATCAGGATCAGCTCCGACTTGTTGAGGCCCAGGATCGTCCGGTCCAGGTCCGGCAGACCCGTGGGGATGCCGGGGATCTTGTTGCCGGAGGCAGCCGCCTCGGAGAGCTCGTCAAACACGTTCTGGACAACGCCGGAAATGGGCAGCAGGCCGCCCACATTGCGGCCCTGCCGCAGTGCGTAGATCTTCCGCTCCGCCGCCTCCAGCAGCGTGTCCGCCTCGCCGCTGCCCTCGCTCACCATATTATTGATCTCGTCCGCCGTCTCGCCAAGCCGACGCAGAAGGGCCCGGTCCCGGACAATAGCGGCGTATTCCATCACGTTTGACGCGGTGGGCGTCATCCGCATGACCTCGGCCATGTAGGACTCCATGCCCTCCTCGTAGACGCCCCGGACCTTCATCTGGTCCAGGACCGTGACGGGATCGATGGTCTGGCCATAGGCGAACATGGCGTAGACGGTCTCGTAGATGTCCTTGTTGCGCTTGATATAGAACTCGTCCGCCTTAAGCTTCTCCAGAACCTCCGGGATGCAGCGGGGATCGATGAGCATCGACCCGATGACCGCCTGCTCCGCCTGGGCGGAGTGGGGTGTTTTTTTGCCCAAAAGCTCGTCCATAATGCGTTCCTCTTTTTATCGCGTTTCCGGATTTCTCCGGATAAGGTGGCTCATTACGAATCCCGGCGGCGCTTACTTTTCCTCGACTACCAGGACGTTAATGTTTCCGCTGACCTCGTAGCCCAGCTTCGCCTTCACGGTGTAGCTGCCGAAGGTCTTGATGGGATCGGCCTGCACGATCTTGTTCTTCTCAATGTCGATGTCAAACTGCTCCTTCAGGGCCTTGCTGATGGCATCGCTGGTGACGGCGCCGAAGAGCTTTCCGGCGCTGCCGGCCTTGGCCCGGACAATGACCTGGACCTCGCCCAGCTTCCTGGCGTTCTCCTCCGCCTGGGCCTTTTCCTTGGCGGCCTGGGCGGCCTTGGCCTTCTCCTTCAGCTTCAGAGCGTTGATGTGGTCCGGCGTAGCCTCTGCTGCGAGTCCCCGGGGGATCAGGTAGTTTCTGGCATAGCCGATGGAGACTTCCTTCATCTCGCCCTTTTTTCCCTGTCCTCTCACATCGGTATTAAAAATCACTTTCATTTTGCTCTCTCCTTTTTGATTCTAAGCGTATTTCTCGCGATGGACAATTATCCCAGATACTCGTCAATGGCCTTATGGACCTTTTCCACGGCCTCTTCCAGGCTCATATCGCTGAACTGTACGGCAGCCGCACTGCGGTTGCCGCCGCCGCCCAGCTTTTCCATCAGGATCTGAACATTCAGCTCCCCAATGGAACGGGCGGAGGCGTAGATCTTTCCTCTCCCATCGGGCACAATGACGATGGAGGCGTCCACGCCGGAGATATTCAGCAGCTCGTCCGCCGCCTGGGCCGCCACCACGCGCTTTTGCGGTTCCGTCGGCGCGGCGATGGCAAGATTGTGGTACAAGGTCGCGCTCTGCAGGATGCGGTAGCGGGCAATGGTGTCGTCCATGTCCGACTGAAAGAGCTTTTTGACCTCCGTGGTGTCAGCGCCGGCACGGCGCAGCCAGGCGGCCGCGTCGAAGGTCCGGTCTCCGGTGCGCAGGGAGAAGTTCTTGGTGTCCAGGGCGATGCCGGCCAGCAGCGCCTCAGCCTCCAGGCGGGTGATTTTCGTCTCGTCCGCAACCTCCTGCAGGATCTCGGTCAGCAGCTCGCTGGCGGAGGATGCATAGGGCTCGATAAAGCCCAGGGCCGCGTTCTGGATATAAGTCGCGGCAACGCGGTGATGGTCGATGACCGCAACGCGATTGCAGGCGGAAAGCAGATCCGCGTCCTCGACCTGTTCGGGGCGGTTGGTGTCCACGACCACCAGCAATGTCCTGCCGTCAGCCGTCAGCATGGCCTCCGCCGGGCTCAGGAACACATCCCGATAGTCCTTATCCTCCAGCAGGCGGGCCAGCAGGGACTTTGCCGCATTGTGCTCCCGGTCGATCACGATATTGGCCTTCACCCCGCAGACTCTCGCCAGGCTGCACACGCCCACCGCGGCGCCCAGGGCGTCGATGTCCGCATAGCGGTGTCCCATGACCATGACGCGGGAGGAGTCGCGCATCAGTTCCGCCAGGGTATTGGCCATGACGCGGGATTTGACCTTGGTGCGTTTTTCCACCTCAAGTCCGCGCCCGCCGAAGAACTCAAAGCTCAGGCGATTCTTGATCACCGTCTGGTCGCCGCCGCGGGTCAGGGCCAGCTCTACGGCCATGTCCGCAAACTGCAGCGCCTCGCCCAGGTTCGCAGCCTCCTCGCCAAAGCCGATGCTGACGGTGGCGGCCACGCCGTTTGCGCTCTCCACCTTGTGGATCTCCCCGGTGATGCGGAAGTTTTCCTCCCGCATCCGGTCCACGTCCTGCCGCTCGAACATCACCAGGTAGCGGTCCCGGTCGTAGCGGCGCAGGATGCCGTGATAGGCCTCGCACCACTGGTGCAGGGTATCGCCCACCTCGTCGCGCAGGTCGTTGCGCACACGCTCGGGCAGGTTCTTGTACATTTCATCCAAGTTGTCGATCACAACGATGCCGGGCACCGGGCGGGAGCCCTCATACTCCAGGCGGATATTCTCATATTCGGTGATGTCCACCCAGTAGGTAATGCCGAGGAAGGAGTTTTCTTCCCCGCTCTTCTCCGACCGGATCAGGTTCCCGTGGATCTGATACTTGTGCCCATCCAGCTCGAGAACGGTGGGATACTGCGTCTTCCCCTCCGTCAGCCATTTGCCGGTAAAGCCCGGCACCAGATCGACGATCCTGGTCTCAAGCCGCTTTTGGGACACCCCGCACATGGAGAAGAACATATCATTTCCCCAGACGATGCTGGAGTCATCCAGCCGAAAGACCGCGATAGGCAGCGGGAAATGCAGCAGCGTGCTGTTTCTGGCGTTCTCCGTGTCGTACGTCACCGACTCGATGTAGGCCGCAAGCTGCTTCTCCCTGGCGCGGCGGGCGATCAGCGCATAGAGCGCCAGGACCAGGATCACGCCGCCCTCCGCCGCGGCCAGCAGATACTGCTTAAAATACAGCGCCGCCAGCGCGAAGAGAAGCATGAAAAACAGGTGGATCCCCGCGCCAGGCTCCGAAAGCCGCTTCAGGCTCTTGTTGGATTTCACCGCGGCACCTCCTCAGGCATAATCATTCTCTGAATCACACAATACACCCATTTAATCATTGAGACATTATACCAAATCCCGCCAATCATTACAACTAATAATTTTATCTCCCGGACAAATAATAGCCGCAGAAACACAATTTCAGTTCAGGAGGTACGCGGTGAAAGCGATCATCCTTGCCGGCGGCCTGGGGACGCGGCTGAAGGCCGTGACCGGCGATCTGCCGAAGCCTATGGTCCCGCTTCTGGGGCGGCCCATGATGGAGCACATCCTGCTGCTGCTCAAGGAGCAGGGCTTTACCCGGGTCTGCGCGGCGCTGCGCTATCGGCCGGACCTGATCCGCTCCGCCCTGGGGGACGGCAGCCGCTTCGGCGTGGAGCTGGAATACCGGGTGGAAAAGGAAGCGGATCTGGGCACGGCAGGGGCGGTAAAAAACTGCAGCGACTTTATCGGCGGCGAGGACGTGCTCATCATCAGCGGCGACGCCGCCTGCGATCTGGACCTGGGCGAACTGATGCGGCAGCACCGGGAGCGGGACGCCGCCGTGACCCTGGCGCTCCACCGGGACGCGGCCCCGCTGCGCTACGGCCTTGCCGTGACGGATGCCACGGGTGCCATCCGGGCCTTTGTGGAAAAGCCCCGATGGAGCCAGGTGGTCACGGATCTGGTCAACACAGGCATCTATGTGCTCTCTCCCCGGGTGCTTCCCCTGATCCCTGAGAGCAGGGCTTTTGACTTTGCCAGGGATCTGTTCCCCCTGCTGCTGGAGAAGCGGGAACTGCTGCTGGGCGTGCCGCTGGAGGGCTACTGGTGCGACGTGGGCTCTCCCCTGTCCTATTACCGGTGCTGTGTGGACGCGCTGGAGGGCAGGCTCCGGCTGCACCCGGGCGAGGCTTTCCTGAGCGGCGCAGCCCGGACACAGGACGAGGAAGAGGACGCATCCCTTGTGCATGTGGATTTCCCCTGCCGGGACCGGGCCGCGCTGATGGGCGCGCTCTCGGAATGGATGCTGGAGCTGCCCACGGACTACAGCGACGGCATCCGGCTCCGGGACAAGCGCTACGACCTGCACATTTCTCCCCTTGCGGACCGAAGCGCCGTGCGAATCGCGGTAAACGCCGAAGACGCCGAGTTTGCCAGGCGCCTTGCCTTTTCCGCACGGGATCTGGCAAAAGCCCTGGAGGGCTGAACTTTTCGTTGCAAAAAGCCCGGCTTTCAGGTATCATAAAGATATCAAAAGCCGGGAGGGATCCAGGGATGAACATAGAAAAAGCGATCAAAAATTTTGAATTGCGGGGTTACAGTGTCCGTCATTTCGCCACCGGGGCGGAGGCCGCGGACTATCTGGCCGGGCAGGTGCAGGATACCACTGTCGGGATCGGCGGCTGCAAGACCGCCGATCAGCTGGGCCTCTATGAGCGGCTCAGCGAACATAACCAGGTCTTCTGGCACTGGCGCGAGCCGGGCATGGAGACGCTGCAAAAGGCCAACGCCGCCGCCGTGTACATTACCGGCGCCAACGCCATGAGCGAGGACGGCGAGATCCTGAACATCGACGGGCGTGGCAACCGCTTGGCGGGTCAGGTCTTCGGCAACAAAAAGCTGTATGTGGTGGCCGGCATCAACAAGCTGTGCCCCGACTTTGCTTCCGCCCTGGAACGGGCGCGGAACGTGGCCGCCGTGCAGAACTGCAGGCGCTTTGAGGCCAAGACCCCCTGCAAGCTGGACGACCGCTGCCATGACTGCCGCGTCCCGGACCGGATCTGCCGGGCCCTGCTGGTACTGTGGGGGCCCGTGATGGGCATGGAGGCGGAAGTGATCCTCATCGACGAAGAGTTGGGAATGTGAGGGGCGGATATGATCAGAAGATACGACGAGCGGCTCCATGAGCAGAAGAAGATGTTCGGCGGCGAGGGAGAGGCCCTTTTCCACCGGATCCTGAACGGGCCGGACGAAATGTACGGCAAGGGGCGGGTCTTTTCCCACCTGGTGCTGGAGAAGGACTGCGAGATCGGCTGGCACGTCCACCACGGCGACGGGGAGACCTACTGCATCCTGAAAGGCCGGGGCGAATACAATGACAACGGTACGATCGTCGAGGTGGCCGCGGGCGATGTGACCTTTACCGACGACGGCGAGGGCCACGCCCTCAAATGCGTCAGCGACGAACCGCTGGAGGCCATCGCCCTGATCCTGTACAAGTAAAGCTGCAAAATGTGCAAAACCGGGAGAGCGAAAGCTCTCCCGGCTCAATTTGTAGACAAACATCAAATAGTGTCATTGCGAGCCAGTTCGCACACTGGCGTAGCAATCCGTTTTATTCCAAAAATGCCGGAATACCAAGGCTTTGGGAACACGGATTCCCACACCAGTGACATCAGTCACTGGTTCGGAATGACAGGGAACCGACTTTGTCTACTGTCAGAACCGGGAGAGCGAAGGCTCTCCCGGTTTGCTGTTATTCGGTATTATCCCTGTTCGCCCAGATACAGGCTGACTTTTGTCTGGATCAGCTTCGCCACCTCTTCCGGGCTCTTCTGCCCCGCAAAGAAGGCGGACGCCTCTTCCCTGACGATAGAGTAGATGCGGGTATTCAGGTCTACGGACTTATCCGCCGACTCGATCACCTTCATGAAGCGCTCGACCTGCTCGTCCGTCAGACCGTACAGCTCAAACTCCACCATGTTGCCGTATTCGTCGCTCATGCCCATGCCGCCCCGGGAAACGGGGATCCGATTGCCCTCTTCGTCCAGACGGTACTCGCCCTTCTCGTCCTTCTCATACTCGATGGCGGCAGCCTGGATCTGCTCATCCAGCACGTCCCGGCGCAGGGGCAGATTGTACTGCTGGCGCTGATACTCCGGCTCCAGGAACATGCGCAGGAACTCCCAGGCCGCCTCCTTGTTTTCGCAGCCTGCGCTCATGGCGTAACCGTTGGAGAGCATCAGGACGCTGCCGCTGCCGCTGCGGGTGGGATAGCCCACATAGCTGCAGCTACCGCCGAAATACTGGTCGTTATAGCTGATCTCGTCCAGACTGGAGATGCTTGTATCCATGAGCATCTGCTTGCCGGCGGAGATCCGACCGGTCACATTTCCGTTATCCGCGCTGTAATCCGGTTCCGCCGGGAACCTGGTGCAGAACTGCAGCAGCTTGTAAAAGTCCTCGTTCTCAAAGTCGCAGCTGGCGTCCGTCCAGTTTACATAACTCCCCATATCCACGAACAGGCACATCATCAGCACCTCGTCCCGGCTCATGTTGGGGTCCAGGGGCGTGCAGCCCTCCGGCATGGTGGCCAGGGCCGCCTCCAGCTCGTCAAAAGTCCAGCCGGTGCGCTCCCCCACCACGTCAGGAGCTCCGATCAGGGTGAGCACCGAAAAACCGGGCGACGCCTGATAGAGCTTTCCGTCCATTTCGGACGCCTGCAGGACGCTGGGGATGAAGTCCTCCCGGCTCAGCTCCGTGTCTTTATCGATCCAGGGATAGAGGTCCTCCAGCAGCCCCTTGGCCGCAAGCTGCTCATAAGGCAATGTCTGCAGCGCCAGCAGGTCCGGCATATTGCCGGCCATGATCTCGGTGGTGAGCTTGCTCAGTCCTTCCAGTACGTCCTCATCGGAATCGGCGTCGGCATACTGGGAGTAGTCCACGATCTCCACGCGCACGTCCGGGTGCCGGCGGTTGAAGCGGATCACCGCGTCGTTGACTTCCTCGGGATAAAGTGCCCCCAGCGTCAGCACCTGCTTTTCCGCAACAGAGCTTCTGGGCACCTGACGCAGGGTAACGAAGCTCCAGTCCGTACTATCGCCGGACAGCCCCGTAAAGCTGCCGTCTTCCCGGGCGGTCAGAAACCGGAGCTGATCCGCCGTCAGATCACAGTCCAGCAGGTTCAGCAGCTCTGTGCTGGCCTTCTCCGCCATATCACAGCCATAGATGCGGGTGCCGCTGCTGTAGAGAAACGCATAGTCCCCGCTGCCGGGATAGATCTGCTCGGGATAGGGGTCCAGGGCGAGGCGCTCCTCAACGCTTCCCTTCTCGGCGTCCAGGATCGCAAGCTCCGGGCTGCTCCGGCCCCAGACGATGGCGCCCACCCGACCGTCGGAGAGCAGGACCAGCTTGTTCACCCAGTCCCCCACATCGACGGTCGCGATGCATTTGCCGTCTGTGTCGAACACCAGGACCCGCTCATTTTCATCCACCCAGATCCTGCCCTCCGTGTCCACGACAGCGCCGTAGGTATTCAGATTGGCGTCCTCCCCATCCGCTTCCCAGTCCAGCTTGACGGAAGAGAGCTCCTTTCCCGCGGAATCCATCCGGCGGAGCCAGTGGCTGTACTCATTGTGATAGTCCTCCCAGCCGCTGGCATCCGCGTTGTCCGACCAGGTGCGGTACACGGATTCCAGCGTGAGAAGCTCTCCGCTTGGCAGCACGAACAGGCTGTTTACGTTGCTCCCCGCGCTGTAATTCGGCAGATCCTCCGTGTTTTCCGGCAGGGGCAGAAACTCGTATGCCAGCCGCTGCGCCTCGCCATTTTGGTTTACATAATATATCGTCTGGCGGTATTCATCCTCCGCCCCGGGCTGTTTTTCATAGCAGGAGGCGTAGAAGCCGTCCTCCGTGACCGTCAGAGGGTCCAGGCCGTTTTCCTGGTTCCACGGGATCGGGGTAAAGCTGGAGGTATAGATCATGCCGCTCTCCGTCGCCTCTGAAGGCTCCTCGGTTTTTTCCTTCCCGCAGCCGGTCAGCAGGCAGGCACACAGCAGCGCCAGGAAGAGCAGCGGCAGCAATTTCAGTTTTTTCATTTTGCTTCTCCTTTTCAGCGGATCGTATCAAAGGACAGACTGACTTTGAACAGGTCCCCGTCCACCGTGATGTCCATGTTCCCCTTCTGCAGCCGCATCAGGCTCATGGCAATGGCAAGGCCCAGGCCGCTGCCCTCAGTATTGCGGGAGGCGTCGCCACGGACGAAACGCTCCGTCAGCTCCTGGGCGCTGATGTTCAGCTGCTCCCGGGAAATGTTGCGGAAGTCTACCCGGGCTTTCCCGTTTTCCTCGCACAAGCTTAGATAGACCCGGGTACCCGGCTGGGCGTATTTCACGATGTTGTTGAGCAGGTTGTCGAACACCCGCCAGAGGTGCCGCCCGTCGGCCATCACCCGCACGGGCTTCTCCGGCTTTTGCAGCACCAGCTCCAGGCCGGCGCTCTCCAGCTTTTCGCCGTACTCGCCGGACGTCTGGTCCAGCAGGACCCCCAGCTCGCAGGGCTCCAGGTCCACGGTCAGGTTCCCGGTAGAGGCCTTGGACGCCTCGATCAGGTCCTCGATCAGCTTTTTCAGCTTTCCGGACTGGCGGGAGAGAACCTCCAGATACTCCCGCTGCTTCTCGTTTTCCGGCTCCTCCTTCTGCAGGAGGTCCACATAGTTCACGATGGAGGTCAGCGGGGTCTTGATGTCGTGGGAGACGTTGGTGATCAGCTCCGTGCGGAAGCGCTCGGACTTCATCCGCTCCTCCACGGCGTTGTTGAGTCCGTCCCGGATATGGTTCAGATCGTGGGCGTGATCCTTCAGATCCGCCACCAGATATTTGTCGTCCACCGTGCAGCTCAGATCGCCGTCTGCGATCTCCTTTGCGCCCTTCCGCAGCCGGCGGAAGGCCAGCACCGCGTAGAGCGTGGCCCCGCCCAGTACCAGCCAGGAGCAGAACCAGTGGAAAGCGGTCCGATTTTCGGACCAGACCGCGCTCTCCCGCAGGAGCAGGTCAAGAATGGCCAGCACGGCCAGGACAACGGCCCATTTCCAGACCAGGGGCAGCGAGCGAAGGCCCTTGCCCAGAAGTCCGAAGAGCTTGCAGCAGAGGGTATCGCTCCAGAGTCTGCCCAGCTTCACCCGCACGGCAAAGCTCACGCACCAGAGCAGGAACAGAAGCCCTATGCAAAGGATCATGGGGACCAGGACCACCAGGAACTCCGGCAAGTCCAAGCCGACGTTGATCGGGGTCAGGCAGATCGCGATCAGACCGATGATCAGCAGCGTAAAGAGATCAAAGGGGATCTTTTCCACAAAGCTGGGGGCGATCTCCTCGGTATCCTTCCGGTGCCCCGCGGCGCAGAGCAGGAAGATGAAGACCAGCACGCCCAGAAGGAAGCTGAGGCCCAGGATCCACAGGAAGGTATAGCGGTAAGCATAGAGGCTTTCCGCCATGGCCAGTTCCCGGGAGGCGGCGTAGTAGCTCGGCATCGGATCCGGCAGATAACCCCGCACGGTAACGCTGTTGTCGTCTACCCACTGGAGATAATCATTTTCGCTGGTGAAGGTATGGAGCTTATTGTCCCGCATGTTTGTGAGCTTCCAGATCTGCACCGGAGCCGGCGTGGGACGCGCCGCAGTCGCGGGAGCGGTGGGATCAGGAGTCGGCGTGACCTCCTCGAATGCTTCCGGTTCCTCGCCGGAGACCTCCAGGCTGTACTCCGGCCCGAAGCACATCTCACCCTCCCAAAGGGTCTTCCCGCCGTCATAATTGGACTCCAGCAGATTCCCCTCGTTGTCGTATATCTCGTACCAGAAGCTGTCTTTCTCCGGAACGGTAAAGCCTAAGATGTGCCGGCCTTCCACATAGGCACGGCCGACGCTGTTCAGCCCCTGCGTCCCCGTGTTCCTGTAAACAGTTTTCCTCACTTCCTCCTGACTGCCGGAATATCCGCCCCAGGAGTAGATATTCCCCGCTGCAATGGCGGAGCCCACAAAGGCCAGCACCAGCAGGCAGAGCAGGATCACGGCGATGAGCTTTGCCGCAAAGCTGCCGTATAGCTTCTTCATGTCATTTTCCCCTTTCCATCTTATAACCCTGGCCCCAGACTGCCCGGAGATACCGGGGCTCGGCAGGGTCGATCTCGATCTTTTCCCGGAGGTGCCGGATGTGTACCGCGACCGTGCTCTCCGCGCCGAAGGGCTCCTCGTTCCAGACCTTGCGGTACAGGTCCCGGGGGTGGAAGACCCGCCCGGGGTTTTGCATCAGGAGCTTGAGGATGTCGTACTCCCGCGGCGTCAGGCTGACGGCCTCCCCGTCCACGGTGACGGTCTTACTGGCGTCATCCAGCCGGATGCCGCCGATCTGGATCACATCCTCCTTCACCGCGCCGCCGCCCAGCTGGAGATAGCGCCGAAGCTGGGAGCGGACCCGGGCCTGCAGCTCCACGGGGTTAAAGGGCTTGGTGACGTAATCGTCCGCCCCTACGTTCAGGCCCAGGACCTTGTCGGTGTCCTCGCTCTTGGCCGTCAGCAGGATCACGGGCACGTTGGAGCTCTCCCGGAGCTTTGCCAGGGCGGTGATGCCGTCCATGCCGGGCATCATCACGTCCAGCAGCACCAGATGCACGTCCTCCCGGTCCAGGATGGCCAGAGCCTCTTTGCCGTTATAGGCCTCAAAGGTCCGGTAGCCCTCGGACTCCAGATAGATCTTCAGGGCGGAGACGATGTCCTTGTCGTCGTCGCAGATGAGAATGTTGTACACGTTCTTTCACCTCACGCTGAGATTGTACCGCAAACGGGTTTAAGAAAAAAGCAGGGGATCTTTTAAGAATCGTTTAAGATGAGAACAGCAGGCCCCAAAAGAGCCTGCTGTCAGAATTACTCGTCCAGCTTGAGCACGGCGAGAAAGGCCTCCGTGGGGATCTGGACGGTGCCCAGCTGGCGCATCTTCTTTTTGCCCTCTTTCTGCTTCTCCAGCAGCTTCTTCTTGCGGGTGATGTCGCCGCCGTAGCACTTGGCCAGAACGTCCTTGCGCATGGCCTTCACCGTTTCCCGGGCAATGATCTTGCCGCCGATGGCCGCCTGGATGGGCACCTCGAAGAGCTGGCGGGGAATGTTCTCCTTCAGCTTCTCGCAGAGCTTCCGTGCCCGGCCATAGGCCTTCTCCCGGTGGGCGATGAAGCTGAGGGCGTCCACCTGGTCGCCGTTTAAGAGCATGTCCACCTTCACCAGGTCGCTGAGCTGGTACTCGGAGAACTCGTAGTCCAGAGAGGCGTAGCCCTTGGTGCGGGCCTTGAGGGTGTCGAAGAAGTCGTAGATGATCTCGTTGAGGGGCATCTCGTAATGCAGCTCCACCAGGCGGGAATCCAGATACTGCATGTTCTTGTACTCGCCCCGGCGATCCTGGCAGAGGGGCATGATGTTGCCCACATACTCGTTCGGCGTGATGATGGAGACCTTCACATAGGGCTCGTAGGCCTCCGCGATCGAGGCCACGTCCGGGTAGTTGTGGGGGTTGTCCACCATGACGACCTTGCCGTCGGTCTTCACCACCTTGTAGATGACCGAGGGCAGCGTCGTCACCAGCTCCAGGTCGAACTCCCGCTCCAGCCGCTCCTGGATGATCTCCATGTGGAGCATGCCCAGAAAGCCGCAGCGGAAGCCGAAGCCCAGGGCCACGGAGCTTTCCGGCTCATAGCTGAGGGAGGCGTCGTTGAGCTTGAGCTTTTCCAGCGCGTCCCGCAGATCCGGGTACTTGGAGCCGTCCTCGGTGTAGATGCCGCAGAAGACCATGGGCCGGGCCGGCCGGTAGCCGGGCAGAGCCTGGGCGGTGGGACGCTCCGCCTCGGTGACCGTGTCGCCCACCTGGGTGTCCGCCACGTTCTTGATGCTGGCGGTGAAATAACCCACGTCGCCGGCGGAGAGCTCCTCGCAGGGGTCCAGGCCGATGGGCCGCAGGTGGCCCACCTCCACCACCTTGTATTTCGCGCCGGTAGACATGAGCAGGATCTCGCTGTCCCGGCGGATGCGCCCGTCGATGAGGCGCATGAAGACGATGACGCCCCGGTAGTTGTCATACTGGCTGTCAAAGATCAGCGCCTTCAGCGGCGCCTCCGGATCCCCGGCGGGGGCCGGGATGTTCTGCACGATATCGTCCAGAACCGCGTCGATGTTGATGCCCGCCTTGGCGGAGATCTCCGGCGCGTCCTGGGCGGGGATGCCGATGATCTCCTCGATCTCGTCCTTCACCCGCTGGGGCTCGGCGGCGGGCAGGTCGATCTTGTTGACCACGGGCAGGATCTCCAGGTTGTTATCCAGGGCCAGATAGGTGTTGGACAGGGTCTGGGCCTCCACGCCCTGGCTGGCGTCCACCACCAGCACGGCCCCCTCGCAGGCGGCCAGGGAACGGCTGACCTCGTAGTTGAAGTCCACGTGTCCCGGGGTGTCGATCAGATTCAGGGTGTAGTTCTCCCCGTCGGCAGCGGCATAATTCAGCCCCACGGCGCGGGCCTTGATGGTGATGCCCCGCTCTCGCTCCAGATCCATGTTGTCCAGGATCTGGTCCTCCATGATCCGCTGCTCCACCGCGCCGCACTTTTCGATCAGACGGTCGGACAGGGTGGACTTGCCGTGGTCGATATGGGCGATGATCGAGAAATTTCGGATATGCTTCTGGTCGATCATGACTCTACCCCCTCGATGGAATCCAGCGCGGCCTGCGCGCGGTCTACAAAGTCCTTCAGTTCCTCCAGAAAGGCCCGGGAGTCCCTTACGCTCACGTCCCCCGGATGGCCGGAACGGCAGAGCAGATAGTCCGCCGTAACGCCGTAATAGTCGCAGGCCCGGCACACAAAGCTCAGGCCCGGCTCCCTGGCGCCGTTTTCATAGTGGCTCAGCAGCGCCTGGCTGATGCCCAGGTCCGCCGCCGCCTGCCGCTGGCTGATATTGCGCCCCTTCCGCAGGGCGGAAAGGGTTTCCGGAAAGTTTCGATCCATGGTGATATGCACTCCTTTTGATAACAGAGTGTATTATATCGGCTGCCGCCCGCTTTGTAAACAGAAAAATGTTCAAAGAACTTGAAAAATAGGGTAGGCAGTGGTAAATTATGCATGTTGGATCAAAAACCATTTTGGAGGTATTCTGAAAATGTTTGAAAATCTCGTAGAAATCCTGAAAGCCAATCCCCGCAAGATCGTTTACACCGAAGGCCCCGACGCCCGTATCCTGGCTTCCGCCGCCCGTCTGAAGAAGGACGGCTTCCTGACTCCCATCCTGGTGGGAAATGTGGAAGAAGTCAAGGCCGCGGCTGAAAAGGGCGGCTTCGATATCGAAGGCCTGGAGATCCTGGATCCCGCCACTTATGACAAGATGGATGAGATGGTGGAGACCATGGTCGCCCTGCGCAAGGGCAAGATGACTCCCGAAGAGTGCCGCGCCGCCCTGCAGAAGGGCAACTACTTCGGCACCATGCTGGTGAAGATGGGCGTGGCCGACGCGCTGCTGGGCGGCGCCACCTACTCCACCGCTGACACCGTGCGTCCCGCGCTGCAGCTGGTCAAGACCAAGAAGGGCGCGAATCTGGTGTCCTCCTGCTTCATCATGGTTCGCGGCGAAGAGATGCTGGCCATGGGCGACTGCGCCATCAACATCGATTACCAGGACCGTCTGGACAAGGAAGGCAACGTGGTCCTCTCCGCCGCCCAGCAGCTGGCTGAGGTGGCCGTGGCCACCGCGCACACCGCCAAGGTCTTCGGCATTGATCCCAAGGTCGCCATGCTGAGCTATTCCACCAAGGGCTCCGGCAAGGGCGTCAATGTGGACTTGGTCCGCAACGCCACCGCCATCGCCAAGGAGATGGCTCCCGACGTGGCCATCGACGGCGAGATGCAGTTCGACGCCGCCGTCTCCCCCGTTGTCGGCCAGCTCAAGTTCCCCGGAAGCAAGGTCGCCGGCTATGCCAACACCTTCATCTTCCCCGAGATCCAGTCCGGCAACATCGGCTATAAGATCGCTCAGCGTCTGGGCGGCTTCGCGGCCTACGGCCCCATCCTGCAGGGTCTGAACGCCCCCATCAACGACCTGAGCCGCGGCTGCGACGCGGAAGAGGTCTACCAGATGTCCATCATCACCGCGGCGCTGGCCTGATCCGTTTTTAGTATTCAGTTTTCAGTATTTGGAAGGGCGGCCTTATGGCCGCCCTTTTGAGGATGCGTATATGGAGAATGAACGCGATATGACCGCCGCGCTGGCGCTGGCGCGGGAGGCCTTTACGGCCGGGGAGGTCCCGGTGGGCTGCGTCATCACCGACGCAGCGGGGCGGATCATCGGCCGGGGCCGCAACCGGCGGGAGGAGAAGATTGACGCCACCGCCCACGCCGAAATGGAGGCCATCCGGGAGGCCTGCGCCGCCCTGGGAAACTGGCGGCTGGAGGGCTGCACCCTCACGGTCACCCTGGAGCCCTGCCCCATGTGCGCCGGGGCCATCATCAACGCCCGCATCCCCATAGTGGTCTACGGGGCGAAAGAGCCGGTCTCCGGCTCCTGCGGCAGCGTCATCGATTTATTCTTCGAGCGCTACGGCCACCACCCCAAGGTATACAGCGGCGTGATGGAGAGCGACTGTGCCGCCCTGCTGCGGGATTTCTTTCAAAACAAGCGATAACGAAGGAGCTGTTCAAAGGTTTTGAACAGCTCCTTTTCTATGTGCGATCCGGTTAGAAGCGTTTCGGTTTATTCCACACGGTCAATAAACCAGCCGCCAAAGATCGACTTCAACGTGATCCGCTGCTCTCGGGGAACAAAGCTGCCATCGGGCGCCATCTCCAGGAGCGACGCCGTATAGCTCCCATCCTCATTCTTCTCCGCGCCCACCAGGCGCAGCAGGGTCGGCACAGTTTCCGGGACATGAAACATCAGTCTGTCGTCCACGTCAAATTGCAGGTTGACGGCAGTGAAAGCTTCCATTTGCTCCGGCGTCATCATATAGCCGAGCCTTACAAAGAACTCCGCCATCGAGATCCCCGTGGTGAACCAGCCGTCCTTTATTTCCACGGCGTTTATCCTGTCCTTCTCATATCCGAAATACTCCAGCATCCTCTCCGGCGCGGCGTCTCTCGCATTGCATAGCCGGTAGTACCAGAAGATCGGGTAGGTCGGATCGTCTTCGGAGGGCAGAGGGAAGGCCGGGGGAAGCAGATCGTCCGGGCAGGGCGGACAGAATCCCTTGTCGAAGCTCCGCATCAGTCTGGTGTGGTATTCATCGCTGTACGCGGTAGACATGCCGAAATACAGATAATCTGCCGGGGGCATTCCCTCGTCCCAGGTGGCGTCAAACTCATAGTAGGTTCCGTCGATCCGGGCCACATTCCACGCGTGCAGGCCGACCGAGAGGAGTTCGCCGACCTCCCCACTCACGATGAAACATTCGATGCCGGCTAAATTGCAGAGGACATAAAGGGCTTCGGAATAGCCGGTGCAGACCGTGTTGTGAAGGACGAGCGCGTCATAGAGCAGGCACCAGTCCGACTCTCCGTAATATCCATAGTAGTTGTCCTCGTCATATCGGACGTTATCGGTCAGATACTGGTATAAATACAGCATCTTCCCCTTCTCGTCCAGGCCGTCCGGCATGGCGTCCACGATGGCCTGCGCCGCGGCGAGGCCCTCCGGGTATCGTTCGCTGTTGTTTCCCGTTTCCAGGCCATGGATGGTGATCAGCAGATAGCTCAGCGTCCCATCTTCCCGCGGAAAGCTCTTGATGGGGAGGGCGTCGATCCTGCTCTCGTTGTTGATGTCATAGGTGTAAGACAAATACCGGCTGGTTTTCTTGATCATGCTGTAGCTGACAGAGGTGGCCGGGATGCAGAGGCGGCTGCAGCCATTTGCCACCGCGTAGTCAAGGACGGGCAGCAGCTCGTCGATCAGCTCCGGAGGCATGTATTGCTCGAAAAAGCGCGTGCGTGGCAGACGCTCCGGCTGCTGCGCATAGAGCTCCTCCTTGGGGACGTTGAACACGCGCGCGGTCCCATCGCTGCTCCTGTGCAAAAAGGCGACGCTGTCCTCCGTCAGGACACCCTCCGGGACGCTCTCACCCCGAAAGGTGGTCGCCCAGGTGATCGTCGGCTGCTCCGCTTCGTCGGCGGGTTGGACTTCCTCCGACGGGTCAGCGGTGCTTGCAGCGGCTTCCGTCGCGGCCGCGGGCTCCGGGACCTGGGGCTGCGGGGAAACTGCATCCACCTGTTCCTCCGGTATCCTGCCGCATCCCGCCAGCAGGCTTACCAGGAGAGCCAGCGCAAAGATCTGCGTAAAGAAGCGCCTCATTGGTTGTTCCTCCTCTCTCTTCTGAAAACAGCGCATCGGGCGAATGATTTTGAGAATCGGTCGAATGCTTGATTGATTTCGCCATCCGATATCATGATAACGGATGAGTCCCTCAAAAGGTTTCACGAACACCCATATTTCTTTTCAAAAAGCAAAAAGAAAAAAGAAGCTGTCCACACGATCCGGTTCCAATCCGTGTGCGGAGAGCTTCTTTTTATCAAATAAACCTTTTATAGGCAAAAAACAGAATGGTCATGATCGCCGCCGCGATGCAAACGCCCGCAAAAATCACCGGCACCGCCCGTTTCAGCTTCAGATGCAGCAGCGCCGCGACCAGAGCGCCCGTCCAGGCGCCCGTGCCGGGAAGCGGAATGGCTACCAGGATCAGGAGGCCCCAGCTGCCGTACTTCTCTACGACCTCACCCTTTCCCTCGGCCCGTTTCTCCAGCCGGGTGATCAGCCCGTCCAGCCGGTTCCAGTGGGTCCTGAGCCAGGCAAAGATCCGGCGGATGAAGATGATGATGAACGGCACCGGGATCATGTTCCCCAGAACAGAAGCGCCCAAGGCGGCGCCGTAGGGCAGGCCGAGGCCAAGTCCATAGGGCAGCCCAAGGCGAAGCTCCACCACAGGGACCATGGAGATAAAAAAGGTCGATATGATTTTTCCCAGGGTCGTACCGGTCAGCCAGGCGATCATTTCAGACTCCTACGAAGAAATATATGGAAATTATAACATGGAACCGGCCATTCCGCAATGTCTCGAAAGTTAAGATTCCTTAAGTTTTTCGGTTGACTCCGATTATTCCGTGCTGTAAAATGAGGTCATAGAGCGGGTCCATCCATTTTCTCATTCAGGAGGTCTCTATGAAAAGAGTTGCGATCGTGACCGGAGGAAGCGGCGGAATCGGGCGCTGCACGGCGGCGGAGCTGAAAAAAGCCGGCTGCACCGTATATGAATTCTCCCGCAGGGAAAAGCCCGCGGAGGGGATCATCCACCTGACCGCCGACATGACCGATGAAGCCCAGGTGAAGGCCGCCGTGGAAGAGGTCCTGCGGCGGGAGGGGCGGATCGACATTCTGGTCAACAACGCCGGCTTCGGCATCTCCGGCGCGGCAGAGACGACGGATACCAAGGACGCCCACGCCCAGTTGGAGCTGAACCTCTACGGCATGGACAATGTCACCAAGGCGGTCCTGCCCGCCATGCGCAGCCAGGGCAGCGGCCGCATCCTGTGCATGAGCTCCATCGCCGGCATCCTGCCCATCCCCTTCCAGCTCTGGTATTCCGTCAGCAAGGCAGCCATCAACGCATACGTGCTGGCGCTGCAGAACGAGGTGCGTCCTTTCGGTATCACCGTCTGCGCGGTCATGCCGGGCGACATTGCCTCCGGCTTTACCGACGCGCGCAAGAAGTCCTCTGCCGGGGACGACGTATACGCCGGGCGGATCGAGCGCTCCGTGGCCGTCATGGAAAAGGACGAGCGCGGCGGCATGTCCCCCGCATATGCCGGGGCATACGTGGCCAAAATGGCGCTTAAGACCCGCAGCAAGCCGCTGGTGGCCCTGGGGGCCGCCTATAAAGGCGCAGCCGTCCTGGCCAAGCTTCTCCCCCGCCGGCTATCCAACTGGATCGTCGGCCTGATCTACGCCAAGTAAGCGCGAGCCTTTCCCCTTGGCTCCTGTGTTTGACCCGAAAAGAGTTTAACCAAAAACGAATCCCTTTGAACCTGGGATACTGCTTGGAGGAATGCATGATGAAATTGATCCGAAAACTCTTGCTCACCATTATCCTGATCCTGGTGCTTGCCGTCGGCGGGCTCCTGGGCTGGCTGACGCTGACCGAGTATATGCCGGCCCCTGTTGAAGCATTGAAGCCTCTGCGCAGCGAGGCGCAACAGGTTCTGGCCGAGGGTGCCACGCTGGATCTGCTCAGCTGGAACATCGGCTACGCCGGACTCGGTGCCGAATCGGACTTTATCATGGACGGCGGCGAGGATGTCCGTTCCGCAGACGAGGCCACCGTAAAACAGTACCTGTCCTGTATTGACGCGGAAACGCGGGACCGTGGTTACGATTTTGTCCTTCTGCAGGAGGTGGATACCAATTCCGCCCGCACCTACGGAATCAACGAGGCAGAGTCTCTTGCCTGGGGCGACAGCTTCCACGCGCTCAACTTCTCCTGCCCCTTCGTCCCCAACCCTGTGAAATACGTGACCGACCCCATCGGCAAGGTCAACAGCGGTCTTCTCACCGTGTCCGACTACAGCGTGGACTCTGCCGAGCGCATCTCTCTCCCCTGCCCCTTCTCCTGGCCGCTGCGCATCGCGAACCTGAAGCGCTGCCTGCTGGTGAGCTATCTGCCCATTGAGGGCAGCGACAAGCAGCTGGTGCTGGTGAACCTGCATCTGGAGGCTTATGACAGCGGCGAGGGCAAGATCGCCCAGACCGAGCAGTTGAAGCGCTTCATCCAGACCGAATACGAAAAAGGCAATTACGTGATCGCCGGCGGCGACTTCAACCAGGTCTTCCCCGGCAGCCTGGAGGTCTATCCCAACGCCCTTCCGGAGCTCTGGGAGCCGGGTGTCCTGGACCAGAGCATGCTCCCCGCTGGGGAGGGCTGGCAGTTTGTCTACTCCCTGGACGCGCCCACCTGCCGTCTGCTCAATCAGCCTTACGATCCCGAGGATGTGAAGAATACCCAGTACTACGTGATCGATGGCTTTATCATCAGCCCCAACGTGGAGCTGGTGCTGGTGGAGAACCTGGGCGATCTGGATTTTGCCAATTCCGACCACAACCCGGTCCACATCCAGGTCACGCTCAAGTGACGAATCCCTGACATAAAAACTGCCTCCGGTTTTACCGGAGGCAGTTTTTTATTCATCTGGATTCCTTGTGCTTCTTTTCCCAGCGCTTGCGCTGGATGCTTTCCACCTTTTCCTCCGCCTTGTCCCGAAGCGCGGGAAGCAGGTCCTCCTCCAGCTTTTCCTTGCCCCGCTTGAGCCAGCGGACCAGGATCACGATTCCAAGAACCAGCGGGAAGAGGATGAACAGCAGCCCAAGGAACAGCAGCATGGAGCACCAGTCCTCCACACAGCGGGCCGCGTTTTCCCAATAGGGATACAGGACCCCGGTCGTCTGCATGGAACGGCTGCCGAAGCTGCCCACCAGCCCCACAAGCCGCGGGGCGGAAAAGCGGCTGCTGTTTTCCAGGATCTCTCCCTGGCCGATGGGGAATTTCTCCTTCACGAAGTTTTTCACGAAGTCCTTGACCGGCTCCGCCATGCACAGCTCGTAGCAGGAGGCGCCCTCGTTCTCTTTCAGGAGCACATAGGCGTCATAGGACATGAACAGGCCCATCCCGGAGGTGTAGGCCTTCCGGCTGGCAAAGTCCTGCTCCCGTTCCACAACGCCGGCCACCACAAAGGGGACGCCGTTGATGCGCATTTCCATGCCCTGCAGGTCCCTGCCGCCAAATAGCAGCCAGGCAAGATCTTCGTCCAGAAGTACCCGATCCTGCATCAGGTCGTCCTCTGAAATGTAGGAGCCGTTCAGCAGCCGGAGAGGATGAAAATCGAAGAAATGCCCGCCCACGGCGACAGCACTGGCCTCGCCCTTCCCCAGGGCGCTGGAAACCGAGACCTTGTCCGTGGTGCTCCAGGCGTCCCGGAACAAGAGCGTATCGGTGTCCGCCTCGAAGCCCGCCTCATGGAGCTTGTCCAGGATGGCGTAGCGGAACTGATAGATCTTGTTCAGGTCGATCTTGCTGTCAACCGGCAGGAAGCAGCTGACCTGGGCAAAGGCGGTCTCCCCTTCCCCCTGCCATCGCTCCGCCTCATACTGCGAGGGAAGCAGACGGGACAGGTAAGCTGTCAGGCCGAAGCACACGAGGGATGCCAGGATCAGCAGCCCGCACAGGGCCGCCAGCAGGATTCTTTTTTTCTTGCTCAGTTTCTTCATAAGGGCATCAATCGGCCAGACGGACCAGATCGCCGTTCTTCAGCGGGGCGTTGCTGGTGACGATCACATAATCGCCCCAGCCCAGATCGCCGGATACGGCGGCGTTGTTGTCGTCCTCTGCCAGGACCTCCACCGTGACCCGACGGGCCACATAGCGGTTGCCGAGGGGGGAGTTGCGCGCCTCGATCTTATACACAAAGCTTCCGGTGGCCTCGCTGTGGATGGCGCTTTTGGGCACAATGATGTCATAGTTGGCGCTGCTCTGCCCCACGGAGATCGTCAGTTCCGCACCCGCGTTCACATCGCCGGTCACGTCAAAGGTCAGGACCTTATTGGTCTGGGGGTTCTTCGGATCCACGCGGATGCTCTCCAGGGTCGCGGTGATCTGGCTGCCCCAGTAGTAGTTGGAGATGGTGCCGGTGTCGCCCAGCTTCAGGCGGGAAGCCTGCTGGTTGGTCACGGAAAAGCTGAGGGTATAACCCATGTCCGGCACTTCGATGACACAGAGGACGCCGTCCTTCGGCACGGTATCGCCGGCGGTGCACTCAATGGACTGAATGGTGCCGGAGACGTTTGCCAGGATCTGATTCTCTTCTCCGCCGGAAAGCTCCTCCAGCTTGGCACGCTGTTCCTCGATCTGCCGGTTCAGGTCCGCCAGCTCAACGCCAAGCGAAGCGCTGGCTCTGGCATCCGCGGCCTTGCGCTGTTCCAAAGCATCATACAGATCAAGATAGTTGGCCTCCGCGGTCTCCACAGCCAATTTGGCCTCTTGATAGGCGGGAGAATCGTTCTTCTGGTCAATGGCGGCCTGGATCTCATCCACCTTCCGCTGGGCCTCGTCCAGCTGCTGGGAGGAGACGGCGCCCAGCGCGGCCTTCGAGGCGCCTACCGCGTCTGTTTTCTCCTTGAGGACAGTCCAGCGCTCGATCAGCCCCGCCTTGGTGCCTTCGTCCATCTCAGCGTCGTTCTCCAGCTCCTCCAGGCGGATGCTGGGGTTGTCGATCCTGCTCTGCTGTTCCCCGGACAGCTCGCCGAGCCAGCCCTCGGCCAACAGCACATCCTGTTCGGCCGTCAGCCGCTCGGACTCGGCTGCGGAAAGGGCCTCTGAGGCCTCGGTCAGCTTCGCGTCATAGGCAGCCTGGAAGCCGTCCCGCTCCGTGGTTGCCTGCTCCAGCTGCTTGCGAAGCTCTTTCAGGCTCTCTGAGCTTTCATTCTTCGGATCCTGTAATTTTTCTAATCTGTCGACCGCATCCAGATACTCTCTCTGCGCCGCGTCGACCTTGCGCTGATCTGCGTCGTAATTGTAGCTCGTTCCGCTCAGCGCGGTGCGCTGATAGTTCAGCTGGAGCTGCCGGAGCTGCTCCTCTGCCTGATCGATCTCGGAGCTCTCGCCGCTGCCGAGGATGAAGAGCACATCTCCGGTCTCCACCTTCTGGCCTGCCTTGACCATGACCGACCGGATCTCCCGGGTCTGCCCGGCCTTTACCTGGTGGTTGCCGTTGGCGGTCACGGTACCGGTACCGCGGACCTTGGCATTGATTTTGCCGTCGGTCACATACTGGGTAGATACCTCCGGCAGGGTCCGGTTCATGATCGTATTGGAGAAGAAGGTCAGCACCAGCAGCACCGCCAGCAGGATGATGGCTGCGTTTTTGACCCATTCTCTTTTTTTCGGTTTCATTTCCATATCGTTAACCTCCCGTTTTCAGTTCCCTCATGTCGCCGAAAACGCAATCGACAGTATCCCGTTTATTTTATCCTTTTACGCTGCCGGAATTAGCGATGCCTTCCACCAAATATTCCTCCCCGTGGAGGAACAGCAGCAGCGGCGGGATCATATAGATCGTTGCCATGGCGAAGGCAAGACCGATCTCCCCACTGTTGATGGAGGACAGAAACACGCTCAGCGGCTGGGAATCCGCATCCTGCAGCAGGATCAGGGGCTGCTCCACCATGTTCCAGTAGTCGATGAACACCAGAATCGCGATGGAGTAGAGCGCCGAGCGGCATTGGGGCAGGCAGATCCGGGTAAAAATCTGCCATTCGCCTGCGCCGTCCACCTTGGCCGACTCGATCAGTGAATAGGGGATGCGGCGCATGAATTTGGTCAGCAGAAAGACCGAGAAGGGGGCAAAGATGCCGGGCAGGATCACGGCCCAGCGGGTATTCAGGATGCCCAGCCACTTGCTGACCAAAAAGTTCGGCACCAGGGTGACCTGGTAGGGCATGAGCATCAGGATCACGTAGAAGAAGAAAATGCCGCTGCGGATCCTCCCGCGCCAGCGGGTGAAGCTGTAAGCCGCCACCGAGGCTACGGCTACCTGAAAAATCACGATGGGCAGCACCAGCAGCACGCTGTTCCAGAATTTGATCAGATAATCCGGCGATTTGAAAAGGCCGGTGATGTATTGGGAGAAGGTCACTTTATCGGGGATGAACTTCAAATTGACCTTCTCCGAGCTGTAGCCGCCCTGGAGGCTGTCAAAAATAACGCCGTAGTTGGATTTGAGCTCCTGCTCCGACATGAAGGAGTTGGTAAAAGTCAGCACCGTCGGCAGCAGGAAGAGCACCGCGAAGACCGCGCAAAGCAGGAAGACCGTGAACCGGCCGAAATAGCGCTTCTTTTTCATCCTTCCACGTCCTTTCCGAACCAGTCCTCCACCTTGAACAGCAGCGCGATCAGCACCACCATCACCAGGGCCATGACCACGGCCGCGGCGGAAAGCTTCTGGTAATCCAGGCTCTTGAAGGTATTGTTCATGAAGTGCTGCAGCATATAGAGCGTTGCCGGATAGTCGTCTGTCAGCAGATAGATCTCCCGGAAGACCTTGAAGGAATTGATGAGGGAGAGAATCGTGACAAAGAGCACCGTGGGGGAAAGGTAACGCAGCTTGATGGCGAAGAACTTGTACCACTCGCTGGCGCCCTCCACATCCGCCACCTCCAGCAGCTCCTTGGGGATGTTGGCCAGGCCCGCCATGAACAGGATCATATTGTAGCCCAGGTTCTTCCACAGGAAGAGGAAGACCACCACATACAGGCCGTAGTCCGACTGGAGCCAGTCGATCCTCTCTGCGCCGAAGAGCATCAGAAACTCGTTGACCGTGCCGTTGTTGTCAAACAACACCTGCCAGATGAGCACCACCGAGGCCACCGGCACCATCATGGGGCTGAGAAAAAAGGTCCGGAACTGGGATTTGAACGGGATCCGCGCCTCCAGCATCAGCGCCAGCACCATGGCCAGGATCACCGCCAGGGGCACCGCCAGCACGGAGAAGTGCAGGGTGTTCTTGGCGGCTTCCAGGAAGGAATAGTTATGAAAGAGCTTGATGAAATTATCCAGGAAAACGAAGTTCCGCGAGCCGACCCCATCGATCATGGAATAATACACCACAACGCCGAAGGGCACGATGAAGAATACACCCACGCCCAACAGGCTCGGCGAAAGGAAGCACAGGCTCCGCAGAAAATCCTTGCGTTTTTCTATTCGTTTTATGCTGTTTTTTTCCATAAGCATACCTGTTTTGAAAGGAATTGCGCTTGCATACAGATTGCATTATACACCATGGGAAAGCCTCTTGCAAGGCAAGGTCTTTCAATCTTAAGAAATCCTAAGCAATCTTAAGAAAGCGCCGGAAAAACCGCAGGAGGTCCTTCCTCCTGCGGTTTTCATGTTAACCGTATCCGTGTGGGATAGGCCGCATCAGCGCTGCTCGTTGACGTAGATGGTGACCTTGCTCTGGATCAGCCGGGCAACATCCTGGGCGCTCTTCTGGCCGGCAAAGTAGGCCTGGGCCTGTTCATACACGATGTCGAAGATGCTGTCGTCAAAGTTCATCACCTTGGTGCAGGTGGTGACCGCCTCCCACAGCTTGTCTGCCTGTTCCTGGGTCATGGCGTAGATCGGATGTTCACCGGTCTCATCCCAGTAGCTGGTGCGGGGGATCTGGACCTTATTGCCCTCTTCGTCCAGCTTGATCTTCCCGTTCTCGTCCATCTCATACTCCGGCGTCATGGCCGCTTCCAGCTGCTTCTGATAGGCCTTCAGGCTCACAGGGATGCCCCAGACACTCTCCTGGGCCTCCTCCAGCAGGAAGCTGCGCAGGAATTCCCAGGCCTCTTCCTTGTGCTGGCAGCGGGCACTGATGCCGTAGCCTGCGTCCAGGCTCATCATGCTGCCCACGCCGTTATTGGTGGGGTAGCCGATGAAGGTGCAGCCGCTCTCGCCGAACTGCACGTCGTTATAGAGCATGGAGTCCACACTGTAGAGATACGCGGTGCTGAGCATCTGTCTGCCCTGGGCGATGCGGTCACTGGGGCTCTCCCACTCCACGTCGTCGGGGATGGAATCCGGGAACATGGCTGCAAACTCCAGCAACTGGATAAAATCGTCGTTTTCAAAGCTGCACTTGCCGTTGGTCCAGTCCACAAAGTGGTCCAGATCCGCGTATACCAGGATCCGCAGCATGTCTTCCCGGGTGGTGTACATATCCAGGGGATCGCAGCCCTCGGGCATGGTGGCCAGCGCGGCCTGCAGATCCTCATAGGTCCAGCCTGGCTTCTTGCCCACCACGCTGGCGGCGCCGATCAGTGTCTGGACATTGAAGGAAGGCGTGATCTCATAGAGCTTTCCATCCACTTCCAGCGCCTGGAACACGTTGGAGAAGAAGTCCTCCCGGTTCAGCTCGGGATCGCTGTCAAAGTAAGGGTACAGATCCTCCAGCAGGCCCTTGGATGCAAACTGCTGATAGGGGAGCTGGTTCAGGGCGATGATGTCGGGCACTTCGCCGGAGAGGATCTCCGTCAGAAGCTTGGTGCGGCCGGCGTCATAGTCGCCGTTCTCGTAGTCATTGTACTCGGAATAATCCAGAAGCTGGATGCGGACGGTGTCACTGTGACGGTTGAAGTCGATGACCTTGTCAAAAACATCGCCGGAGTACATCACCGCCATGGTAAGAGTCTCTTTATGGGGAACGGAATCATAGGGGACTTTTGTGATGGTGGCGACCTCGCAGTCGGTGCGGTCACCCTTCCAGGTGTTGATCACGCACACGATGGAGCCGTCCGGCTTCAGGACGAAGCCGCTGACGTTGTTGCCGTTGATATCCACGTCCATCCAGTTGATGATCTTGGTATTCTCTTCGGTCTCCACCTTATAGCCGTAAAGATACATGCCGTTGCGGTAGCAGAAATCATACTCCCCGCCGCCGGGCAGCAGATCGTTGGCCTGGCTCGGCAGCTTGGAAGGAGTGCCGAAGCTGCGCTTCTGCAGATCCAGCGGATACAGCTCCAGATCGTTATCGCCCCAGGCGGCCACGGCGATGGTGCCGTCCAGCAGCTTTACGATGCTGTTGGGCCAAAGCTCGGTCTCCATCTGAAACTTCAGGCTTCCGTCCGGCGCGAAGGCGTACAGGGTCTGGTCGCCGAGAACGATCATGTTGCCCTCGCTGTCAAAGACGCAGCGGTAAAAGTCCAGCCAGGCGTTCTCCGTGTTGAAGTCCAGCTTCACGCTGCTCAGCTCTTTGCCCTGGGGATCGAGTTTCCGGATGTAATACTCCGAAACGCTCTTGTACTTTTCCCAGAAGGCATCGTCCCAGGTGTTGGAATTCAGTTCGTCCTCCGTCCCGTCGAACCAGTTGGTGTAGAGGTTCTCGACCAGGGTCAGGTCACCGTTCTCGTCCACGAACATCGTGGCTAAATTGCTGCCGGAGGAGAAGTTGGTCTTGTCGCCCGGATCCTCTGTCGGCTCCAGGGGGGTGTACTCACTGAGCTCGCGCACGGTGCCGTCGTAGCCTACAAAGAACAGGCGGTAGCCGTAAACGTCATACTGGCCTTCCCACTCCACCACAGCGCCTTCGGGGGCCACGCCGTCCGCGACCTTGCCGTAGCTCACGCCGTAAAAGCCGTCGTCGGTATAGGCTGTGGGCGAAATGCCTTCCTCCGCCTGCGTGGTATCGATCTTCTCGGATTTGGCCGTATAGACCATCTCAGGATGCTGTTCCTGGCCCTGCGGGGTATCTTCCTTTCCCCCGCAGGCGGCAAGGCTCAGCGTCATGCACAGGACCAGCAGCAGTCCCAGCACAGAGCGAATCGTCTTTTTCATATTGTTCCTCCTTACGAAACGGGGCGCCGAAAGCTCCCCCTTATTCTCTTGTGGGCGTATTATATCACAGCCGTTCTCCCTCGTCTCTTAAGTTTTCTTAAATTCCCCAAATACCTTTGTTTCCCGGGAAAAATGTGATACAATGCAGGAGAAAAGGAGATGATCGTATGGCTGATGCTTCCCGTATTCTGATCGTGGACGATGATCCTGATATTCGTAAAGTGCTCCGGCTTCTGCTGTCGGAGAGCTATGTCGTCTCGGAGGCGCCGGACGGGCCCTCCGCCGTTGCCTTTCTGCAGGAAAACCCCGACACGGACCTGGTGGTCCTGGACGTGATGATGCCCGGGATGGACGGGATCCAGACCTGCTCCAAGCTCCGGGAGTTTTCCACCGCGCCGGTACTGTTTCTCACCGCAAAATCCGCGGAAAACGACCGGGTCCAGGCCTATGAAAGCGGCGGAGACGATTTTCTGTCCAAGCCTTTTTCCCAGGCGGAGCTGCTGGCCAAGGTCAGCTCCCTGCTGCGCCGCTACAAGGAGTACCGGGGCAAGCCCGCTACGGTCCTGACCATCGATAACCTGGAAGTGGATTTTGCCGCCCACTCCGTCAAGTCCAACGGCAAGCCCGTTGTGCTGACGGATACCGAATACGCCATTCTGGAATACCTGCTGCAAAAGCGCGGCACCATCGTCACCGCGCCGGAGCTGTACGAAGCGGTCTGGGGTGCCAAGTTCCTCTCCGGCTCCGGCAACACCGTCATGGTCCACGTGCTGAACGTCCGCCGGAAGATCGAGGAGAATCCCTCAAGCCCCAGGATCCTCCGCACCGTCTGGGGAAGGGGTTATCAAATTGACTGAGCGCAAGCGTCTGATCCACCTGCCCCGCTCCCTGGACGCAAAGCTTCTGTACATGATCCTGCTGGCTCTCCTGTGCGCTGGGGCGGTGTATGAGGTCGTCTACGGGCTGGGCAGTCTGGCGCTGGACCGGATCTATATGAGTCCCGAATCGGTGGCCTCCCGTCAGGCGGAAATCTACTCGGATTTCTCCAAGTACGTCAGCGCCAATCACATCAATGGCAGCGACGAGAGCGCCGTGGCCCGCTGGCCAGGAAACGACGCCTATACCACCGTTCTCATCTTCCGGGATGAAGAGCTTGAGCAGCAGAACAACGGGCAGTTCCTCCCCGCCGGCAACACCTCCAATCCCAACCGCCTTCAGTACGCCAGCGAATACGGGCGGCTCTACCCCCTGCGCTTTGCCGACGGAGTCTATCACATTGCCATCGGCGACAGCAGCCAGGTCCGGGAGGATAACCTGAACCGATTCATTGCCGTGGTTTTGGGAGCTGTGGCCTTTTTTGCCATCATGCTCTGGTATTTCCGCCGCCTGACCCGGCGCGTCATCCGCCTCTCCCGGGAGGCGGACGTCATCGGGGACGGCGATCTGGAGGCCCCTATCACCCTGCAGGGTGAGGACGAGCTGTCCCAGCTTGCCGTCGAGGTGGACGCCATGCGTCACTCGGTGATTCAGCGGATGGGCAACGAGCGGCGCGCCTGGGAGGCAAACTCCGAGCTCATCACCGCCATCTCCCACGACATCCGCACCCCCATGACCTCTCTCATCGGCTACCTGGGGCTTCTGAACGAGGACTGCTTCCGGGATCCGGAGCGGAGCGCGCAGTTCGCCGCCTCCGCCTATGACAAGGCCATGGAGCTGAAGGACCTGACAGATGAGCTGTTCAAGTATTTTCTGGTCTTCGGCCGCTCCGAGCTGGAGCTGAATCAGGAAACCCTGGACGGACGGCTGCTGCTGGAGCAGCTTTTGGGCGAGGCACAATTTGATCTGGCGGACGCAGGCTTCGAGATCCAGCGCACGGACTTTGAGGGTGAATGCCGGCTCAGCACCGACCCGCTCTATCTCAAGCGCGTGCTGGATAATCTGGTTTCCAACGCGAAAAAATACGCAGACCGGGCCCAGCCCATCCAGATCCGCTCCGAGCTTCGGGACGGGCAGCTTTCCGTGTGTATGTCCAATGCCATTGCCAAGGATCTGGACCGGGTGGAGAGCACCAAGATCGGGCTGCGCACCTGTGAGAAGATCCTGCAGGCCATGGGCGGCAGCTTCGCGCCCACGTGGGACCAGGACCGTTACGCCGCCACCTTTACGCTGCCCACCGTATAAAACAGCAAACAGCTGCCCATCCCAAAGGGACGGGCAGCTGTTTTTCTATTCAATTCTGCCGGATTACCAGGCTTCCTCGCCGTCGTAGCTGCCGCAGCCGCAGCCGCAGTCTCCTCCGCAGGAGCAGCCGCCCTCAGAGCCGCAGTCTCCCCCGCAGGAGCAGCCGCCGGAGCAGGAGCCGGCGGTATTGTCGCCGGGGTTCAGCGGGAGCTGGCCCGTGACCAGCAGGTCCGCCGCCGTATCGGCGTGGCCGGAGTAGCCCGCGATGGGCACGATGCCGTAGCTGAGCAGCAGGGCCTTGGCCTCGCCGCCCATGTTGCCGCAGAGCACCGCGTCCACGCCCTGTTCCTTCATCAGGTCGGCCATGGCCTTGTGGCCCTGCCGGTCAGAGGTGTCGACCAGGGTCTTGACACAGTCGCTCACGTATTCTCCGTACTCATAGATGGCAAACTGGGGGCAGTGGCCGAAGTGGCCGTAGATCTCCCCGTTTTCATAGGCGATGGCAACTTTCAAAGCTTGACCTCCTGTTCGATCACGTCCGCCATGGGGGCGATCTCATCGCCCGGGACGGACTCCACTTCGCCCGCGTCCACCATGGTGGCGACCACCGGGTCGATGGGCAGTCTCACAAAGTGCTTGATTTTGAAGGACTCCGCCACCTGCTCCACCTTGCTATCGCCGAAAATGTTGTGCTTCTCGCCGCAGTCCGGGCACTGGAAGTAGGACATGTTCTCCACGATGCCAAGCACCGGGATGTTCATCATGCCGGCCATGTTCACGGCCTTGGCAACGATCATGCTCACCAGGTCCTGGGGCGTGGTGACGATGACCACCCCGTCGATAGGCAGGGACTGGAACACGGTCAGGGGCACGTCGCCGGTTCCGGGAGGCATGTCCACAAACATGTAGTCCACATCCTGCCACAGCACGTCCGTCCAGAACTGGGTGACGGCGCCGGCGATGACCGGACCGCGCCAGACCACGGGGGCGGTGTCGTCCTCCAGGATCAGGTTGATGGACATGATCTGCATGCCGCTGGGGGTGGTGACGGGGATCAGATACTCATCGGTGCCCATGGCCTTCTGGGTGATGCCGAAGGACTTGGGGATGGAGGGGCCGGTGATGTCCGCGTCCAGTACGGCGCAGCGGTAGCCGCGGCGCTGCATCTCGGAGGCGAGAAGGCTTGTCACCAGGGACTTGCCAACGCCGCCCTTGCCGGATACCACGGCGATGACCTTTTTCACGCTGGAATAGGGGTTCAGCTCCTTGAGGAAGCTCTGGGGGCTCTGCCGGGAGGGGCAATTCTCTCCGCAAGAAGAGCAATCATGGGTGCATTCGCTCATATTTTCATTCCTTTCGGGTTTTTTCCATAGCTCTTCTATTATACTCAAAAAGCCCCGCTTGTCAAACCCTCTCCCCGGCAAGTGACCCGTTGTCAAATCCATTGCTTTTGTGGTATACTATATTAGTTAAAATCTACTGAAACACAGCTATCACATTTCGTGGACGGTTTTATAAGGAACGAATTCACTTAGATTATCGTCCCGAAGGAATAATGAATTGTTTTTGAGGCAGCTTTGCCGCCTCAAAAACACCCTGAGGCGAGCCAAGCGAGCCCTCGCGCCGACGTCAGAAGAAGCTCACGCCGCTTCGTTTCCGCCAGGAATGGCAAAAACTGCGCTCAGTTTACTCCTTCTTCCTTTTCAAACACAAAGCGCAATGCTTTGTGTTTGGTAGGAGGAGCAGCGGAAAGAGCGAGCTTTCGTGTTGCCACACGGAAGCGAGGAAATGGAGCTTGCGACGACGCGAGCGCGAGTGCTTCATTGCGAAACACGTTTCGCAATGATTCTATGAAAGGAGGGCAGGCTGATGGGCTTTACCGCATCCATGATGATCGCATCCCGTATCGTCATGATCCTTTTATCTCTGACGATCATGGTCCGCTGTCTGCGCTCCATGCTCCGGGAGCGCTACGAGCCGGAGGTCTGGGCCTATCTGCGCACCGGGCGGGCGACCCTGCCCATCACCCACTGGGAGAACATCCTGGGCCGCTCCCGCAGCGCGGATCTGCGGCTGGACCTGCCCGGGGTCAGCCGGGTCCACGCGGTCCTCAGCCGCAGCGACCGGGGCGTCTGGACCATCTATGATATTTTCTCCCGGGGCGGCGTTTGGGTCAACGGCCAACGGATCGGGGCCGATGGCGCGGAGCTGGAAAGCGGCGACGTGATCAATCTGGCCGGACACAACATGCGTTTTCAGGACACCGACCAGAGCAAGCGGGAACGGCTGGAGGCCGCACGGACCTCTGTGGGCCGCCGCATCTCCCCTTCCCTGACCCTGCTGGAGCTGACGGTGTTCCAGATCTTCCTGCTGATGCAGCACGCCTTCTCCGCCGCTCCCGAACAGCTGCCGGACATCGCCCTCTCCTTCGCCCTGCTGATCATTCTGGAGTGGAGCTGCTATAACGCCATGCGCATCATCGGCCGCAGCGGCTTTGAGGTAGAGACCCTGGCCTTTTATCTGACCACCCTGGGCTTCTCCGTGGCCGCCTCCTCCACGCCGGGGGATCTGTACAAGCAGATCCTGCTGACCATCGCGGCCGTCCTGCTGTTTCTGCTCAACGGCTGGTGGCTCCGCAATCTTCACCGCACCGCCGTGATGCGGATCCCCATCGGTCTTACGGCGCTGGCGCTGCTGGCCGTCAACGTGGTGTTCAGCGACGCGGTGCTGGGCGCCAGAAACTGGCTGGAATTCGGCGGCTACTCCTTCCAGCCCTCGGAGCTGGTCAAGGTGGCCTACGTCTATGTGGGCGCCTCCACGCTGGATCGTCTCTACCGCCGCCGGAACCTGATCTCCTTCATCGCCTTTTCCGCCATCTGCGTGGTGGCGCTGGCCCTGATCGGAGACTTCGGCACGGCGCTGATCTTCTTCGTCACCTTCCTGGTCATCTCCTTCATGCGCTCCGGCTCCATCGCCACGGTCTTCCTGGCCGTCGCCGGCGCCGGCATGGCCGGGGTGATGGCCGTCAGCGTCAAGCCCTATATCGCCCAGCGCTTCGCCTCCTGGGGCCATGTCTGGGAGGATATGTACAACACCGGCTACCAGCAGACCCGGGCCATGTCCGCGGCCGCCTCCGGCGGTCTCTTCGGCAAGGGCGCCGGCGCCGGCTGGCTGAAGGATATTTTTGCCGCCAACACCGACATGGTCTTTGCCATGGTCTGCGAGGAGCTGGGGCTCATCATTGCCCTGTGCATGGTGTTGGCCGTGCTGATCCTGGCCTTTTTCGCCGTGCGCAGCGCACGGCAGGGCCGCTCTTCCTACTACGCCATCGCCGCCTGCGCCAGCATGAGCATGCTGCTGGTGCAGCTTTCGCTGAACGTGTTCGGCTCCCTGGACCTGCTGCCCTTCACCGGGGTCACCTTCCCCTTCGTGTCCCGCGGCGGCTCCTCGCTGATCGCCTGCTGGATGATGATGGCCTTCATCAAAGGCGCGGACACCCGTAAGGACGCCAGCTTTGCCGTGCGCCCGGGCGAGCGGATGCCCAATGAGGAAAAGGAGGAGCGCGCATGAAGAAGATCACCAATCGGGCCATCTCCGTCCTGCTGCTGGCCATTCTCGTGATCGTGGGCATGCTGGGCTATGTGCTGCGCTACGTGGACCACGGGAAGGACTGGGCGCTCACCTTTTCCCGGGCGAACTCCGGCTCCACCGGGGCGCTGATCGACCGCAGCGGCGTGGTGCTGGCCTCCTTCTCCGCCACGGAAAACCGCTTTGCCGAAGACGAGAAGACCCGCATCGCCAACTATCACGTCACGGGAGACTTCTGGGACCGGACCGGCAGCGGTCTGCTCACCAGCTACTGGAAAGACCTGCAGGGCTTCTCCCTCCTGACGGGGACGACCCTGGCCAAGGACACGGTTCTGAAGCTCAATGTGGACGCGGGCCTGAACACCAAGGCCTACTCCGCCCTGGATGGGCGCAAAGGCGCGGTCCTGGTGGTGAATTATAAGACCGGAGAACTGCTCAGCATGGTCTCCTCCCCCTCTGTGGACCCCGCCGACCCGGATTACCTGCCTCAGGAGGGGGCCTATATCAACCGCTGCCTCTCCGCATCCTTCGTCCCCGGCTCGGTTTTCAAGCTCATCACGGCGGCGGCCGCCATTGAGAACATCCCCAATATTGATGAGCGAAGCTATTACTGCTACGGCTATACCACCATCGCGGGGGTGGACATCATCTGCTCCGGCTGCCACTATTCGCAAACCTTCGAGCAGGCGCTGTCCAACTCCTGCAACGTGGCCTTTGCCAAAATCGCCATCAGTCTGGGGCAGGACACCCTTGCCTCCTATGTGAGACAGTTTGGTTTTCTGGACCCCCATGAGCTGGACGGCATCCCCACCGCCGCGGGGAATTTCCCCCTGGAATTCATCGGCGATCCCGAGCTGGGCTGGGCGGGCATCGGCCAATCCACGGACATGATCTGTCCCTATTCCCTGCTGCGCTTTGTCTCGGCGGTGGCCAATGACGGCATTCTGGTGGAGCCCAAGCTCATCAACGACGGCGAGGAGCCGGTGCGCTCCCGCTACCTGGAGACAAACACGGCCCAGCGCCTGCAGAAGATGATGAACTATAATGTGGTGAACCACTACGAGGGCGAGTACCGCTTTCCCGGCTTGAAGCTCTGTGCCAAAACCGGCACCGCAGAATTGGGGGACGGCACCAGCCACGCCTGGTTTACCGGCTTTTTGCTGGATGACGCGCACCCCTACGCCTTTGTGGTCTTTGTGGAGCAGGGCGGCGGCGGATTGACCGTGGCCGGCAGTCTTGCCAACACAGTCCTGCAGTACGCCATCCGCAATACCTGAACCTCCCGATCCCCTGGCATGGAAAGGAGCCATCTATGGCTGAGATCACCGTAAGCTCACTGGTCAAATCCTTTGAGATCGGCAAAAATATACTGGACGGGCTCTCCTTCACCGTAAATCCCGGAGAACGAGTGGGCATCCTGGGCCCCAACGGCTGTGGAAAAACCACCCTATTCCGCATCCTCACAGGCGAGATTTCTTACGACGAGGGCCAGGTGAGCCTGACCCCCGGCAAGAGGATCGGCCTCATCTCCCAGATCCCGGTCTTTCCCGAGGACTGGACCACCGAGGACGTGCTCCGCTCCGCCCATCAGCGGCTCATCGACATGGGCAGGCGGATGGACGAGTTGACGCTCCTGATGGAGCAGGACCAGTCCCCCGCCCTGCTGCGGGAATACGACAAGCTCTCCGACGACTTCCGCCGTCTGGGCGGCTATCAGATGGAGGTGGACCGGAACCGGGTGGCAAACGGTCTGCAGATCCCCGCCGCCCAGCGTGCCCAGCTCTTTTCCAGCCTCTCCGGCGGCGAGAAGACCCGGGTGAACCTGGCCCGCCTCATTCTGGAGGATACGGACATCCTGCTGCTGGACGAGCCCACCAACCACCTGGACCTGCGGGCCACCGAGTGGCTGGAGGAGTACATCCTGCATTTCAAAGGCACCGTTCTCGCCATCAGCCACGACCGCTATTTCCTGGATCGGGTGGCCCAGCGCTGCATCGAGATCCTGGACGGAAAGGCCGAGTTTTACAGCGGCAACTACAGCTTCTATGTTGCCGAGCGGCAGCGCCGTTTTGAGGAAAAGCGGAAGCAGTACGAAAAGGACCAGGCCAAGATCGAGCAGCTCACCCGAGCCGCCGAGCAGATGCATCTCTGGGCCTTCATGGGCGCGGACAAGCTGCACAAGCGTGCCTTCGCCATGGAAAAGCGCATCGAAAAGCTGCAGCAGAGCGAAAAGCCCAAGGAGCAGAAAAAGCTCTCCGTGAAATTCAAGGAGCGGGAGTTCAACGGGGACGAGGTCCTGGTGGCCGAAGGTCTCTCCAAGGCCTACGGCGAAAAGCAGCTGTTCTCCGATCTCTCCCTCATGGTCACCGGCGGGGAGCGGATCGCCCTCATCGGCGACAACGGCAGCGGCAAGACCACCCTGGTGCGCCTCATCATGGACCAGGAGACGCCGGACACGGGCTATCTCTACCGGGGCCCCGCCGTCCGCACCGCCTACCTGCCCCAGATCGTACGCTTCACGGAGGATTCCCGTTCGGCCCTGGACACCATGCTCTACGACTGCCGCTGCGAGCCCCAGGAAGCGCGGGACAGGCTGGCCGCCTTCGGCTTCCGCGGAGAGAGCGTATTCACCCCCGTGGGGGCCCTCTCCGGCGGAGAGCGCAGCCGATTGAAGCTGTGCATGCTCATGGGCGGGGATGTGAACTTCCTGATCCTGGACGAGCCCACCAACCACCTGGACATCGCCAGCCGGGAATGGATGGAGGACGCCCTCTCCGACTACGAGCAGACCCTGCTCTTCGTCTCCCACGACCGGTATTTTATCGAGAAATTCGCCACCCGGATCTGGGCGCTTCAAAACGGAGAGATCACGGATTTCCGCGGCGGCTACAAGGAATACTGCGCCTGGAAGGAACGGCAGGCGGTCTTCCAGCAGGTCGAGAAGACAGTACATCCAAAAGAAGAAAAGAAAAAGCCCCATGCGCCCAACGCGGAAAAGCAGATCGCCAAAACCGAGCGTGAGATCGCCCGGCTGGAGGAAAAGATCGCCGCGCTGGACCGGGAGGCGGAGGCCCACGCCGCCGACTATCAGAAGCTGATGGAGATCGGAGCGGAACGGGACGAGCTGGATACAGAGCTGATGGCCCTGTATGAAAAATGGGAGGAACTCCATGAATAAAAAGAAAGTATTCCTGTGGCTGGGGATCGCGCTGGTCCTGCTTCTGGGTGCGGCCCTGCTGTGGTACAGGGGCGGACGATACTTCTACCTGGCCTATCCCCTTCTGGCGGCCGCCGGGATCATTGTGATCGACGTGTTTCGGAAAAACTGGGCTATTCTCTCCGGGCTCTTTGCGGCAGCGGGGCTAGCACTGCGCTTTCTGTTCCGGGGCTACGCCTATTGGGGCTATATCGCCATCGGGATCGCCGCGCTGATCGCGGCCCACCGCTTCTTCAGCCGAACCCTGTGGCGGGCGCTGATCGTGCTGATCTGCATTGGCGTGATCTACTTCTGCATCGTGGAAGTGCCCATCGTGAAAAACGCCGTCACCGACCAGGACCCGGAGCGGGACTACCTGATCGTCCTGGGCGCCGCCGTCCACGGCGACACTCCCTCTCTCACGCTGGTGCGGCGGCTGGAGGGCGCACTGGACTATCTGAATCAGTACCCGGACAGCGTTGCCATCGTCTCCGGCGGCAAGGGCGCGGGAGAGAATATCACCGAAGCCCAGGCCATGCACGACTGGCTGATTGCAAACGGCATTCCCGAAGAGCGGATCCTGATGGAGGACAAGGCTACCTCCACCATGGAGAACCTGGAGTATTCCTTTGCCATTATTCGGGATCGGGGCGACGAGCCTGAGGACAATGTCGCCATCGTCTCCAGCGCCTACCACCTGTACCGGGCCAAGCTCATGTCCCGCAACCTGGGCGTAGAGGCGGCTGGGGTAGCGGCTCCCTGGGGCTACTTCTTTGTGATGCTCAACTATTTCATCCGGGAAGCCTTCGGTGTGACCCATCTCTGGGTCTTCGGATACTGAAGCTGTCGGAAAAGCGAGGGATCAGCATGGATCATCAATTTGACGCGCTGGGCAGCGAGCCCATCTATCTCTCCGACGAAGACGGGGATCAGATGGCTTTCCGCTTTCTGGACCTGATCCAGTACCAGGAGAAGGAATACATCGTCCTCATGCCCCTGGAGGGACCCTATCAGGGCGAGGCGGTGATCCTCCAGCTGGATCGCAGCGGCGGCGATGAAGGCTATGTGGACGTGGAGGATCCGAAAACGCTCCGGGCCGTATACGAACAGTTCAAGGAGCATTTCCAGGGACAGTTCATCTTTGAAGACTGATTGGAAGAAGAACGAACAGCGGGAGAACGGATCTACGTTCTCCCGCTGCTGTGTTTGGAAACAAAAAATCACGGCGCTGAGCGCCGTGATTTTTTATTGGTTTGAATTACTCGTTGATGCCGATAACAACACCGGAACCGACGGTACGGCCACCCTCACGGATAGCGAAACGCAGGCCGTTCTCGATGGCGATCGGGGTAATCAGCTCCACGTCCATGTCGACGTTGTCGCCGGGCATGCACATCTCAGTGCCTTCGGGCAGGGAGATGACGCCGGTAACGTCGGTGGTACGGAAGTAGAACTGGGGACGGTAGTTGTTGAAGAACGGGGTGTGACGGCCGCCCTCTTCCTTGGTCAGGACGTAGACCTGGCCCTTGAACTTGGTGTGGGGGTGGATGGAGTTGGGAGCGGACAGAACCTGGCCGCGCTCAACCTCTTTCTTGTCGATGCCGCGGAGCAGGCAGCCCACGTTGTCGCCGGCCTCGGCGTACTCCAGGGTCTTGTGGAACATCTCGGTGCCGGTGACGGTGGTGCTCTTCTTCTCGTCGCTCAGGCCAACGATCTCGACCTTGTCGCCAACCTTGACGCGGCCGCGCTCAACACGACCGGTAACGACAGTGCCGCGGCCGGAGATGGTGAAGACGTCCTCGATGGGCATCAGGAAGGGCAGATCGGACTTGCGCTCGGGAGTGGGGATCCAGGTGTCGACAGCGTCCATGAGCTCCTTGATGCAGGCGTACTCGGGGGCGTTGGGATCGTTGGACTCGCAAACCAGAGCGTTCAGAGCGGAACCGCGGATGATGGGGGTGTCGTCGCCAGGGAAGCCGTAGAAGTCCAGCAGCTCGCGAACTTCCATCTCGACCAGCTCCAGCAGCTCCTCATCGTCGACCTGATCGCACTTGTTCAGGAAGACCAGAACGGAAGGAACGTTAACCTGACGGGCCAGCAGCAGGTGCTCGCGGGTCTGGGCCATGGGGCCGTCGGAAGCAGCGATGACCAGGATGGCGCCGTCCATCTGAGCAGCACCGGTGATCATGTTCTTAATGTAGTCAGCGTGGCCCGGGCAGTCGACGTGGGCGTAGTGACGTTTCTCGGTCTCGTACTCGACGTGAGCGGTGTTGATGGTGATACCACGCTCGCGCTCTTCGGGAGCCTTGTCGATGGAAGAGTAGTCAGTGTACTCAGCCTTGCCCTGGAGGGACAGGTACTTGGTGATGGCAGCGGTCAGAGTGGTCTTGCCATGGTCGATGTGGCCGATGGTGCCGATGTTGACGTGGGGCTTAGCGCGATTGTACATCTGTTTTGCCATTGTAAAATCCTCCTAATAAATTTAGAACTGATTTGTTTTGCCTAAAAACTTACCATTTAGCATTTGAGAAACCCATGCGGCTGTTCACAAGGGATTCCTGCAAATTACGGGGCAGCTCGACGAAGTGGCTGGGTTCCATCACATAGGTGGCCCGGCCCTGGGTCTTGCTGCGCAGATCGGTCGCGTAACCGAACATTGTGGAGAGCGGTACCATGCTCTCGATCACGGCGGCGCCGTTTCGAATATCGGAGCCCTGGATCTGCCCGCGCCGTGCGTTCAGGTCGCCCATCACGTCGCCCATGTATTCCTCGGGCGCGGTCACAACGACCTTCATGATCGGTTCAAGCAGGGTGGGTTCCGCCTTCTGGCAGGCTTCCTTAAAAGCCATGCTGCCGCAGATCTTAAAGGCCAGCTCCGAAGAGTCTACCTCGTGGAAGGAACCATCCAGCAAAGTTGCCTTCACGTCCACCACCTGATAGCCCGCCAGAACGCCGGAGAGCATCGCTCCCTGGATGCCTTGATCCACGCAGGGGATAAATTCCTTGGGGATCGCGCCGCCGGTGACCTTATTGACGAATTCGTAACCCTTGCCGGGCTCGTTCGGCTCGATCATCAGCTTCACATGGGCAAACTGGCCCTTGCCGCCGGTCTGACGCACGTAGCGGGTATCGGCCGTTGCGGCGCGCCGGATCGTCTCCTTATAAGAGACCTGCGGCTTGCCCACGTTGGCCTCCACCTTGAACTCGCGCAGAAGTCTGTCCACGATGATCTCCAGGTGAAGCTCGCCCATGCCGGCGATGATGGTCTGGCCCGTCTCCTCGTCCGTATAGGTCTTGAAGGTGGGGTCCTCATCCGCCAGCTTTTGCAGGGCGATGGCCATTTTCTCCTGGCCGGCCTTCGTCTTGGGCTCAATGGCCACACGGATGACCGGTTCGGGGAATTCCATGGATTCCAAAATAATGGGGTGTTTTTCATCACAGAGCGTGTCGCCGGTGGTGGTGTTTTTCAGCCCCACCGCCGCGGCGATGTCACCGGACCAGACCTGGTCGATGTCTTCTCTGTGATTGGCGTGCATCTGCAGGATGCGGCCGAGGCGCTCCCGTTGTCCCTTGGTGGAGTTCAGGACCGTTTTGCCGGTCTCCAGGGTGCCCGAATAGACACGGAAGAAACCAAGCCTTCCCACGTAGGGGTCGGTCATGATCTTAAACGCAAGGGCGGAGAAGGGGGCGTCGTCGCTTGCCTCCCGGGTCTCCACAGCGTCCGTCTTGGGATGCTTGCCTTCCACCGGAGGTACATCCAGCGGGGAGGGCATGTAGTCCACGATGGCGTCGAGGAGCTTCTGCACGCCTTTGTTTTTGTAGGAAGTGCCGCAGGTCACGGGAACCATCTTCACCGAGACCGTGGCTCTCCGGATCGCCGCGCGGATCTTGTCCGCGGGGACTTCTTCGCCGTCGAGATACAATTCCATGATCTCGTCGTCAAAGTCGGAAACCGCTTCCAGGAGCTTCTCATGATATTCCTGTGCCAGGTCCTGCATGTCCGCGGGGATCTCCTCGGTGGACATGTCCTTACCCAGGTCGTCGTGATAGATGCGCGCATTCATATCCACCAGATCGATGATCCCCACAAAGCTCTCCTCTTTGCCGATGGGGAGCTGGATGGGGACGGCGTTGCACTTGAGCCGATCATGCACCATATCCAGCACATGATAGAAGTCCGCGCCCATGATGTCCATCTTGTTCACGTAGATCATCCGGGGGACATGATAGTGGTCCGCCTGTCTCCAGACCGTTTCGGACTGGGGCTCCACGCCGCCCTTTGCACAGAGGACCGTCACACAGCCGTCCAGCACACGCAGGGAGCGCTCGACCTCCACGGTGAAGTCCACATGGCCCGGAGTATCGATGATGTTGATGCGGGTGTCGCGCCAAAAGCAGGTGGTAGCGGCGGAGGTGATGGTGATACCCCTCTCCTGCTCCTGCTCCATCCAGTCCATGGTCGCAGTACCCTCATGGGTCTCGCCGAGCTTGTAATTGACGCCGGTGTAAAACAGAATGCGTTCCGTTGTCGTGGTCTTGCCCGCGTCAATATGGGCCATAATGCCGATATTTCTGGTTCTTTCGAGTGAATATTTTCTGGGCATGGGAAATAACTCCTGTGCGCCTTACCAGCGGAAGTGCGCGAAGGCCTTGTTGGCCTCGGCGTTTTTGTGCATATCCTCGCGCTTCTTCACGGAGTTGCCGAGGTTATTGCAGGCATCCATGATCTCGCCTGCCAGGCGCTCTTTCATGGTCTTTTCGCTGCGCTTGCGGCTGTAGTCGACCAGCCAGCGCAGAGCCAGGGTCTGACGGCGGGCGGGCCGGACTTCGATAGGAACCTGATAGGTTGCACCACCGACACGGCGAGCCTTGACCTCCAGAGCGGGCATAATGTTGTTCATGGCTTCGGTGAAAGCATCAAGGGGCTCCTTACCGGTCTTCTCCTTGATGATGTCAAAAGCGTCGTAGACGACCTTCTGAGCAACACCTTTCTTGCCGTCGAGCATAACGCCATTGATGAGCTTGGTCACCAGAACGCTGTTATACATAGGATCCGGCAAGATTTCTCTTTTGGGAACATTACCTCTTCTGGGCACGTTGCTTCCCTCCTTCATTAAAAAATGGATTCACAGGTACTCGAATACCCTTTGGGTACCCGTTGCGCCCCGAGGTCTATCCACATGAAAATATAGATAAACGACAGGGCAGATGGGGAACGGCGGATCAGGCTGCAAGAGCGGATTGCGAGAGGCTCTGCAGTCTGGCGATAGCGGTTTTCCGACGGAATCCTTTGTGGATTTCGAGGAAAAGCGATGAAGCCAGAGTGCGGATCGTCCGCAAGATGCCGCTGGAGTCTGATGCGGCGTTTCCCAAGCTTTGCCGCGTCGGGAAATTACTTCTTCTTCGCAGCTTTGGGTCTCTTGGCGCCGTACTTGGAACGAGCCTGCATACGACCGTTGACGCCCTGGGCATCCAGAGTGCCGCGGATGATGTGGTAACGCACACCAGGCAGGTCCTTGACACGACCGCCGCGAATCATCACGACAGAGTGCTCCTGCAGGTTGTGGCCGATACCGGGGATGTAAGCAGTGACCTCGTAACCATTGGTCAGACGGACACGCGCGATCTTACGCAGAGCGGAGTTGGGCTTCTTGGGAGTAGAGGTACGGACTGCGGTGCAGACGCCTCTCTTCTGGGGGGAGCTCAGGTTGGTCTCCTTGTTCTTCAGGGTGTTCATACCCTTCTGCATAGCGGGAGAAGTGGACTTGTAGGTGACCTTTTCTCTGCCCTTTCTGACGAGCTGGTTAAAAGTTGGCATTTTGTTCCTCCTTTCTTCAATAATGAAATTCGGGGAAAGCCTGATTTTTCGGGGCTTTTCTCCTTTGTTCGGGAAAATGGGCGCACTTCGGGCGCGCCATGCCACGAACTACTGAATATTAGCATATTAGCCAAATTAAGTCAAGAAAATTTGTGAAAAAAATTTAGGAAAAACTTGCCCCTCCCGCCGTCATTTTACCGGATTATCCAGCCCCGGATGGATAGTTTACCCATTCCGGGGTCTGCTTAATCCTCGCAGGACGACCGCTTTCCTTTTTCTCCGGAAGATGAGAGAAGAGAGCCTCTGTTGGGCGCCCTTCGGCGCCCAACAGAGGCCCTCTTCTTCTCCGGTTTCGGTCTCAGGGCTCGACTCCCGGGGTAGGCTCCGGAGATGGTTCCGGCGTGGGCTCCGGCGTGGATTCCGGAGTTGGCTCTGGGGTCGGCTCTGGGGTCGGCTCAGGCGTGGGTTCCGGTGTCGGTTCCGGAGTTGGTTCCGGAGTTGGCTCTGGGGTCGGCTCTGGGGTCGGCTCAGGCGTGGGTTCCGGTGTCGGTTCCGGAGTGGGCTCTGGGGTCGGCTCCGGAGTCGTATCAGGTTCCTGATCCAGCCAGGGGAAAAGCTCGTAGATCTCCTCATCCGTCTTGAACCACAGGTTCCGGCTGTCCGGATCGGTGGGGTCCCAGCCCCGGCGCAGTTCATCATCGGAGATCTGGGGCGCGGAGGGTCTTCCCAGCGGACCGGGGTCTTCGTCCCCGTAGAACTCCACCGCGTAGATGCCGAAATAATTGTCAAAGATCCACTTGGCGTCCTTGATCTGCAGCCGGACGCAGCCAGCGGAGGCGCTGGTCCCCAGCTTGTCAAATTCCCAGTATTCCAGGGATCCGCTGTCATACTTCACCTGATAGGGCACGGAATGGAACAGGATATTGCCGGTGATTTGGGTAACATAGTGCCCATAGACGCCGAAGAACAGGTCCTGCCACTCCAGCCGCCAGCCCAGCGTGTACACGCCGGATCGAGGCGTGGCGGAGCCGGTGGAGCAGATCATGGCCTTGACCGGCGTATCGAATTCTCCGCTTTCGCCTTTTCCGTATACTGTGACGGTATTGGCAAGATAATTGACCTTGATGTAATAGTCATATCCGTCCGTGGAAGCGGAAACCGGATTGCCCTCCGCGTTTCCCTCCCCTTCCGGCTGTGGCTGGGGATCGGGCTCTTCTGTGGGCTCAGGGCTCGGTTCGGACGCAGGCTCGGGTGTGGCTTCCGGTGTTGGCTCCGGCGTCGGCTCGGGCGTCGGTTCGAGCGTCGGCTCCGGCGTCGGCTCGAAGGCCGTCTCCCCTTCGTCTGCAGGGACTTCCGGAATTGGAAGTTCAGCTTCGGGGACCGCAGGGGCACGATCCAATCCCGCAACAGGCGTAAAGATCAGCACCAGCAGGATCCCAATGGCGACCAGGCGTTTCATGGCAGGGGCTCCTTTATTTCATGCTGACGACATTATAATCGTTTTTTCGATCTATGGCAATCGCATTCCCTGCTTTTTCCTCCCGAATACTCCTCCCAGACAGGAAAAACTCCCGCATCCAAAGATGCGGGAGTTTTGATCCTTGACCGGATCAGAGCGCGTTGGTCTTGTTGACCAGGGCGGTCAGATCCACATATTCCTCGGGCTCAGCCTCGATGGTCTCATCGGTCTTCTCCTCGAAGTCCCGGTACACGGAAAGGCCGGAACCGGCGGGGATCAGCTTGCCGATGATGACGTTCTCCTTCAGGCCCACCAGGTGGTCCACCTTGCCCTTGATGGCGGCGTCGGTCAGAACCTTGGTGGTCTCCTGGAAGGACGCGGCGGACATCCAGCTGTCGGTAGCCAGGGACGCCTTGGTGATGCCCAGCAGGAGCTGGGTGTAGGTGGCCTTCTGCAGGTTCTCTTCGCCGGCGGCGATGCGCCGGTCGATCTGACGGTTGGCCTCCTTCAGCACGCCGATGTCGACGGTGGAGCCGGAGAGCAGATCGGTGCTGCCGGCGTCGTCCACCTTCACCTTGCGCATCATCTGGCGCACGATGACCTCGATATGCTTGTCGTTGATGTCAACGCCCTGCTGACGGTAGACCTTCTGGACCTCGCTGGTGATATAGCTGCGAACGCCCTGGCGGCCGAACTCATCGTCATTGACACCGCGGATGCGGAGCACGTCATGGGGATTCAGCGCGCCGGAAGTCAGCTCCTGACCGCGATCCACATGGTCGCCGGTGTGCACCAGGATGCCGGCGTTGTGCGGCACAGTGTACACATTGGTGCTGCCCTCGGCCTCATTGGTAACGGTGATGGAATACATGACGCCCTTCTTGGCCTCTTCCACGGTGACCGTGCCGGAGGTCTCGGAGAGGATCGCCATTTTCTTGGGCTTGCGGGCCTCGAACAGCTCCTCAACACGGGGCAGACCCTGGGTGATGTCGTCACCCGCGACGCCGCCGGTGTGGAAGGTACGCATGGTCAGCTGGGTACCGGGCTCGCCGATGGACTGGGCGGCGATGACGCCGACCGCCTCGCCGGCGTTGACCGGACGGCCGATGGCCAGGTTGATGCCGTAGCAGCGGGCGCAGACGCCGGTGCGGGCCTCGCAGGTCAGGACGCTGCGGATATAGGCCTTGTGGATGCCGTGAGCCTCCAGCACAGCCGCGTCCTCAGCCATGAGCATGTGGTCGGTGCCGAAGAGCAGCTCCCCGGTCTGGGGATCGGTGACTGGCAGACGTCGACCATACGACGGGTCAGGTAACCGGAGTCGGCGGTACGCAGAGCGGTATCCGCCATGCCCTTACGGGCGCCTCTGGTGGAGATGAAATACTCCAGAACGGACAGGCCTTCACGGAAGTTGGACTTGATGGGGATCTCAATGGTCTTACCGGAGGTATTGGCCATCAGACCGCGCATACCGGCCAGCTGACGGATCTGGTTCATGGAACCACGAGCGCCGGAGTTTGCCATCATGTAGATGGGGTTGTACTCGTCCAGCACGTTGGACAGGGCGTCGGTCACGTCCTTGGTGGTCTTTTCCCACTCGGAAACCACCAGGCGGTAGCGCTCGTCATCGGTGATGAAGCCGCGCTTGAACTGCCGCTCGATGCGGACGACCTCCTGCTCGGTCTGGTGGATCATGTCGTACTTGGCGCTGGGGACGGTCATATCCGCCACGGAAATGGTGATGGCGCCCTTGGTGGAGTACTTGTATCCCAGAGCCTTGATGCTGTCCAGCACCTCGGCAGAGATGGTGAAGCCGTACTTCTGGATGCAGCGGTCGATGATGTCGCCCAGCTGCTTCTTGCCCACCTGGAAGCCGATCTCATGGTCGAAGGCATGCTCGGGATCGCTGCGATCCACGTAGCCCAGATCCTGCGGGATGGGCTCGTTGAAGATGATGCGGCCAACGGTGGTGATGATGGTCTTCTTGACCTCCACGCCGTCGATGGTCTTGGTGACGCGGAGCCGGATGGGGGCGTGCAGACCCACGCTGCCCTCGTTGTAGGCCATGATGGCCTCGTTGGCGTCGCGGTACATGCGGGTGGGCTTGTAGGTGGCGGGACGCTGGTGGTTATTCTTCGCCTCCAGGTTCCTGGCGTAGATCTCGTCGCCGTCCACGATGGCGCCAGCCTCCAGGCCGGTGTCGCCCGGATCGTCCACGATCAGCTGCTCGGCGCCCTTCTCGGCCTTGCCGATGCGGATCATGGTCAGGTAGTAGGAGCCGAGGATCATGTCCTGGGTCGGGACCGTGACGGGGTGACCGTCCTGGGGACGCAGAAGGTTGTTGGCGGAGAGCATCAGGATGCGGGCCTCAGCCTGGGCCTCGGCGGACAGGGGCACGTGGATGGCCATCTGGTCGCCGTCGAAGTCGGCGTTATAAGCGGTGCAGACCAGGGGGTGCAGGCGCAGGGCGCGGCCTTCCTCCTTGATCACGTCCTCCAGCGCGTCCCAGACCTCGGTGCGCTGCTTGTCGACCATCTTCTTGGCGGACTTGATGTTGTTGGCAACGCCGTCCTCCACCAGCTTCTTCATGACGAAGGGGCGGAACAGCTCGATGGCCATCTCCTTGGGCACGCCGCACTGGTAGATCTTCAGGTCCGGGCCGACCACGATAACGGAACGGCCGGAGTAGTCCACGCGCTTGCCCAGCAGGTTCTGACGGAAGCGGCCCTGCTTGCCCTTGAGCATGTCGCTCAGGGACTTGAGGGCGCGGGAGTTGGCGCCGGTGACGGCACGGCCGCGGCGGCCGTTGTCGATAAGGGCGTCCACCGCTTCCTGCAGCATGCGCTTCTCGTTGCGGACGATGATGTCCGGCGCGTTCAGCTGCTGGAGCCGTTTCAGGCGGTTGTTGCGGTTGATGACGCGGCGGTACAGGTCGTTCAGATCGGAGGTGGCGAAGCGGCCGCCGTCCAGCTGGACCATGGGGCGGATCTCGGGCGGGATCACCGGCAGGATGTCGATGATCATCCACTCGGGCCGGTTGCCGCTCAGGCGGAAGGCCTCCACGGCCTCCAGGCGCTTGACGATCTTGGCCTTCTTCTGACCGCTGGCGTTGCGCAGCTCCTCCCGGAGCTCCTGGGCCAGCTTATCGCAGTCGATCTGCTGCAGCAGCTCCTTGATGGCCTCGGCGCCGATGCCGGCCTTGAAGTCATCCTCATACTTCTCGCGCATCTCCCGATACTCCCGCTCGGAAAGGATCTGGCACTTTTCCAGGGGGGTAAAGCCCGGGTCGATGACGATATAGTTGGCAAAGTACAGCACCTTCTCCAGCATACGCGGAGTCAGGTCCAGCATCAGGCCGATGCGGCTGGGGATGCCCTTGAAGTACCAGATGTGGCTGACGGGGGCGGCCAGCTCGATGTGGCCCATACGCTCCCGGCGGACCTTGCTCTTGGTGACCTCGACGCCGCAGCGGTCGCAGATCTTGCCCTTGTAGCGGATCTTCTTATACTTGCCGCAGTGGCACTCCCAGTCCTTGGTGGGTCCGAAAATGCGCTCGCAGAACAGGCCGTCCCGCTCGGGCTTCAGGGTGCGGTAGTTGATGGTCTCGGGCTTTTTCACTTCGCCGTAGGACCAGCTGAGGATCATTTCCGGAGAGGCAATGCCGATTTGAATGGCGTCAAAGGGTGTATAGCTCATTACAGATCCTCCTCTTCATTGTCGAAATCCATCCCGAAGTCTGCGCCCAGCTCGTCCTCGGGCACATCTTCGATGGAGTAGCCGCCGGCTTCGATCTCGCTGTCGTCGGCCGCGTACAGTTCATCCTTCATTTCGGGGATGAAATCGTCGTCATCGTCGTCCTTCAGCTCGATCTCCTCGCCCTGCTCGTCCAGCACACGGACGTTCAGGCACAGGCTCTGCAGCTCCTTGACCAGGACCTTGAAGCTCTCGGGCACGCCGGGCTGCGGGATGTTGTTGCCCTTCACGATGGCCTCATAGGTCTTCACACGGCCGGTCACGTCGTCGGACTTGACGGTGAGGATCTCCTGCAGGGTGTAGGCGGCGTTCGCCGAAGCGCTGGCCGCCGAACTGGGCCTTGCCGCCCAGAGGCTGCTGGGTGACCAGGCTGTAGGGGCCGGTGGAACGGGCGTGGATCTTATCGTCTACCAGGTGGTGGAGCTTGAGGAAGTACACCCAGCCAACGGTGACGTCGTTATCGAACTTCTCACCGGTGCGGCCGTCGTACATCTCGCTCTTGCCGTCCTCGCGGAGGCCGGCCAGCTTCAGGGTGTCGCGGATGGTGTTCTCGTTGGCGCCGTTGAAGGTGGGGGTGGCCACCTTCCAGCCCAGGGCCTGGGCGGCGTAGCCCAGGTGGACCTCCAGCACCTGACCGATGTTCATACGGGAGGGCACGCCCAGGGGGTTCAGGACGATGTCCAGCGGGGTGCCGTCGGGCAGATAAGGCATATCCTCACGGGGCAGGATGCGGGAGACGACGCCCTTGTTGCCGTGGCGGCCCGCCATCTTGTCGCCCACGGAGATCTTGCGCTTCTGGGCAATGTAGACGCGGACGACCTGGTTCACGCCGGGGTTCATCTCGTCGCCGTTTTCGCGGGTGAAGACCTTCACGTCCACGATGATGCCGCTCTCGCCGTGGGGCACCTTCAGGGAGGTGTCGCGGACTTCGCGGGCCTTTTCACCGAAGATGGCGCGCAGCAGGCGCTCCTCAGCGGTCAGGTCGGTCTCGCCCTTGGGGGTGACCTTGCCCACCAGGATGTCGCCGGCAGTGACCTCGGCGCCCACCATGATGATGCCGCGCTCGTCCAGATACTTCAGCGCATCGTCGCCCACGCCGGGGATGTCACGGGTGATCTCCTCGGGCCCCAGCTTGGTGTCCCGGGCGTCGCACTCGTACTCTTCCACGTGGATGGAGGTGAACACGTCCTCCATCACCAGCCGCTCGTTGAGCAGGATGGCGTCCTCGTAGTTATAGCCTTCCCAGTTCATGTAGCCCACCAGGATGTTCTTGCCCAGGGCGATCTCGCCGTTGGAGGTGCTGGGCCCGTCGGCGATCACATCGCCGGCGCAGACCCGGTCGCCCGCAGAGACGATAGGCCGCTGGTTGATGCAGGTGCCCTGGTTGGAGCGGGCAAACTTGATGAGCTTGTAGTCCTTCACTTCGCCCGCGTCATAGCGGACGGTGATATAGTTGGCGTCCACGCGGGTGACCACGCCGTCGCCCTCGGCCAGGACGCAGACGCCGGAGTCCACCGCGCACTTGTGCTCGATGCCGGTGGCCACGATCGGGGCCTGGGTGGTCATCAGAGGCACCGCCTGACGCTGCATGTTGGCGCCCATCAGGGCACGGTTGGCGTCGTCGTTCTCCAGGAAGGGGATCATGGCGGTGGCGATAGAGATCATCATCTTGGGGCTGACGTCCACGTAGTCCACCTCTTCCCGGTTCACCTCAACGGTATCGTTGCGGTGACGGCAGGTGATACGCTTGTTGATGAAGACGCCGTTCTCGTCCACCGGCTCAGAGGCCTGGGCGACGATATACTGGTCCTCCTGATCGGCGGTCATATACTCCACCTGGTCGGTCAGGCGGCAGGTCCCCTTCTCCACCTTGCGGTAGGGGGCCACCAGGAAGCCGTACTCGTTGGCACGGGCATAGGAAGCCAGGTAGTTAATGAGGCCGATGTTGGGACCTTCGGGAGTCTCAATGGGGCAGAGACGGCCGTAGTGGCTGTAGTGCACGTCTCGCACGTCGAAGCTGGCCCGCTCGCGGCTCAGACCGCCGGGGCCCAGGGCGGATATACGGCGCTTATGGGTCAGTTCGGCCAGAGGGTTGGTCTGGTCCATGAACTGGCTCAGTGGGGAGGAGCCAAAGAACTCCTTGATGGCCGCGGTGACGGGGCGGATGTTGATGAGGCTCTGGGGGGTGACGATGTCCAGATCCTGCAGGGTCATGCGCTCGCGGATCACGCGCTCCATGCGCGCAAAGCCAATGCGGAACTGGTTCTGCAGCAGCTCACCCACGCAGCGGACGCGGCGGTTGCCCAGGTGGTCGATGTCGTCGGCCTCGCCGATGCCGTGCGCCAGGCAGTTGAGGTAGTTGACGGAGGAGAACATGTCGTCCACCACGATGTGCTTGGGGATCAGGATGTCGATGTTCTCGCGGATGGCGTCCTTCAGGGCCTCGCCTTCAAACTGCTCGCACAGCAGCTTCATGTAGCAGCCGTGGACCAGCTCCTTGACGCCCACCTCGGCGGGGTCAAAGTCGATGTAGTGGCGGATGTCCACCATGCCGTTGGAGAAGACGCGCACGTTCTTGCCGTCGGCCTTCAGCGTCACGGCGATCACGCCGGCGTCGGCGATCTCGCGGGCCTTGTCGCGGGTGATGATCTCGCCCGCCTCGGCCAGCAGCTCCCCGGTGAAGGGGTCGGCCACAGGCTCGGCCAGCTCAAAGCCGGCGATACGGGGGTACAGGGACAGCTTCTTGTTGAACTTATAGCGTCCCACGTTGGAGATCTCATAGCGGCGGCGGTCAAAGAACAGGCCGTCCAGCAGGGTCTCGGCGGACTCCACCGTGGGAGGATCGCCGGGGCGCAGCTTGCGGTAGATCTCGATCAGGCACTCGTCCCGGGAGGAGCTGGTGTCCTTGTCCAGGGTGGAGATGATGCGCTCGTCCTCGCCGAAGATCTCCTTGATGCGCTCGTTGGTGACGGCGCCGGAGCTGGGGTCGCTGACGCAGCTCAGCCAGGTGGCGGGCTTGTCGGGCTTGTAAGCGCCCATGGCCTTCAGGAACCAGGTGATGGGGAGCTTGCGGTTCTTGTCGATGCGGACGTTGAACATGTCGTTGGCGTCGGTCTCATACTCCAGCCAGGCGCCGTGATACGGGATCACGGTGGAGGCGTAGATGCCGATCATGGACTTGTCCAGGGTCTTATCGAAGTACACACCGGGAGAACGGACGATCTGGGAGACGATGACGCGCTCGGCGCCGTTGATGATAAAGGTGCCCCCGTCGGTCATGATGGGAAAATCGCCCATGAAGATCTCCTGCTCCTTGATCTCCTCGGTCTCCTTGTTGCGCAGGCGCACGCGGACCTTCAGAGGCTTGGCGTAGGTGGCGTCGCGGGCCTTGCACTCTTCCTCGTTGTACTTGGGCTTGTCGTCCATGGAGTAGTCGATGAAGCTCAGCTCCAGGTTGCCGGAATAGTCCGTGACGGAATCCACATCCCGGAACACTTCCCGGAGACCTGTCTCCAAAAACCATTTGTAGGAGCTCTTCTGGATCTCCAGCAGATTGGGCATCTCCTGGATCTCAGGGGTGCGGGCAAAGCTCTTTCGCAGAGTCTTGCCGTAGAGAACATCTTTTGGCATTGGTGCACTCTCCTTATCCTTTTTCGAACGCCCGGGGTTGTTGCCACTTTTAACTCCCCCGGCATTGATTTACGCAGTTCAGGCTGGTATACTAAGAGCAGATGGAATATGGGGCACCAGGCCCCTCCCCTGCACATAGAGCAAGACATTCTACCATTTTGGTTGTGTGCTTGTCAAGAACGAAATTATAAATTTATGTAAAAACAGCGGGAGTTTTTAACTCCCGCTTTCCTTATTGAGGTTGTTTTATGAAAGATGCGCTGGTTTTCATCCTGCTGATCCTGGAAGGCGCGCTGGCTCTGTCCCTGCTGTACGCGGAGGGGCTGCTGAAAAAGCGCTGGGCGGCGATCCTGTGCACGGTGCTGATTGCCCTGGCCTTTGCCGCCCGGGCCGCCGTGCTGGATTACGAGACCCTGGACTATCAGGATTTTCTGACCCGCTGGGTGGACTTTTTCCGGCAAAACGGCGGCTTCAAGGCTCTAAGCCAATCGGTCGGCAACTATAATATCCCCTATCTGTATTTCCTGGCGCTGTTTTCCTACCTCCCCACCCGGGACCTGTACCTGATCAAGCTGCTGAGCATTCTGTTCGACGTGCTGCTGGCCTGGGCCGCCATGAAGCTGGTGGGCCGGGCCACCCAGAACGCTTTGATGCGGGCCGGCTGCTTTCTGGCGGTGCTCTTCTGGCCCACTGTCTTTCTCAACGGCGCCCTCTGGGCCCAGTGCGACAGCATTTACGTGGCCTTTGCCCTGCTGGGGATCTGGCTTGCCCTGGAGGATAAGCCCGTTCTCTCCATGGTGATGATGGCCGTCTCCTTCGGCTTCAAGCTCCAGGCGGTTTTCCTCCTGCCTATCTGCGCGGTACTCTGGATCTACGGAAAGTATAACTGGAAACACTTTCTCGTTTTCCCCCTGACCTATGTGCTGCTGGTGCTGCCGGCGGTGCTGCTGGGTCGGCCCTTCTGGGACACCGTCACGCTCTACTTCCACCAGACCGGCTCTGTTGGCAGCGGACTCAACTACAACTCCCCTTCAATCTTCGCCATCTTCTGGCGGGTCCCCCAGGAGCGACAGGGACAGGCCTCCACCTTTGCCATCGTGGCGGCGGCGCTCTATATGCTGAACCTGATCGCCATCGCCTACCAGAAGCGGAAGCGGCTGACGGACCGCTCGATCCTGGCACTGGCCCTGCTCTTTGCCATCGGCATCCCCTTCCTGCTGCCCCACATGCATGACCGGTACTTCTTCGGGGCGGATATCCTGGCCCTGGTGCTGGCCTTCTCCTTCCGGCCGCTGTTTCTCGTGGCGCCGCTGGTGGAGTTTGCCTCCTTCCTGGGCTACCACGCCTATTTGAAGATGCGTTATCTGCTGTATATGTACTACGGCTCCTACGCCCTGATCCTGGCTCTCGCGCTGAGCGCCCTGGGCTTTGCCATGAGTCTCAGCACTCCGGCAAAGAAGAAAGCTTCCCGGCGAAAAACAACATAGAAAACGTAAGATCGGCCCCCTCTTGGGAGCCGATCTTTCTTGATGATACAACAAGGCCGCCCTTTCAGGCGGCCTTGAATGTTTTATGCGGTTTTACGGTGACCTTTCGGAAGCTCAGGGAGCCTCTTCCACGATCACGATGCGGCCCTGGCCGAAGGGATTGTCGTACTCCTCGCCCACGACGCCGTTCAGGTTCTCGGTGATGTAGTCGATCAGGACCTGGTTATCCAGCTTCACGGAATCCTGCAGGACCTTGCAGCCCTCGAACATGGCGTAGCCGTCGCCCTTGTTGAGCAGCATGTAGTTGTGGCTGGCCAGGGTGTAGGTGGCGTTGGGATCGATGGGTTCGCCGTTGACGAGAACGTTCTTCACGCGGCGCTCGCCCTCGACCTTGACGAACATGCCGTCCTCATCGGACACGCAGCCGCTCTCGATGTAGCTGTGGATCTCGTAAGTCAGGCCGGCAACCTGCAGGAAGCCGCCGTTCTCGCCGGGAACGTTGCGGGAGCCCCACTCCAGGGCATCCAGGATCTGCTGACCGGTGACTTCGATGACGCACATGGCATTGCCGAAGGGATGCACGCTCAGGATGTTGTTCAGGGTGATGTCGCCCGCGTCAATGTTCTTGCGGACACCGCCGCCGTTGACGAAGGCGATCTGGGCGCCGGACTGGGCCAGGTACGCGTCAGCGCACAGGTCGCCCAGGTTGGTCTCGGCGCGGCGGACCATGCGGATGGGCGCGCCGTTTTCGTCCACGGCCTCAGGATCGTTGATGGTCAGGTTCACCTGGGTGGTGGCCACGACCTCGTTGAGTTTCTCATTGAGAGTCGCGGTGGCGTCGGCCACGGCAGTGGACATATCGTTCTGAATGCCCAGCAGTTCGGGTGCGGAGACCTTGTTGTTCCAAGTGTAGATGCCGGCGGAGATCTTGCCCTCCACGTCGATCCGGCACCAGCCGATGCAGGCAAGCTTGGTGCCGCAGGCGGAGCGGATCACGTCCTCGCCGTCCTTGTTCTTCACGACGACCTGGTCGGTGTCATGGCTGTGGCCGTCCAGGAAAACGTCGATGCCGTTGGTGTTCTCGATCACGTCGGCGTAGGTCCAGGGGCGGCAGGTCTCCTCGTTGCCCATGTGACCCATGACGATCACGTACTCGGCGCCTTCGGCGCGGGCGCTGTCGACCGCGGTCTGCACAGCGTTGTAGACGCCCTCACCGGTCTCGTCCTGGAAGAAGCCGTAGACAAAGTTGCCGTCCTCATCCATAAAGTAGCGGGGAGTGGAGGAGGTCAGGGTCTTGGGGGTGGTCACGCCCACGAAGGCGATCTTGTGGCCGGCCAGCTCTTTGATGACATAGGGCTTGAAGACCAGCTCGCCGTTGTGGTTGAAGTTGCAGCTGATGTACTCGTACTCAGCCTTCTCGGCCAGGGCCAGGAACTGATCCATGCCGTAGTCGAACTCGTGGTTGCCGGGGATGGCGACCTCGTAGCCGGCGGCATTCATCAGGTCCACCAGCGCCTCGCCCTTGGTCATGGTGCCGATGGGCTCGCCCTGGATGCTGTCGCCGTCGTCCACCAGGATGACCGCGTCGCCCTTGGCGAGCAGGCCGTCACGGACCTGCTGCAGGCCGACATAGCCAAAGCCCTGGTCAACGCCGCAGTGGACGTCGCTGGTGAAGAGGATCACGGCCTCGCCGGAGGGCTCGACCTCGGGAACCTCGGCAGGTTCTTCCGCTGCGGGTTCTTCCGCTGCGGGTTCTTCCGCGGGTGCTTCGGCAGCGGGTTCCGCGGGAAGCTCCGCCGTGCGGGTCTCTGGCGTCTCGGCGGATGTCTGGGCGGGAGCCGCGCTGCAGCCCATCAGGAGCAGCATGGCCAAAGCCAGGAGCAGTGCAAGGAGTTTCTTGTTCATGGAAACGACCTCATTTCTTTAGGATGTTTCCATTATAACAGTCTTGTCGCCAAACTTCAATATATCGAGTGAATCCTTTTTCTATTTCTATATTTAGTAAATCTCGTGGAATGCTGTCTGTTAAAACACGTGTTATTTGCTGTTTTTCAGTGCTCTTGACCTTTCACGAATTTCTCTTTCAAAATGTAGATTGTTTATCATTTTTCTCCTGATGAATTGCATTTTGTATCCATATGTGCTATATTAAATGTAAGACAATCGGCTTTTTGTCGAATTGTTTCCGTTCATGCTCGAATTGCGAGCTCGCATTCTATCGGGAAGATGCAGGTGTTGTTCATGAGAAACCAGGGACTATACGGCGGTTTTATCAAGCGCTTTCTGGATATTGTGCTTTCCCTGGTCGGCTTGGTGCTGCTCTCTCCCCTTTTCCTGCTCGTCGCTCTCGCCATCTATTTTGACGACCCCGGCCCGGTGGTGTTCACGCAGAAGCGTTTTGGACAAAATAAACGGTTCTTCATGCTGCACAAGTTCCGCAGCATGAAGACCGACACTCCCCAAGATATTCCTACGCACCTTATGGAAAACCCCGAACAGCATATTACCCGGGTGGGCGGCTTTATTCGGAAGTACAGCCTTGACGAGCTGCCGCAGATCTGGGACATTCTTGTCGGCAACATGAGCATCGTCGGCCCCCGCCCCGCTCTCTGGAATCAGGATGATCTGATCGAGGCGCGGGAACCCTATGGGGCCAACAGCCTGCGTCCCGGGCTCACCGGCTGGGCACAGATCAACGGTCGGGACGAGCTTCCGATCCCCGTAAAGGCGCAGCTTGACGGCGAATACGCGAAGAATCTCAGCTTTTCCATGGATCTCAAGTGCTTTCTCGGCACTATCTCCGCTGTAGTCAGCCACAAGGGCTATGCAGAAGGCGGAACAGCAGATCCGCAGACGCGCAAGAAAGATACGAAATGAACTGCTTGTGCTGCACATTCGCAATGTGCGATGGCTGCCCTCTGGCAAATCGATCACTTGGCTCTGTCCGGATTGATCCGGGCAGAGCTTATTTCATATCAGTGTCATCGCTCAATCACCCTTTTCAGGCGGGATGCGCAGGATTCGGCTCTGCTGTTCCGGAGCAAGCACAAAAGTGCGCATCCAAACGTCGGATCGATTCTCAAGTTTGCCTGGAGCGTCCTGTCATTTTCGACCGAAAAGGATCTTGTTCTGCATAAACTAAAAATCCTGCAATCCAATTGATTTTCAGGATGAAATATGTTAGATTATTCTTATCATGTTTGATGGGAAGTGTGGCCTTACGCGTCTCGGGGCCGCAAAAGCAGCTTGAACGATCGCATGTCAGGCTCCCTTGGGCAAAGGAAGGGCAAAATGGGTTATCAGCATTTGTTATTTCCTCAGGATTCCACTTTTTTGGTTACCGGCGGCGCAGGGTTTATCGGCTCCAATTTATGTGAGGCGATCCTGAAGCTCGGGTATAAAGTCCGCTGCCTTGACGACCTGTCCACCGGGCACTATGAAAACATTGCACCGTTTCTGGATAACAGCCGCTTTCGGTTTATTCAAGGCGACATCAAGGATCTGGACACCTGTCTTTCCGCCTGCGACGGGGTCGATTATGTTCTCAACCAGGCCGCCTGGGGTTCCGTGCCGCGAAGCATTGAGATGCCGCTGTACTATTGTTCCAACAACATCATGGGCACCCTGAACATGATGGAGGCAGCAAGGCAGAGCGGCGTGCGGAAATTTGTATACGCCAGTTCCTCGTCGGTCTATGGCGACGAGCCGAATCTGCCCAAGCACGAGGGGCGGGAAGGCAAGCTCTTGTCCCCTTACGCCGTCTCAAAGATGTGCAACGAGGAGTGGGGACGGCAGTACCATCTTCATTACGGTCTGGATACCTATAGCCTGCGGTATTTCAACGTTTTCGGCCGCAGGCAGGACCCCAACGGTCCTTACGCCGCTGTGATCCCGAAGTTCATTATGCAGCTGCTCCGCGGGGAGCCGTGTGTGATCAACGGTGACGGAACGCAGAGCCGTGATTTTACCTATATTGAAAACGTGATTGAGGCCAATCTGAAAGCCTGTTTGGCCGGGTCAGACGCTGCAGGTGAGGCCTATAATATCGCATTCGGCGGCCGGGAGCGTCTGATCGACATCTACTATGGACTCGCAAACGCACTGGAGATCCATCGGGAGCCTGTATTCGGGCCGGAGCGCGCCGGTGACATCAAGCACAGCAATGCCGATATCAGCAAAGCCAGAGAAAATCTCGGTTACGATCCGGACTGGAGCTTTGAACGCGGGATCAATGCCGCGATCCAGTGGTATCGGGAGAACCTGTAACAAGCTGCCCGCTGCTGCGTTTTTGCATGAATCATTCTATTCCGGTATTCCGTCGGAGGGAGAGCATTGTGGCCAAAGTGCAAACGAATAAAATAGTTGTCGTCCTTTCCAGCCACACGCCGTCTCTGTTTTGGTTCCGAATGGACATGATGGAAGAGTTTCTCGCAAGGGGCTGGAGGGTATATGCCCTGGCGAATGAAGACGAAAGCTCCTGGCGGGATAAATTTGAGGCGCACGGGATTGTCTACCGACAGATCCATGTACAGCGCAACGGCATGAATCCCTTTCAGGATCTCAAGGCTTTCCTCTCCATCCGAAAGGAGCTTGCTGACATCCGCCCTGACAAGATCTTTGCCTTCCAGGCGAAGACGATCATTTACGGGGGCATTGCCGCCCGCAGTCTCGGCGTCCAGGAATTCTACCCGCTGATTGCGGGAATGGGCTCTATCTTTCTCAACGACGATCTGCGGACCCGGCTTGTGCGAGGCATCGTCAGCACGGAGTATCGCCTCGCCCTGCGTCATTGTCCCGCGGTTTTTTTTCAAAACCGCGATGATGAGGCTCTGTTTCGGGACAATCGGATCATTCGGGGGCAAAAGGTCGTGATGCTTCACGGCTCCGGTGTGAGTATTGAGCGGTTTCAGCCCACTCCCCTTCCCGCACAGCCGGCGTTTCTCTGTATTGCCCGGCTCATTCGAGACAAGGGTGTTATCGAGTATTTGGATGCCTGTCGGATGATTCACGGCATTCATCCGGAGGTCCGGTGCATGCTTGTTGGGCCTTATGATACGAACCCGAGTGCTGTCAAAGCGGAAGATCTGGAACCATACATAAGAGACGGCAGCGTAGAGTATCTGGGAGCAGCCGACGACGTCCGCCCATATTTTGCGCAAGCCTCCGTCTTTGTCCTCCCCTCTTATCGCGAAGGGACGCCCAAGACGAATCTGGAAGCCATGGCCTGCGGCCGTCCGGTCATCACCACAGACGCCCCCGGATGCAAAGAAACCGTTGTGGATGGAGAAAACGGTTTTCTGGTCCCGGTGAAGGACAGCAGGGCCGTATTTGAAAAAATGCTTTGGTCCGTCGATCATCCCGAAGAGATCGCCGGGATGGGTCTCAAGGGCAGAAAACTTGCCGAAGAGTCTTTCGACGTCAAGAAAGTCGATGAAGAGATCTGTCGAGCCATGGGAATCTGACTCCCGTTATCCTATTTTTCTTCCTCGAATACACAGCAGTGAAAGGAAATGCCATTTGGACACGATCAATTCTTTGTATGACCGGCTCGTTGCCGGCGAAGAAAAGCTGGCACTCATCGGTTTGGGCTACGTTGGCATGCCCATTGCCGTAGAATTTGCCAATCATGTTAAGGTCATTGGATTCAATCACAGTGAAAAGCGCATTCAACAATATAAAGCCGGGATCGATCCGACCCACGAGGTCGGTGACGATGCCATCCGGGAGACGACTGTGGATTTTACCAGCGATGAGAAGCGGCTGCGCGAGGCCAGATTCCTGATCGTGGCTGTGCCCACCCCTCTCAAGGACGACAAGACGCCGGATCTGGAGCCTGTTGAGAACGCATCCCGGATCGTCGGCAGGAACCTCTCCAAAGGTTCGGTCGTTGTGTACGAGAGCACCGTTTATCCCGGGGTCACGGAAGAGATTTGCATTCCGATCATCGAAAAAGAGTCCGGGCTCAAATGCGGCGTGGACTGGAAAATCGGCTACAGTCCGGAGCGCATCAATCCCGGCGACAAGGTCCACCGGCTGCGGACGATCAAGAAGATCGTCAGCGGAATGGACGAGGAGACGCTGGACACCGTTGCCCGCGTATACGGCTTGGTGGTAGACGCCGGCATTCACAGAGCGCCCAGTATCAAGGTCGCTGAGGCCGCGAAAGTGATCGAGAACTCCCAGCGCGACATCAACATCGCCTTCATGAACGAGCTGTCTATCATTTTTCACAAGATGGGCATCGACACCAAGGCCGTGCTGGAAGCCGCCGGAACCAAGTGGAATTTCCTCCCCTTTACCCCCGGCCTGGTCGGCGGGCATTGCATCGGCGTGGACCCCTATTATCTGACCTACAAGGCGGACAGTCTGGGCTATCACAGTCAGGTGATCCTGTCCGGGCGCTACATCAATGACGGGATGGGCAAATACGTTGCCGAGAACTGCATAAAGCAGTTGATCGCCGCAGACAAGCCCGTCAGAAACGCCAAGGTGGCTGTCCTCGGATTTACCTTTAAGGAGAACTGCCCGGACGCCAGGAATACCCGCGTGATCGATATCGTTAACGAGCTGCGTGAGTATGGAATCGAGCCCTATGTTGCAGATCCGGTCGCGGACAAGGATGAAGTGAAACGGATCTATGGGCTGGCCTTTACCGCGCTCGACGAGCTTCACGACATGGACGCAGTTATTATCGCCGTCGCCCATGACGAATTCAGGAACCTGGATCTGGAAAATGTATATGGCAGCGGCGCCCGTGTCCTGCTGGATGTGAAAGGGATCCTGGATCCGAAGCAGTACCCCGATTATCGGTACTGGCGGCTTTGACGCAGCCAGATAGCCAGAGCGCGCAAAAATGAGCGAACCGAAAGGGAGCCCCGACAAATGTCGGGGCTCCCTTTCGGTTTTTTATTCCCGGGGAAGGATATCCAGCACCAGGATCTCCGGGATATTGTTTACTCTCGGAACATTGTCCGTGTTGCCGAGGCCGCGGCTCAGGACCATCACCCGCTCGCCGTCCCCGGAGAAGTACAATCCGGCACTTTTCCCGGGAAACCAGCCCTGATCCGGCGCCCACAGGCCTCCGATCAACGGCAGGCGCACCTGCCCGCCATGGATGTGTCCGGACAGCACCACGTCCACGTCCCAGCCGTCCAGGCTGCCGTTGATGATCCAGCACACCGGCATATGGCACAGGAGCAGCGTTGTTCTCTCCGTATTCTGGAACTCCTCCAGAAAAGCGCTCTCGCTTTTCCGGGATTCCCGATATTTTGAAGGCAGACAGTAGCCGTAGATCCCGCCGATACGCAGCTCCTGGTCCTTCAGCGTAAGGTCCACCCAGTCATCGTTCAGCACGCGTGCCCCGGCCTGGGTATAAAGCGCTCGCAGATCTGTCCCGAAACGCCGCTCATGTCCCACCTCGTGGTTGCCGAAGGAGACATACACCGGGGCGATCTCCGCCAGCTTCCGGATCAGCGTCACTGCGATATCCGTTCGTTCCTCGTTTTCGTTGAGCAGGTCCCCGGTCACCAGGATCAGGTCCGGCTCCTGCTCCGCCACCCGAGCCGCCAAACGTTCATTATCCTCTCCGAATTCGCTGTTATGCAGATCCGTGAGCTGGACAATGCGAATAGGCCCCGTCAGCTTCGACGCTGTCAACTGGTACCGGCTGACTGTCAGGGCAGTGCGGGAGAGCGTGATCGATAGCAGGCCCGACACCAACAGAAGCGACAAAACCAGGCATATGATCTTTTTCCAACCAGTTCTCATGTTTGTGCTTTCTTTCATGACCGGGCAAGCCTTTTGGCCCCTGCATCCATCCAAGCAATCCGTTGAAAACGCCGCTATGCTTTTTTGCGTTTCAATCTTTGAATTGCCGACCTCAAAAGCTGTTTTTCCTCTTCATTCAATGCCAGGAATACCATTCCCAGCACATAGACTGCGGAATAAAGGAGTACCCAGCCAAAGAATTCCACCCAACTATTGACATGGATCACGCGTCTCAGCAGGAGGCCGGAACCCAGCATAAGGGCAGGGACCGGCGACATTCCCAAAATGTTTTTCCAAAAGCGCGGGATATCCAGCCGGATCTTCTTCCAGTAATACCAGTTCATGATCAGCCCCTGCCCCAAAAGATAGGAGATGCCGGAACAAAGGGCGGCGCCGATCCCCCCCATGTACGGGATGATCAGAATGGTAGAGATCACGTTCACCACCGCAATCACGAAGTACACGATTGAGCGAAATGCATGTTTGTTCTGGGCGATCAAAATGGTGATCCCGGTATTCTCGATCAAGGGAATGCACAGGGGAAACATCGTCAAGATAGCGATCCAATAGGCATCACCATATTCATCCCCCGCCCAAAGCCGAACGAAAGAGCGGCCAAATACCGCAAAGCCTGAAACGATCAGCGCAACGATCAGGAACTGGAGGCGTCCGACCCGGATAAAATGCTCCGTCAATTCGTGCTCGTCCGCGTCTTTCGCAACCAAGCCGGTGATCCGCGGAGAAAGAAGGTTCACGATGACTCCCGAAAGGTTCATCACCACGGAGTTGAACGTAGCGCCGATGTTATAGACTGCCACGGCTGCAGTGCCCAGCAGCATTCCCAGGAGAAGCTTGTCCGTAGACCAAAACAGCATGTCCACCACGGCGCCGAGAAACACGAACGCGGAGATGCCCACCATCTCCCGCAGCAGCGGTCCCGGAATCCGCGCGAAAATCGGTCGGATCCTCAGGATCCGACGGCAGTAGAAGCCATAGATCGGAAGCAGCGCGATCTGAACGATCATACTCGCGACCGCCATTCCCACCGATGCGTATCCCAGAAACAGGGCAGTGAGATTAGCACAGGGCAGAAGAAGCGTTGTCCCCAGATCCAACATTTTCCGGAACAGATACCGCTCATGCGCCATCACCACGGATGACAAAACGCCAATCGGAAGAGTGACCGCCGCATTGGCCGTGATCAAAAGCAGCAGGATGCGGATCTTTTCCAGTTCCGCAGCGGAGAGACTCCTCTTGAAGATCGTCTCGGCATGCGTTGCGATCACCAACCCGCCGAGGAGTGTAAGGACTGCGATGGCTCCGTACAGGAGAAGGAAAAAGCCAAGGGCCTTTTGCTCCTGTTCCTTTTCCCCTCTAGCACGATAGATCGAAAGATACCGCAGGATGGTACTGCCAAAGCCAAAGGTAAGCAGCGAGAGATACCCGATCGCCGTATTGGCCAGAGAATACAGGCCATATTCATTCTGCCCCAAGATTCTGAGCACGATCGGGGTATACAGGAACGGAAGAAGGCTGCTGATCGCTAAAGTCAGGTATGACAGCAGTACTCCGCTCTTAAATTGATCTTTATTCTGCCCCATTCCATGCTCCAATCGTTTTACGAAAACAGTTTCTTGAGCTTTCGAAGTGCTCTTTTGGCGATGCTGCTCTTCTCCTGAGCCTGCCCCGGTTCGGCAGCCGTCAGATCCTGCAGCACTTGCATCAGGTTCTCTTTCCTCCAGCGGGAATAGAACTCTGCCCTTTTATCGGTCTGATCGACGGATCTAACCAGACATTCGTTCCAGCAGGCGGCCTCCGCAGGGCTGGCCTGCTCCCATTTCAGTCTCGGCTGGATCTTCCGCAGCGCAGAAGCTCCCTTTTCACTGTGGATCAGCACCGCGGAGACGCCGAGGCCGTCTTCCAGCTCAGGGTGAAACTCTTTCGCGCTCCAAAAATCTCCGATCGTCAGGTCGCTGCAGCGCTTGGTTCCCTTAAATGCGCAGGAGAAGCAGGAGCTGCGCAAATACAGATTCTGAAGGAAGCCTTTGACATAGAGATCCTCCTTCTGTTCACGGAGGAGCTCTTTACCGTTTTGAAGCCGGTATCGAAAGCTGTCTTTCTTTCCCGTCGTGCCCCTGGCTCTGAATCCCACTTCCGCCACCGGGGAGTCCTCTCCCAGCTCCAGCAGGTAGTCTCTCCAAACTGCGGGCGAAGGCACTCCATGGCAAATCAAATCCACGGTCGTCAACTCCGGCGGATCCTCACCCAGATAGCTCTTCAATCCGGCTACTTGGCAGCCCGTTCCCGAAAAGAGGACCCGGCGGCCCTTTCCCAATGCGGCTTTGATGTGTTGATACACATCGCCGATCTCGCTCTGCACGTATTTTGTTCCCCGGATTTGAGACAGCTTGGACACGTCGTCGATCAAAATGTGCCGGACCTTCCCCGGCCCGTTATAGGCCGCGCCGCAGACCAGGCCGCCTTCCCGGAGCGTTTCCTCCGCCAGAAGTGTAAAAACCGCACCCGAGCTCCCGGAAAGGCGCAGTTCTCTCTCCACCGCCGCGCAGGCATAGGTGTCCTCTTTTTCATTACATTCCGGACGATGCCAAACCGGGCAAACCGCTTGACATTTCCCGCAGTCCACGCAGAGTTGGGGATCGATCAGCGGATATAGAAAGCCCTCTTCGTCCTCCTCCATCCGGATCGCCCGGACAGGGCAGGCATTAAAACAGGCGTGGCAGCCTGTACATAGCTGTTTTTCGATGACTGTTTCCATTATTCTTTCACAATTCTCCCGACCATCTCGCGGGCAGCATCGGTCTGCGCGATATAGGAGGGCATCATGGTCTGCAGGTGGCCCCGGATCTTGTCTTCCCGGGCGAACAGCGTCTGGAAGGCTTTCCGGAGGTCCTCTCCATACGCAAGGCCCTGAACGGGGATCACATACCCTTCCTCTGAGCCGAACAGATCTCTCGCGATGCCGCGGGCCTTTACGGAATAGCCGACAACCAGTGTGGGAACGCAGGAGCTGTAGGCCGCAATGGTGGCATGGGTGCGTGCGCCGATGAAAAAGCGGCAATGCCCGATCAGGTATTTCAGCTCCGGCGCCGTGTGGTCTTCCACCAGGATCATACGGTCCTTTTGAGGGAACAGCTCATAGAGCCGGCGAAGCTCAGCCCTGTCGTCGTTCTGGGGCCAGACCACATGAGGGATCAGCGCCACAGTGCAGTCTGTCTCCTCCAGCAAAAAGCGGAGCAATTCCTCGTAGTTTGCGCGGGTCATTCCCTGCTTTTTCTCGTTGGAGACGATCATGGGGCTGATATTGACGCCGATCACGTTCCCCGATGCAAAGCGCGCATCCAGTTTGCAGGCCGCGGCAGGCATGCGGAAGGCCGGGTCGGGAGCCATGATCGTATTGGGCTGGACTTCGCGCACCGCCTCATAGGTGATGCTCTCCCGGGCGACGACCGCGTCATACCGGCGCAAGTCCTCCCGGATCCGCGGATCATCGACCACAGTCGGTTCGATCGAGCAGCCCCACAGCACCGTGGGGATCCCCGCGTCATGGTAGGCCTTGTTCAGGTAGCGGTAGAAATCCGTCCCGTCATAGCAGTAGTTGTCGCCGCCGACAGCCAGCGCCAGATCCGTTTTCCCTTTTTGCTCACGGATGCGGTCCAGATACGGGAGCACGTCCATGGCGGCATAATCTTTTTGCAGTTTCATTCTCGCGTAGGCCAGGAGAAAACGGGCGTCCCTTCGCAGTTCCGTTTTTGCGCTCAGGAGTTCTGCGATCTCTCCGATCCCATAGGATCGATCCTGCTCCAGCTGCTGGGAAAGGACCAGATAATGATTATTCTCCCGCACCAGGATCTCAACCGTCCCCCGGGTAATGGCCTCGCAGCCGTGGTTCCCGCTGCTGCCGTTGCCGAATAAAGTATATCGCATATTCATGCTCCCTCTCCATGCCAAAACGGCACGGGAAAAGATGGTATATTTCGTCAAATAAGCAAAAACAATTGACCTTGGTCACTCAGTCTGTCGGACAATCTGTTGATGCTTCTTTCGTTCCTTTATCGATATACAGACGACGGCAGCCGCAGAAGAAACCGCGGTCGTCACCACGAAAGCCAAAACACTATTAAGCTCTTTGGTTCTCAAATAATCCGAAAGCATCGGGTGAACACAGTATACGATCGTGCTGATCGCTCCGAGCGAACGAAGTCTGTGCATTCGTAACGCTTTTGCTGATATGAGCGTTGAAAAGAGGAAAAACGCTGTTGGAAACGTCATGATCAGATAGGAGAGCTTGTCCTGTCCAAAATGATTCAGAATCGCAGCCTCAACGATCAACAAAACGATGGATACGAGAAGCCCTGCATACAAAACGCCTCTCCTCATCTCTTGGCTTCGATCCCGGATCATGCCGCCTAACAGAAGCAGCGGCAAAATGCGAAATACCGCGTCGCGCAGCGCCGGCACTTTCTGAATAATGGCAAAAAGCGGGAAAGAAACGCCTGGGAAAAAGAGGGAATACGCGTAGAGCCAGACCTCGATCATCCAAAGCAATGCGGCAACCGGAAGAGCCGCTTTCGTCGAAAGAAACCGACGGCACAGATAGTACAACGGCCAGGCATAGATCAGACTCAACAGATACCAAAGATGGTAATAAGAGCCGCTGAAGAGCGTGGCGTAACAATAATCGGCAACAGCCGCTTTCGCCGTCCAATCGATCTTCATCCAGGCCGGGATCGAGTACAGCAGATATAGAACCGTCCAGACCAAGTATAGCACAATCAAGCTGGACCATTGCTTCCAATACCTCGTTTTCTGAACGCTCGGTCCGCTTTGTTTTCTCGTCACGGCAGCTGCAGCATAGAAACCCGAACATACTGCAAAGAAGGGGACCGATAAGCGTGCAACGATCTGCACTGCGAAAAAGTACAGCGTTTCATTTACGTCGCGGAACAACTCGGTATGGATCGCAATGATCCCAAACGAGGCCAAAAACTTCACCAAGTCGATGGTGTAGTTCCTCATTGGCCTCAATTCTGCGGTAGTATTCATTCTCTGGTCAGCACGTCCGCGATTCTTCTGCAGGCAAAGCCGTCCCCGTAGGGATTGGAGGCCCTGCTCATGCTCTCATATACTGCCTGATCATCCAGGAGTTCGGAGAAGCTCCGATACACCCGCTCTTCCTCCGTCCCCACCAGGCGCAGGGTTCCGGCCGCGACCCCTTCCGGCCGCTCGGTGGTATCCCGCATCACGAGGACCGGCTTTCCAAGGGAAGGCGCCTCCTCCTGGATCCCGCCGGAATCTGTCAGGATCATGTGGCAGCGGCTCATAAAATTGTGAAAGTCCAGCACGTCCAGCGGCTCGATCATCCGGATCCTGTCGCAGCCGCCCAGAACCGCCTCTGCCGTTTGACGGACAAGCGGATTCATGTGGATCGGGTACAGCAGCTTCACGTCCGGGTGCTCCTCCACCGCTCGCCGGATCCCGCGGAACATGGATTCCATGGGTTTCCCCAGGTTCTCCCGGCGATGTGCCGTCATCAGCACAAGCCGGCTCCCGGCGGCCCAGTCCAGCTCCGGATGCGTGTAATCCGAACGCACGGTGGTCTTCAGTGCGTCAATGGCGGTATTGCCCGTGACGTAGATCGTATCCGGATTCTTTCCTTCCTGCAGCAGATTCTGCCGTGCTCGTTCCGTGGGGGCGAAATTGTACCGGCTCACGATGCTGACCGCCTGGCGGTTGAACTCCTCGGGATAAGGGGCCATCAGATCATAGGTGCGGAGTCCTGCCTCCACGTGCCCCACCGGGATCTGCAGATAAAAACAGGACAGCGCCGCGGCAAAGGTCGTGGAAGTATCCCCATGCACCAACACCACGTCCGGGCGTTCTTTTTCCAGGACCGAGCGGATCCCGTTCAGCACGTTCGTCGTAATATCGAACAGATCCTGCTTTTCCTTCATAATGGAGAGGTCGTAATCCGGGACGACGTGAAAGGCCTCCAGCACCTGATCCAGCATCCGACGATGCTGCCCGGTGACGCAGACCAGCGTCCGGATCCCTTCCCTGCTTTTCAGTTCATTCACCAGCGGGCACATTTTGATGGCCTCCGGCCTGGTGCCGAAGACGAGCATGATCGTTTTCATTTAATCACATCGATTCCTGTTCTATAGACTTTCCTACCGAATGATGAATTGATGCTCCTGTCTGAGAAGCAGTTCTTTCTTTTCCTGGAACGGCAGGTCCCCCACATAAATAGCCTTCTCTTTATTCTTTTCTTTTAATGCTTCCACCGTTCCGATCGGTCGGGCAGGATTTCCGGCAATCACGGTTCCCTCTTCCCTGACGCTGTGGGTTACGACGCTTCCCGCGCCAATGATGCAGCGATCCGCGATGCTTACGCCCGGAAGGATCAAGCTTCCCATTCCGATAAAGACATCGTTTCCTATCGTGATCCTCCCTGTCGCCAGATTTCCTCTCCCCAAATAATACTCGGAAGAATCATCATGGGTAGCAAAACGCACGCCGGCCGCGATCGTAACACCGTCTCCGATCGACACCAGATACGGCTCCGTGGTTTCCAGCTCATCCGAGAAAAGGAAACAATTCTCCCCTACAATTGTGCCATTTCGCTTTAATTGGAGAATCCGAACATCACTCAATGTCAGTTTCCTAATTTTCAGGTAGAAGAACTCTCTGATTTGTTTTCTAAGCCCCATGCTTCACCTTCACAAAATTTTCACAATGATTCTCATGACGTTTTCCGGCAAGAACTCCTCCGGGCAGTAACTGTTCCTCTGAATGGTATGATACAAGTTGTTATCATAGTATAATCGTAAGATTGCATTGGTTAAGGCTTTGCTGCCCCGCTCCACAAGGAGCGCATTCTCTTCGTTCACAAGGTATTCTTTCGGGCCAAGAGATTCAGTAACCACGCAAGGGATATGGAGCGAAAGCGCCTCTAATACAGAAATGCCCTGTGATTCGACATAAGAAGGATGGACATAGATATTCGACTTTTTTAACAATGGATAGGGATTCTTTAATATTCCGGCAAAAACAATGACATCCCCCAGAGATTGTTTTGCAGCCTCTTCCTCCAGTTCATGCCGAACTTGTCCATCTCCGACAATGGTCCAGCAAAATTGAATGCCTTGTTGTTTTAACTGTGCTGCGGAAGAAATAACGTTTTCCACGTGTTTTTCCGGGGAAAGCCTGCATACGGTCGTAATCTGGAAGGTTTCGCCAGCGGTTTTCAGTCCTTGCGGAGCTTCATCCGCACAAGACATCCTTTCAATCTCGACAGGATCCAGCATATTGGGAACAACAATCATTTTGTCCCTGATTGCCGGAAAAGCTTCCTTAAGCATTCTCATGCAAGATTCTGTAACTACGACGATTCGATCAAATTCTTTTGCTGATTCTTCATACTCCTTTTTGTCGATTACTATCTCGCCATGATGCCACCACGTCAGCTTTTTCTCCCCATCAATTGCGTAAGCTGCAATCTGTGTGCAAATGCCGCTTCGAAATGCCACAACAGTATCATAGTGCGGCAAATCGAGGATTTTCTTTGCAAGCTTCATCTTTGTTTGTCCGAAAAGGCGACAGGCCAGGAAAACCACGCGCATACCAAAGCTGAACCAGTCGCGCCGAACAGCACATGAAGCCAAACATTTCCACCATGCGCCATATGTGTTTTGAAGGGACATGAGCCGGACATTTACCTGTTTCGGGATCTCTTCCCTATAGTCCCCGATTTCCTCAAGCAAAAGCAAATCGACTTCATACTCATTGTAATCAATGTGCCCGAGTACATTCAGCAGAGCCTTTTCAACTCCCCCGCAATTCATGTGGCCATTGATAAATAAAAGTTTCTTCATAACAATTTTTTGACGACCTGTTCCGGCAGGAATGAAGCTACAGGTTGATTGTTTCTGTTTTCTCGCACGATGGATGATAATGCGGATTGGATAGAAATCGACTCGTTCGCGCAAAAGCAGTACCGATCAAGTGGTTCAAAGAAGCGCCGCAGCTCATTCTGCTCTTCTTCAGTCCCGTCCAGGATGAACAGAATGGGCTTGTCTGTCACCGAATAATGATAGATCTTTCCGGGGATCTGCCCGCCCTTGAGATTGCTCAGGTGGACGAGGATATCCGTATTCTCCTGGATGGCCTGCAGCTTGTCCAGGGTGACCCGGGGAGAGGCGCAGATCCTGTCCGTCCCAGGGAGGTGGAGGTCGCTGTCTCCCACGATGGATCCACGATATCCGGAGGCCACAAGAGCTTCATAAAATGGCTTCAAGTCCCTGGTATGGGAGTAATAGTCACCAAAATAGCCGAAGACCGGATCTGTGCCGGGACTCTTGCTCGCTCCTTCGGATCCCAAACGGAGAGCCGGGAGCGGGATACATCTCATTTTCTCCGCGCAGTCCGGGTAATAGCGTTTCTGATACATCAGCGTGAGCGGACTCACATAAACGACCTCCGACGCCGCCTGAAGGAGTTTATGCTCCTCCCGTTCCACCAGCTCGGAGTGACCGCCGTACAGATCATGGTACCAGGGATCTTCCCAGACCTGGATCCATCGATCGAAGCGGATCCGTTTTTTCTCCTTCAATTCCAAAACCAGGCGGTGGCTTGCCGCCGGGGAGGAATTGGAGATCACAAGATCGTATTTCGTATCGCTCTGAAATGCAGAGGCCCTCTTCAGCCAGGCTTTATCCAACGGATAAAGAGGATCTCGGGGAAAGCACACATGAAAAAGCTTTTTAAACACTGCCTTGACCCATTCGCCCAGGCCATGGCGCTGAGCGGTCAGATCGGACGACATCTCTCGTGGAGCGGCAACTGCTTCCGCAGCAGGCATGCTTCCGCGCAGCTTTTGAAGGATCCGATCGGGAAAAGACGCCGAAGAGAAGCTGTGGTAATGCGCCTGCTCCCAGCGGGGCAGCCCTTTATCCTCTGCTCCCCAGCTGTCACTGGACATCAATATTTCAACATCACAGCCGTTTTCCAGCAAGCCCTGCACAAACGCATTGTGGCTCATGTTCGCAGAGGTATTTCGGGTCAGGCAGGAGCCGGTAATGTACAATACTTTCATTTTCACGCATCCAAACGAAGAGTGTTGTTTCACCCTGTCTATTTATTCAAGCGTATCGGCGAAAGCGGCAGCTTTGCAAAGGGATCACCGGATCCTTCTCGCCGGGACGCCGGCGATGGTGATCCCCGGCTCCAGAAAGGACTTTGTTACCACCGCGTTTGCGCCGACAATAATATCATCGGCCAGGGTCACGCCGCCGATCACCCGCGCACCGACGCCGAGATCAACACGTTTTCCGAGAACGGGGCAGCGGTTGTCCTTTCCATTGTTGCCGATACAGTTATCGCCGTGGAAACGGCAGCCCTCCCCCACCGTACTGTGCAGATTGATGATGATATTACCGCTGTGGTAGATCCACACTCCGGGACCAAGAACCCCGGGGGGGATGGAAAAACCCAAGGCCTCACCCCGAATATTGGCCCTTCTGAGCCAAAACACATAGAGAAGTTTGTTCCGTCCCTGATAATACTCTGCCTTCCGCAATGCGCAGATGAAGCGAAAGATCCGGTATTCCTCGGCGTGAGTATACCATGTCATGATCCGGTTTTTCAGGCTCCGGACGTGCGGGATATAGAGCGTTCTTTCCCGCTCCATGATTTGCTTTAAATTCTGTCTCATCGTCATTCCATCATCGCGTAGAGCTGACATAGCCCTGACGCTCCATCAAAGGACTCAGTACAGCAATTTGTCCGAAGCCTTTCCTGCATGGATTCATCCATGATCAATCCCGCGATTCCTTCCGCGCAGCCGGCGTTATCCAGCGGGACGATCACGCCGTCCACGCCATCCCTCAGCTGGCTTCCAGAGGTGGGGTACCGCGTGATCACCACCGGCTTCCCCAGGATCTGGGCCTCGATGACACACACGCTCCTGCCCTCATAACGGCTTGGCTGTACGTACAGGTCGCAGGCTTTGATGTACGGGTAGGGGTTTTCCTTTTTCCCCAGGATCACAACGTGCTCCTGCATCCCCGCCTCTTTGATCTTTTGCCGGATGATCTCCTCGGCGCCATAGCCGATCAAATACCATTTGACATGCAGGCCTCTCTCACGGAGCCTTCTGCAGATATCCGGGACATTGTCAAAATTCTTCTGAACGCAAAACCTGCCAATGGACAGCAAGCGGATCTCGTCTCCGCGTTTTTCCATCTCGGGCGCGTTCCCCGCCTCGCTCAAGCGCTTGATGTATTCCACAGGAATGAAGTGGGGCAGCATGATGACTTTCTCCTTCAGTTCGGGAAAAGTCTGAACAAAAGCGTCTGTCACCTGATCGGAGATGGAGACGATCTTGTCATAGGCCGCCCACATCTTCAGCTCGGACTCCCGATCTACTGCAACGACCGAGTAGTCCGTGTGGATCCAGGCGATTTTTTTCTTCGCCCGAACTTTTTCCGCCACATAGTAGTGCGGGGTCAGAAAGCTGACGGCCAGGTCATAGGTCTTGCCGCTGACAGGGGGCATATATTTTTTTGTGAACTTGTGGCTGTATTCGAGTTCGACGTCGTTCTCGCCTGTGATCCCCAGCGCTCTGCGGGTTCGTTTTGCCTTTCGTTTCGCAATGAAACGCCCATAGGCCATATCGAGGCGGCCTTTTTGCAGCACTTCCCGGATCGGGACCGCAAGGCAGGCATACTGGGAGATCTCCGGCAAAAGGCGTACCCCTTCCGGGATATCCTTCAAAAGCTCGCCCCGGTGGCGCATCAGGAACAGGTCGACCTCATAGCGATCCTTGTCCAGGGCTTCCAGAAGGCCCAGCAGAACGCGCTCCGCCCCGCCCAGCTCCATAGCGTGGGAACAAATCAAAATGCTTTTCATCGTTTCAACCACTCAAAACAATCGGTTCCGAAGATCCTGTGAAAAGGTCTTGTCAGTCTGCTGCGCAGGATGGCGCGTTTGCTCTGCGCGCTCTTGGAATACCAGTGGATGCTCCGGGTATTCTCCGTGACACGCAGCCGACCGGTGGGATCGTCGTAGGGGTTCATCGCTTCCGCCGACAGGATCAGCAGGCCGTCCAGCTGCTGCGTTTTCCCGTCCAGCTTCAGTCCGTAAGGGAGCAGAGCTCTGGTGTTCAAAACAGGGCACCCTGTGATCACGACGTCATTCCCGTCGGAAAAGTTGTATTGCTCCATCATTGCCCGGACATAGGGGCTGTTTTGCTCCGCGCCGAAGCCAAGGCCCGTGGCCACATGTTCATCGTTTTCAAAGGCGAAAAAGGCTTCCCGCTCCAGGAGGTCATCAAAGGGCGCGATCACTTCCACGTCCGTATCAAAGTACAGCCCGCCGTACCGGTATACCACGTCAAGGCGCACATAGTCGCTCAGGAATGCCCACTTCCTGTTCTCATAGCAGTACCTGGTATAGGGCGTGGCATTCACGTCGTAATTGTCCTCATTCCACTCGATGAGCTCATAGTCCGGAAGCAGCTTCTGCCAACTGGCGATGCATTTTTGTGCAAGCTTCGGTTTTTTGCCGCGCCCGAACCAGCAGTAGTGGATGCGCTTAGGAATCATAGTTCACTCGTTCCCTGACACATATTTTCTGAAGTAGTACAAATACCTGGAAAAAGCCGGTCTTAAATCTTTCCAGAACCAAAACGCAAAGGTTTTGACTGTAAACAGTTGCGCGAACCACGTCAAAATGCTGACATTTTTTGCGATCAGCGCGTTCCGCAGGTCTGCACCCTCGTTCATAATAAATCCGTTTTTCACGAAATGATCATCATGACGGAAATCCTGATCTGTAACAGATAAGTAATAGTAGTACGAAGAGTATTCCTTTGTGAACAGGCTAACATGGTTAAAGCCACTCGTTCGCCAGTTTATTTCATTGATGCAGTAACCCTCATCTGTTTTGAAAAACTCGATGTCGATCGTTCCGCTGAATCCCAGCTTCTGAAGCTGCTTCATGACGGAATCGATATAGCAAAGCGTAGTTTCGTCATGCGAAAACACAGAGTAACTGCCCGAACCGGTTTTGACAGGCCACTGACGAATGATCTTGCAGATCACATAAGAGACTGTTCGTTTGGAAACGGCGCCCGTTAACAGGTATTCTTCTACATTCCTCAAATAGTGTTGGCACAGGATCCTTTTATAGCCCAAACGCCCGAATTCCGCCAGATCACGCAAAGCGCTCTCTTCACTGTCACATATGACGATATCTTTCTTGTCTCCCTCTACGCTTGCGACCGGCTTCAGGATCACGGGATAATCGAGATCATGGCAGGAACTTTCGGCCGTCAGGTCAATGATCCGGGATTCCAGCATATGGATCCCTTGCTGTTCCAAGAACTCCTGCTGGGTCTCTTTGTTCATCAGGCGTGTGATCGCGCCCTGCTCTCCGTTGAGAGACGGGAGAATAAAACGATCTTTTAATCGATCGAGATTCCTGTCGATGAAGCACATGGCCCCGTCCGAGCAGCAGATGACCACCGGCTTCTTCATTTCGTTCCCGAAGTTTTTGACCAGCGCATCATAGATCTCAGAATCATCGCCGATCACAATAGTCTGCCGCCAATATCGGGACTTGGTCACCCACAAAGGGCTGTCGTCGTTCTTCACAATGATCCCATAGGGTTTGATCCCGTTTACGCCAAAGCACCTGACTGTGCCCAGCACATTGTGATGATCCGTCCCGATAATGATGACTTTATTCAAGTCCCGATCCATATCAATTCCCATTCCTTCTTCTCAAGAAATAGATTTTCTGGAGCAGGCGGTCGTATGCTCCCCTGTTTCTTTCCTTTAGCAGCGTCTCGTCAAACGCTGCAAAACGATTTTGATTGGCAGAAAGGAATGCCTCCAGCACCTCAAAATCCCTTTCCGCCATAGTATTTGGATGATAGCAAAAGGTTGCCAGCCTGAACGGCAGACTTCTTACCCGTCCCGATTGCTGCGGGATAAAGAAAAAGCCGCCCTCATAATACACATCATTGGCAACTGTGTCGCTGACGACCCGAATATCTGTTTCCTCTTTCAGCGCCTGAAGCGTGTTTCGGTCGTAAGTATGGGACGGTGCGTAAAAGATCTTTGCTTGGATCCCGTGCTGAAGGAGGATTCCGTATCCTTCTCTAATTTTTTCTTTCTGTCTTTCCAAAGGCAGGCCGGCAAACTCACTTCGTTTATTGACCGGGTTGATCCCCCCGTCTTCCGTTTCATAAACATGGGTGCAGCCATGCAGAGCCATGGTCCAGCCTTTGCGCTCAAGAAGTGCAGCGTTTTGCCAAAATGAATCTACCCTGCCGTACTGCAGCAGATTCGGGTCCCGGTTATCCGGAATGATGCCGACGATGGGCTTTATCGAATAGCGGTCCAGCAGTCGCTCCATTCGCGCCCAGTTCGGACCGTTCATATAGGGGCTGGCATCGTCCAGCCGCAGCAAATACATACGATCACCGCGATTCATGCTTTCATTTGTGGTTTTGCTTTCAATCGAATATACAGGGAGAGAACCAACCCCAACGGGGTCAAAAGGATCGTCAGCAGTTTTCTCGGAGATTCGGCAATATAATGTCGGTTTTTGCCGATCACGGAAGAAGAGATATAGTGGATGGTGTACGTGATCAGTTTCGTGTTGGAGATCGGGTATTGCATGAAGATTTTTCTATAATAGGAGAAGCCTTTGGGGTTCTTGAGGTATTCGGCATACATCGATCGGGAATGACCATCTGCCTGATATTCCACATTGCACAGAACATCGTTCAGCACAGCCAGACGATAATCCTGGTCGATCAAGGCATATTTGCAGGAGAGGCCCACATAGTGCTCTCCCTCGAACTCCGGATAGGGCGGATACTGCTTTACCACCTCGGTCCGGTAAACGAACTTTTTATCCCCCTGCCCGCCTCGCCGATAGTATTCCAGGAACGTGGTATCCCGGATCCCTTCTTCAAAGCCCTTCCCGATCACATTCCCGGAGAAGTCCGCGTCAAGTCCAATGATGCCGGCGTAGTCTTCTTTTTTCACGCTATTCCAGAAATCGAAGATTTTTCGAATTGCTTCCTCTGCCAGGCAATCATCCGAGTCGATGCAGATGCTCAACTCAGTATGAATGTTTTCGTACGCCGCGTTGTATGCAGTATGCATGCCGCCATTCTCTTTGTAGAGGTATCGGATCCGAAAATCCCTTTCCGCATCAATCCAGCTTTTAACAAGCTCCCTCGTGCCGTCTGTGGAGCCGTCGTCAACGATCAGCCATTCAAACGACTTCATGCTCTGTTTTTTCAGAGATTCATACGTTCTCGGGAGCGTATGCGCCCGATTATAGGCCGGTGTAAAAACCGTAATAAACGCGTCCTGCTTCATTTCCCGAAAGCTCTCTTCATGGTATTCTTCTTCCCGCCTCGCCGGTGCATCTTGTCGTATCCAAGCAAACGCATTCCCAGCAAGACGGGCTCCGCTTCATGGTTAGTTATCTTGACTTTGACCGCAATGCGTATGAGAGGTCCAATAAAACTGATACCATTTCTGGAACATATACAAGGGCCAGACGATGTGGGAGCGGTTCTGTCCGGAGAAGGAACCCTGATCCCCCATAAAGAGGTATTCCCGGACATAAGCCGACGTAAACTCGGGTTCAAATATCCCTTGTTCCGATAAATAGGCTCGATCTGTAACAGAAAGGAGATCCTCCTTCAGCACGCCGCGCAGCCATTTGTCGACCGGAACGGAAAAGCCCTTTTTGGGGCGGTCGAGAAGCTCCCGGGGGATCTGATCATAGGCCAGATCTTTCAGAATATGCTTCTTGTCCCCGTTCCTGTACTTCATCCCCTGGGGGACGCGGAAGGAACACTCTGCGAAGCCCAGATCCAGAAGCGGGCTGCGGGCCTCCAGCGAGGATCGCATGCTGGCGCGGTCCACCTTACAAAGATTGTTGTCCGGGAGATAGGTGACGGAATCCAGCAGCATTCTGCGTTTCTGCCAGTTCTTTTCGGGGATCCGTCTCTCATCATAGGGCAGGGACGCAGGGTCGCAGCCAAGCATCCTGGCAATGCTCTCCTTATAGCTCTCTCTGCCCAGCTGGGTTCTGAACCTGTCGTCCCTGTTTTGCAGGATCGCCCGAACGGGGAACGGAAGCTTTTCGAGCACAGCTCCCCTCTCGCCCAGCACTTTTCTGATCACAACGGCAGCCGGCTCGATCCGCTGCGCCTGCTGCAGTTTTTCGTACATCCGATAGCCACAGAACAGTTCGTCCCCCCCGTCGCCGGTGAGTACGACTTTAACCTCTTTTGCGGCCAGCTCTGCCACCAGCATGGATGGGAGCTGCGAGGAATCCGCAAAAGGCTCATCATAGTATTGGGGAATCTCTCCAACCAGTCTCACCATGTCCGCTTCCGAAACATAGTGGGTGACATGCTCCGTTCCCAGGTATTTCGCCACGGCCTCGGCATAGGGAGCCTCGTCATACTCCTTCTCTTCGAACCCGATGGAAAAGGTCTTGATCGGTTTATCGCAAAGTTTCTGTGCGACCGCGGTAACGAGAGAAGAATCGTAGCCTCCGCTCAGAAAGGTCCCCACCGGTACGTCCGCCGCCAGGCGGCGTGAAACGGATTCCCTCAGCGCGGCGCAGAGCGCCTCCTTCGCCTCGGAATAATCCTCGAAGGGTTCCCGGCACATCCGCTCATACTCTGATATCAGATCCCAGTATTGTTTTTTTCTCAACCCGGAGGAAGCGTATACCACACACTCGCCGGGCTGAACACGAAATGTATTTTTCAGGATCGTCTGATCCCCGGTAATGTAACTGTTAAACAGGTATCGCGGAAGAACATCCCGGTTCAGCTCCCGCCGGATCCCGGGAAATGCCATGATCGGCTGCAGGGTAGACCCGAAAGCCAGCTGTTTCCCATCATAGTAGTAATACAGCGGCTTTTTCCCGATGCGATCCCGCGCCAGAAGCAGCGTTTGCTTTTTGCGGTCCCACAGAGCGATCGCAAACATCCCATCCAGGTGTTCCAGGAACTCCTCTCCCCATTCCAGGTAGGCGGCAAGGATCACTTCCGTGTCGCATTCGCTTCGGAAAGGATAGTGCCCCAGCTCTTTTTTCAAGATCCGATAATTATAAATCTCTCCATTGAAAACAAGGATCACATCGTCATTGGCGGAATGAAAGGGCTGATGGCCGTTTTCGCTCAAGTCCAGAATGGACAGCCTTCGATGGGCCAAGCCGATCCTTGCCTTTTCGGAGAAGGGAAAAATCTCCTCTCCCGAATCATCGGGTCCTCTGTGCTCCATGGTGTTGTTCATCGTACGGAGGGCGGAAAGATCGGTCGCTTTTTCCGTTATGAAGCCGCAGATTCCGCACATATAGCTACTCCTATTCCGTCTCCCGGAGATCGACAATCGCATCTATGGCGGTCGTCTCAGATATTCCATAGGCAAGCAGATACTGCTTTGCCGTTTTCTCAATGGTAAAGCCTTTTTCCCGGAAGGCCTGAACCGCGCTCTCCCTGTTCCAGGAAAAGCTCTCGATCTTCCCGAGGATAACATCCGCCCACTTTGAGGGCGGTTCCTGCAGGGAAACATATTCCACCATACGGATCCCTACGTCCGCCTCTTCCGGGACGCCTGTGGACACGATCGCAGGAACTCCCACCATCTGTGCCTCCAGGACCACGCCGCCCAGTCCCTCATACAAAGAAGGAAGGATCAATGCGTCAAAAGCGCATAGGATCTGCGGCACGTCCCCTCGCACGCCCAGCAAGCGCAGCTGCTCGCCAAGGCCCAGCGCCTGGATCCGCGCCTCGATCTCCTGCCGGAGAGCGCCGTCTCCCACCAGGAACAGGAGGAAAGGATCTCCCTTTTCCCGGAGCGCCTTGGCGATTTCCAGCAGGAACACGTGATTTTTCGGCCGCCTGAAGCTCGCGACCGTTACGTATGCGTGAACGCCGGCAGGAATCCCAAGGCTTTTACGCAGCCGCGCTCTGTCCTCCCCTTCCAGGGTGGAATACTTCGTCTGGTCTATGGAATTGGGGACGTATTGATACCTGTGCCTTTTTACACAGGCAGGGCCAAAGATATTCCTGGCCGCATCCTCCGAAATTGCCAATCTCTCCGTGGCAGTCCACGCAAAGAGAAGCCTCCCAAAGGTCCTTGCCGCTTTCCGCGGAAAAGACATGGACGGTTCTTCTGAGCTTCTCGCGTGAGCGACCCTGTGCGGGATCCCGGCCCGCTTGGCCGCCAGAAGAACGATCCCCCCATACCAGGACACGTGGGTATGCACCGCCTGAAAGGGGTGTTCTGCGAAAAACTTTCTCCAGGCCTGATAATTCCTGATCAAGCCCTTCCTGGGATCTGGAAGCGTATAGATCTTGCTCTTGGTCTGCAGGATCTCCCGGGTGAAAAACTGCTCGCCCCCATGCACCACGGCAAAATCAATAATTACCCGTTCCTGATCAACATGCCGGAACACATCCATGATTCTGTTTTCCGCTCCGCCATTATTCAGCGTAGAAAAAACCTGCAGCACATGAACAGGCATGTCATCACCTCAAACGTGCGGCCTGACCTTGACTCAAATGTAGTGCCAGGTCACGCCGACCTGATAATAGAAAAAGGCCGTATAGACTGCGATAAAACCGCCTTTAAGCAGCAAGGCAGATTCTCTTGTGAACAGTTCCTTGATCAGCCAGGGGATCAGGATATAATTGGAAAGGCTGAAGAAAATGGGCAGCCGGCCCACCAGAATCCCGCTGGTAAAAAAGCTGAAAACATACACACCGGCCGTCACAACGGCCAAGTTCACGCAGAGATTGATCAGTGGATCATCTACTGCTTCGATCCGGTCTCGAAACGCAAAGGCGATAACAGCCGGTATCGAATAGAACAGCACACGGAAAATATTGGTCCCGTCGTCAGACTCCAGGATCTCAATATTGCCCTCATATGCCGTCTCCCGAAGAGAATCCGTGATAAATCCTGTGATTTCATCCACAAAAAACACGGCCACAAGGATTCCCGCAATAAACAGAATCGTTCGGAAATTCCATGCTTTCCCGTTCACAATAAAGATAAAGGGCAGAAACAGCAGCGCCGACAAATGGATCTGCGCGGCCAAGATCACGACCAGGATCATCGGGATATAACGCTTGTTCAGCAGCAAAGGAAGCGCGCCGAAAATGATGGTCGCCGCCAAAAACTGCCGCATTCCGTTGTGCATCCAGGACAAATAGTCCGTAGACGCGATAAACAGAAACATACTGAGCCAATAGTCTTCTGAATACTTCCTGTAGATCTTCACGAGGAAAAACAGCTGTATCGCTGCAATCAGCAGGAAAAACCCGATGTCCGAATCGACAACAAGCGTTTTAAACAGGTTCGCCAACAGAGAAAAGCCTCGATCCTTGCTCTGTTCAGCCAAGTATGCCCACAGATTGGTAAAGCCCTTCTGCACATTTAAAAACCACGCTCGGTATACTTCTGTATCCCCGATATTTTTCCTCCACCCGGCCCAGATGACATAGGGCAGGGCAAGGGCGGCGGCGGAGAACTTGCCCCAGCGTTGGACAGGCTTGCCCAGGACGATCTCCTCCCGCTTGGGGAAGAACGCAAGGCTCACACCGCCAAACAGAAATAGCCAGATCAGCAGCCACCAGTAGTTTCTCAGTTCCATGCGCACTCCAAGTCCCGCCGGAAAGGCGGAACATCAATCCTTATGATTCATCATCCGTTTTTGAAGGCTTTTTGCCGGAAGCCTTCCTCTCAGAGCCGGATTTTTTCTGATCCGAAGGGGCCGACTTCTTTTCCGCGCCGTAGGCCCTGGCTCCATAACCGTAGCTTCCGTAGCCGTACTTTCCTTTGTAGCCATAGTAGCCGTAGCGGCCTCCGCGGGTTTTGCCGCCGTTCAGGATGCAGCCTGCAATATGCGCGCCTGCGCTTGTCAGTTCCTCTACACCCTCGTAGATGTACCGGCGGCGTGCATAATCGCTCATGATCACATAGGCCACCGCGTCTACATAGCGCACCAGCATCATGGCGTCCACCAGAACGGCGGATGGAGGCGTATCCAGGATCACGATGTCCGCCCGGGCCTGCAGAGTATCGATCAGCTTTTTCATATCTTCGCTGCTGAGGATCTCTACCAGGCGGGATTCCCGTTCGCCGCCGGGCAGCAGCGTCAGCCCAATGGGCGTGCCGTGGTCCTGAACCTCGCAGAGAGAGTCCTCCAGTCTGCTGGTCCCGCGCAGGATCGAAACCAGTCCCGGGTATTTTTCCTGCAGGCCGAAGATCTTGCTCACGGTAGGATTACGCAGATCACAGTCCACCAGAATCACGCGCTTCCCCTTTCGTGCCATGGAAATGGCAAGGTTCGCCGCAACTGTGGATTTGCCCTCGCCGGAAATGGAGCTGGTTACCATCAGGACCTTCCTGTCCTCCATCTGACGCTCCAGGCGAGTACGGATCAGGCGCACCGATTCCACGTAATCGGAGTTTTCCCCGTCCTTCAGGATATTGATCTCCGTACGGGCGGCATTGCGCCGCTGTTTTTTCCGATAGAAGGGCAGCGTCCCAAGAAACGGGATATTCAGCAGAGAACGCAGTTCCGACTCGCTCCGCACGGTGCGGAAGGCCGCCACGTGGAAAGCGACAAACAGCATGCCCAGCGCGAAACCGATGGCTGCGCCCTTTTTCACAGAGCCGCGGATCACCGATTCCCGCCCGCTGTCGGTGGGGATCCCGTTATCATCGATGACCTTCAGCTCCGTCTGTCCCACGACGAACTGTGCGACCGACGGATAATTCCGCAGCACGGACTGAAGCGTATCATAGGCGTAGTTGGCGTCCCAGGAACTGACGGTGATGGTCAGAAGATTGGTGCCCCGGATGCAGGTAACATTGATCGTACCCGGAACACTGGTCATACCCAGGTCCTGGGCAATCACGTCAGAGAGGGCGCCGCTGGTCAGAATATAGGGAAAAATCAGCCCCATCTGCTCGGCCGTGTTCTTATTGGAAAAGCTGCCGCCGTTGACGATTTCCACGGTAACGGTGGCCTCAGCCACGTAGGTTGGGGTATAGCTGCTGCTGACTCGATAATAAAACAGCGCGGCGACCGCCACAGTCAACGCCAGGACAAGCAGCCACAGTCTGCGGAGGCGATGGAGAAAATCATTGACGAAAGAGATCACGTCGATCTTCTCATACTCCGTTTTCTTCTTAGCAACATTTTCACTCATGGCAGCACCTCAGTTTTCCGCTTTTCCATAGCGGCCGTACTCCCCATAGTGGCCGTAACGTCCATAGCGGCCATAGTGGCCGTAGCGCCCATAGCCGCCATAGCCGCCCACCGTCCGGCGGGAACCGGGCAGTGTACGTACCTGGTTCAGGATACAGCCGGCAAACTGCGCATGGCAGTCCCGCAGAGAATCAATGGCATCGTTCAGATCCTGGGCCAGGACCGTGTCGTACTTGACCACGAGAATACTCATGTCCGCCAGGTCCGCCTGGACCTCGGCGTCCGCCATCAGAGACATGGGAGGCGAGTCAATAATGATAAAGTCGTAGTAGTTGCGCACCACGGCAATAAGCCTGGACATGTATTCCGAAGACACGATATCCGTGGAGTTGGAGATATTCCGCTTGTTGAGCAGCAGATCCAGGTTTCGCTCCGTGTCGTGGTACATGGCATCGCCCAGCGTCGCCTGCCCCATGAGCAGCGCGCCGAGACTTGCCTTCAGTTTGTCATCCGGTCCCAGAAACAGTCCGTTTTGAGAGGGTCTGCGCAGATCGCCGTCGATCAGGAGCACCTTATAGGACTGCTGCACCAGCGTCAGTGCCAGGTTTGCGCTGACGGTGGACTTGCCCTCATGCTCCTGAACGCTGGTGACAAGGATCGTCTTGGCGCCGCTCTTGTGCGCCTGGGCGGAAATGTGCGCGGCAATCTTCTTATATCGCTCTACAAACTCAAACTGGGCAGTAAGCTCCGTCACCAGGTGCTTTTTCTTCTTGCGGCGAATCCTGTCGCCCAGATTTCTGTAGAGGCTTTCGTGATGGAGCATGCCCAAAGACTTTGCGTCCAGCTTATTTTCCAGATCCTTTTCGCTCTTGATTGTCTCTTTCCGATACGACAGATACATAAAGCCCAAAGAAAACACAAGGACGCTGACCAGAAACGCCCTCTGTGTCTGGGTCCGGGCAGAAAAGGACGCGTCGGCCCTGGTAGGGACCGCAGGGTCCTGCAGCACTTCCAGCACCATGTCCGTGGACACATACTGCGTCAGGTCTACCATATTGTACATGATGGATCGGATCGTCCGATAGGTGTTATTGGGCGTATCTGCCGTCACCCGAAGCGTCATCAGATTGGTGCCGTTGATGACCTCTGCACTGGCAGCGGCGCGGAAGCTGTCCGTTCCCAGGTCCTGGCAGACCTTCTTTTTCAGCAGATTGCTGTTGAGGATATTGGTAAAGCTGTTGGCCATGGTGGATGCGGCGGACAGGTTGCTGTAGGTGTAGTTGCTGGAGGACTTGGCCGTAACCACAAAGGTGGCCGTTGTGGAATAGGTGTTGCGAAAATCCGCGCGGACCACCATATTCACGATCATCGCCACTGCGATGGCTCCCAGCAGGATCGCCCACAGATTTCTCAGCGTATCCCGCAGGATGCTGTACAGGTCAAGTTTGTCCAGCAGGGAGGAAAAATCTTGTTTGGTTTCATTCATGATGCGTCCTCCACAACAACGTACAGGGTCGTCGTACCGAAATCTGTACGGGTCACACCGCCGCCGCCGTTCGCAATGCCCTTGGAGAGGCGGTAGGTCACCGTATACACGCCGGGGACTCCGTAATTGACCCGGTTGTCAATGATTGAAATATCTGTATCCGGATCAAAGTCCAGATCCGAGAACTTTCGGTGGTTCCCCGCCGTCCAGATTCCGTCCAGATAGGCGCGAAGATTGGGCTTCTCCCCTTTCTGGACGTAAATGATATAGTCCGTCAAGGCCGGAGACACTTTCGAAAAGCTTTCAAAATCCTCAAATGAGGCGTTGAGCTCCAGTGCGACCGTGTCACCTGCGCTGTTGGTGACCTGAAGAATGATCTTTTGAACGCTGACAGAATCGCTGGCCGTATTGAAATCTCCGTACGTGATCTTGATCTGAGAGGAAATATCCCCATCCAGCACATCCATGGCGCGCAGGCTGCGCAGATAATCATAGCTTGTATTGCCGGCAACAAAACGCAGCGGCTCGGAAAGCACAAAGCGGGGCGGATGATAATCCGTATAGACTACGTCCCGGGAATAGGTCCCCACATTGTTGTTCCCATCGAAGGCAGCATAGTTGATATGCCGGGTGTTTGGGGCGATAAACTTGGATTGGGACACCACTACCAGGCTGTCAGAAACGTCGCCGTCCAGATTGTCAGACGCCGACATGCCCACCAGCAGATCCGCCTCATTGGCGGAGACACTGACATGCAGCACATCCGTATCTGCGGCAATGACCGGCGCAGTATAATCCGACGTCAGGTACTCGTGTATATTGGTGGCCATAAAGATCACAAACACCACCAGGAAAAAGACCAGGAGCAATAATCTGAGCTTTCTCACAAGTCATTGTCCTCCTCAGCGTAACACAGTTTTTCAGCGGAACGGGATGGGCTCATAGCCAAGCAGCGCTCTCCCGTCCAGGATGCGTTTCGGGTTTTCTTCCAAAAGGAGCCTCATGTAAGCTTCTCCGTATTCCTCCAGCAGGAGCCCGCGCACATCCAGCATATTGGTGCTGCGCCGCTTGGGGTTATGGGCGTCACTGGCGACGCAGGCGGCGAGGCCGTGCTGCAGCAGCAGCTCCGCTGTCCGCTGCGGAGCAGATCCGAAGCGGCCCAAAAGGCTCCCCTTGTTTAACTGCAGTCCGTATCCTTCCACACACCATTCGAAGGCGAGCTGCAGATCCTCCTGAAGGAAATAGTAGCGTTCCGGATGGGCGACGATGGGCCAAAAGCCCAGTTCCCTGCAGCGGCGCAGTATGCGGCTGCAATAATCCGGGTCTTCGTCGAAGGCGAATTCCATCAAAAAGTATTTCGTTCCGTTCAAGGTCCAGACTTTTCCGTCCCGCAGAAGCTGCGGCAGCTCCGGCGTTGCGAAAATCTCCATCCCCCGCAGGAGTCGGATCGGGATACCGGCATTTTTTCGCGCCTCATCCAGTTTTCGAAAGAGATCCTCCAGCTCTGGGCTCACGTAATTATCAAATTCGTCCGGAATATTGCAATGGGGCGTCGCTACCAGAATCTCCACCCCGCTGTCTGCCGCCATGGTAAGCAGCTCCAGAGACTCTTTCATGCTCCGGGAGCCGTCATCCACGCCGGGAAGTACATGGGTATGCAAATCGATCATGGTCTGCACCCCCTCTCAAAAGTCCATTGCCATCCGGCTGGATTCTTCTTCGCTCAGTTCCGTCACGCGCTTGTCAATCACGCGATATACTCGCTGACACATGCTCAGCACGGTGGGCCGGTGGGTCGTAACGATGCAGGTTTTATTGGGCCGCTGACGGATGATATTCCGCAGTACCCGCCGCTCCGTGGTCACATCCAGGGCAGAGGTGGCCTCATCCAGCAGCAGGATCGGCGCATCCCGCAGGACGGCACGGGCAATAGCGATCCGCTGTGCCTGGCCCTCCGACAGGCCGCGGCCCCGTTCCCCCAGCTTGCTGTGGATCGTCTCCGGCATTTGGGATACAAAGTCCCAGGCGCAGGCGATCTTCAGGGCCTCGATGATCTCCTCGTCGTCGGCATCTTCCTTCACCATGCGCAGATTCTCCGCAATGGTTCCGGACAAAATGGCATTTCCCTGGGGGACATACGAAAACAGCGCCCTGCTGTCCGCATTGCAGGCAACTTGCGTCCCATCTCCGGTCTGCAGATAGGCGGTACCTTCATCGGGATGGATCAGGCCCAGCGCAAGGCGGATCATCGTGGTTTTCCCTTCGCCGGAAGGGCCAACCAGCGCCACGATCTCTCCGGGAGAAGCCCGGAAAGAGGAGGATACTATAACCTGCTTGTTCTCCGTATAGGCAAAGCTCAGGTCGTCCATCCGGACCTCCACCCCCTGCTCCGCCATTGCCTGGAGCTGCTGTGTTTCCGGAAGATGCTTCTCCCTGGGGAGTTCAATCAACTCCCGGATGCGGTGGGCCGAAACAGAGCTGGACAGGAAGGCAGGGACGATCCCCACCACGCTGTTAAACGCATTGGACAGGCGGACCCGCTGTTCCAGAAACAGCGTCATCGTACCGTAAGTGATCCGGTCCTTCCAGAGCAGGAACAGGCAGTATCCGAAAGCGGCATACTGCACGATCAGCCCCAGGACAGACAGGAAAACGTTGGTCTTGATGGAAAAGAGATTATACTCCAGGCTGATGGCTTTCAGCCTCTTCTGCCAGTCCCGCAGCTTCTTGCCGTAGTTCCCCATGATGCCGAAGGACTTGATGGTATCAAAATTATAAAAGGTCTCCACCTCAAAGCCCATCATTTCGCTGCCGGTCTGTTTCATCCGATTGGCATATTCCCGCTGCTTGCGGATCAGGTACTTGGAAAGGAGCAGCATCACAGGCGCGCTGGCAAAGGACAGCAGGGACATCACCTTGTTATAGTGCCAGATCAGGGCAAAGGTGGCAATAAAGTTATAAAGTGCGATCACGATGGACGGCAGCCAGCTGATGGCATTTTTGCTGACGGTGCTCACATCGCTGTTGAAGCGATTCAGCAGATCCCCACTGCTGTATCTGTTGATGGCCTGCCAGTCCACATCGATGATCTGATCAAAAATATCCGCCTGGATATCGTTGTTGATGTCGATGCTCAGCTTGGTGGAGATGCGGTTGATCGCGCTGGAAAAGAGCAGGCTGAAGGCGGCGCTGCCCACCATAATGGCAATCATCAGGCCCAGGCGGCTGCTGTCATGTCCGGTGATGATATCGATGGTGATTTTCCCGGCCACGCTGGCAGCCAAACCGAAGCTGGTGCTCACGATACCCAAAAGGGTATAAAACAGGATCGCCAGCTTATAACGCTTGCTGTACGTAAAGATCCAGCGCCAGTCATCCAGGATCTCGCGAAAGGTCCCTTCCTTCCAGCGTCCCCGGAGCGTATGGAGCGAATTGAACAACGCCCGTTTTTCTTCCAGCGGATTCTCCATGGCTCTCCCGTCCCGAATACGTACAATCTCAATATTAAAGTATATCATTGTTTCCTTGCGAGCACAAGGTTTTTTGCAAAAAAGAGCGTATCCTGCGGCCTTATTCCGGACTTGTATTCCACTTCAGGCAACAGAAAAGACGGGCGCTGCTCTTGCGGCGTCCGTCTTTTGAATTCCCCGTCAGGGAAGGATCTGGTACTGTTTTAGTAGCGCAATTCGCTCCCTGCCGATCTGAATGCTTTTTCCGGGATTCGCTCTTTCCCGTATCACGTACCCCCAAAGGCGCTGTACCCACGCCGCTGGAAGCAGCCAGGGCCGCTTCCTCAGATAGGGATAGCGTCCGGCAAGGGAGCTTCTTCCGGGAAAGAGAGAGCGTGCGGTACCGTGTGGCCGCCTTCCTTCCCTGCTCGCACGGATCTCGTCCAGCGTATACGCACGGCTGTGCACGCGGTCCTTGTCCTCCGCGCCGTACAGTCCGCCGCTGAGGCAATCCTTCAGCAATGGGATCTCATCCGGGGCCGGAGCCGTAAAAGATGTGGGCGCGGGGATTTCCAGCCAACGCTGCCCGATAAGAAACATGGCCGAAGCCAGGTACTCGATCCCCAGCGCGGAGCACTCGCTTTGTAAGCGGTGCCAGTCGATCACGCCCCCGAAGCGTTGGGCAAACAGGCACAGGTCGCAGATCTGGCGCAAGCCGACGCCGCTGTGGATCAAATGCTTATACGCATGGCAGAGCAAGTACAGCAAATGATCCGTGGGCTCCATAGTTCGAACCATACGGCCGTAAATATTCACGCAGGTGCTCCGCTCAAACACGTTCTGAAAGGCGTGATTAAAGTCCCCCCACATACTGTCCTCACCGGGAAAGGGCTTCAAATGCAGCTCAATGCACAGTTCGCGTTCAGGATCCTCATAGGTGATCTCGTCCGCAGAAAGCAGCACCGAGGACGCTTCCGCAAGCCTCAGTCCGCAGGCAAGGAAAGCCTCATGGTAGACGCTCCTTTCCTCCGGCGAGATCAGCAGGTCCTCATCGCTGGATAGACGCTGCTCAGGGTGGGGATAGAGGGAGCGACACACGATTCCCTTCATCACGACCGGATTCAGACCGCGTTGGGAAAGCTGATCCAACAAATCCAGGAACTCCGCCGTTCGTGCTGCCTGAGACACTGTCCGCGACCGGGCGAGTTCCTGCAGACGGGGCCACTCCCCGGGCAGCCGAGAAAAGGCCGTGCCGGGAACCATCGCCTCCGCCAAAAGGGGCAGCACGCGGTGTTGATAGGCAAGCGTGCGCAGCTCAAGCCATTCAGAAACCTGCAGCTCCGCTCCAAGCGTCAGCCGGTCACCCCGGATCGCACAGCTGAGCGCCTGCAAAAACAGACGCTCGCCCGTAGTGAGCTCCGGCATCACAGCCCGCCCTGCTCGTCGCCTTCGGCCTCCTCGGTCGCGTCCTCAAAATCAGCAGGGTCCACAAATTCGGGAGTAGGCTCGGGGATGATCTCGCCGATTTCCGCGGAAGAGTCGATTTCTCCATTCTCAGACGGGGCAGCGGTCTCCGTGGCTGTCTCTGCAAGAGGCTCATTAACCGTGTCAGACGCAGGCGTATTCGTATTCCAGGGCTGCCAGATCAGCAGAGCGCCCAGCACTATAAGCATGATTGCAACAACAGCCCACAGTTTTTTATTCTTCATGCTCTCCTCCTTGCTCCATGCGAAGCAAATAACCATTGGTTTCCAGTTTCTCGAGCAAGTCCATCAAAAGCGAACGAACTTTTACCGGCTCATCGATCTCATACTCTTCAGAGACGGCAGACTCCAGGTCCGCAAGGGATGCACCGTCGACCAAATACTTCCAAATGAACGCCGAGCTTTCATTCAGGACCGTCACAAAGGGGCAAAACTGGCGTGCAGATCTGGCGGCGACTAAAATATATTCGCCGCAGACCTCTGTCAGCAGCACACCGCTCCTGGCTTTATACACCACGCCGTTCATCCTCCCTTCGGATCTTCTCACGCAAGAGTTCTGTAGAGTCGTCGTCTCCGCGATTCGTATACTGCCAGCAGGCCGCAGATCGCAGGACACCATCCATAATGCGGCACACGGCGCGTGTCTGCGCTTCGGTATCGGGAAGGGCGGCAAGCTGCCCAAAAAGCGGCGGGATCGCCTGGCGCGGCTCCAAAAACTCTATACAATTCTCACTGCCCTGCCGGAGCAGCACCACCCCAGCAAGCTTTGCCGGCTCGAAACCGCGGTATCGCTCCTTCCCGTTCCAAGGGCTGGGGTGCACCCAAACGCCGTCCTGCCGCAGCTCCAGCACCGGCATATCGCCGGAGATGATCCCCAACTCGCCGGGATGCAGACGCAGCCAGTTGCGATATTGGGTAGTCTTCCCGGTACCGCTTGGGGCAGCGAGAAGCCAGCAGCCCCCCTGCGTAACGATGGCGGCAGCATGAAAGATGCAGCAGTCAAAGGCCTGGAGAGCCCGGGCGGTTGGGGCCAGAAGGCCGCGATATTCCGCATAGGCCTCCGTGTACTGCGGCGGGGAGGCGATCCTCGCACGCGCCAGATCCTCCGCCGTCATCTTAATGTCCCAGCCCTCCGAAGCAGAACGGTGCAGCAGGGGCAGGAAAAAATACTTGGTCCTGACACGGCGGAAGGCATAACGCAGCGTGTGGCCAGCCAGATTCAGCTCATAAATTCCATTGCTCATGCGTTTTAAAGAAGAATAGCGTGGAGTATTTTCCCCCACGCTATTCTTTTTCTTGGTTTATTCGTCGTTTTCGGGGCCCCAGGTAAAGGAGGTGTTGGGGTTGAACTCGTTCCAAGCGTCCATGCTGAATCCGTTATCAGCCCACCACTGACCATAGGCCTCGAAACTGCCGGATCCGGCGTCAGGGCCAAGGCTCTTTGCCCAGTCGGCGTAAGGCACAGGACCGACAGCGTTCCCACCTACCGGGTCGTTGCCGCTCTGGTCGCTGCCGTAGCCGCCGCCGCCGCCGGGGCCGGGAGGGTTAAAGCCCCCGAGAAAAATGGAAGGAGTAAATGCTTTCTTTTTCGACATTTTAATCACCTCATTTTCTCATATTAAGCGATGTCGCTATTCAAACAGATGACGGAGGTCTCAGCTTCGTCCGTCTTATTGTCTGCGATCGCGGTGTAAACATCGTTCTCACCAAAGCCTTGGGTAATGGTGCGGACCCACTTGCCGGTGACTAGCAGTCCGTCCGGGGTGACCCAGTACTGCTGGATCTTGTCGCCGTTCTGGATCAGCCGCTCGCTCCCGTTGATGACCCTTGCGATCGTCAGGTAGCCGGCAGTCGGGCTGTGGAAGGTAACGCCTTCACCATGCTCACCGTCGAAGACCTCAGTGGGTTTAAGGATCTGAGTCTTACCGCCGGTGTTGCAGGTGACCGTAAACTGCGTGTACATGTTGGCAATGCGCCTCGGAGAACCACCGTTACCCGGTGTGAGCAGGAAGCCGGTCTCCAGGTAGAAGTAGTCGTCGGTATCGGAGACGAGCCATGCCGTACCGATCTTCTTCGACTCCGAATAGAAGGTGTAGTGCAGGTACGGAATCAGGTAGGTGTCTTCCGGGACCTCCTTGAGGTAGTATACCGTATTGGGTTCCGGATCAAGCTCGAAGCCGCTGTCCGAATACGGGTTTCCGCCTTTCCATGCCTCCATCACCTCACCCGTGTATGGCGTGGCGCCCTCGTCAGTCGCTTTATCATTGGTATACTCCAGCGTCTTGGGATCCACCTTCTTGCCGGAGTAATCGTGATAGTAACCGCCATAGAGGAAATTATCCTTCGTCATGGCAACGAGGTCGACGTCAACAGCTCTGACGCCGTCAACCGCCATCGGGAAGCGCTCAACAGTATTGTCAGAGGAGTGATACACGTAGTACACGCCAAGATAATTGTTTGTGTAGGTAACGGCATAGTCGGTGTTGGCATTCTCGATCTCACCGCTGATGTTTGCGCCGACGATCGTGGGCTCATAAGTCTGTACGGCGCCATTCAGCTTGGCTGTAGCCTCGACGCTGGTGAAGACAAAGCCATCATCCATCGCGGCTTCATTCTCGGTGATCTCATAAGTCGTTCCAGAGAGCAGGTTTGTGACACGCAGGTTCCAGCCAGCCTTGAGCTTGACGGTGATTTCCATGCCATTCTCGACGTTGGCGAAGTGCCAATAACCGGTGTTGCCTGCCTCGGCCTCTGCCCCGGTCACAAGCGTGCTGTCCTTGACGATCGTGTCATAATCATCGTAGATCGAGAACCAAAAATCGTCATTGTTCGCTGTGTAACCCGTTTCTCCCTGATACAGCCCGTCGGGATTCTCCATCTTGATTGTATAGGTAAAGTATGCATCTGCGGGTGCGTTCTCGCCGGTGACCGTCTTGGTCAGGTTGAGATAACTGCGGCGCTCGTTCACGGCACTGATCACGGCATCGCTGGCAGAACCGAGCTTCTTGTACACGGTCCCTTCGATGTTGTAATAGTCACCGTTGAAGGTGTTCTCCGCGTCTGCCAGACCTTCGGGAATGGAGGTGTCATCCTCGTCAACCTTCTGGAGGACACATGCAGTCCCGTTGATGACCATGGGGTGGTAGATCTCCGCGAACAGTTCCCAGTAGTAGGACTCACTGGGTTTCTCGCGCACGGTATAGTCGTCGCCGCTCTCGCGTACCTCGATCGCGCCGGAGGTAGCCGTCTTGTCATGGGTCAGCACGCCGGGAGCCACAAACATCTGGTCCCACGTCCAATTCTTGTCGCTGGTCAGGCGAGCCTCGGTATAGTCCTCATCGCCCTTGGTGACGATCAGGTCCACGTAGTAGACCGCCTTGTCCTTCCAGGAGTTGAACGTGCTCCAGTTCCGCTCGATCCTGTTGCCTTCATCGTCAAGGATCCATTCGTCGTTGGAGTCCACCAGGTAAGTCTTGCCGTCCTCATCGTCCACCCTGGCCAGCACCTGTGCAGTACGGGTATCGTCCGGCAGCACGTTCACCCAGTCCTTGGTCATGGAGAAGTAGGTGGTGTCCAGCGGCATGGAGCCTTCCTTCGTCACGGTGGCAGCTTCTTCGCCGTCCGCGCCGTTAAATTTGTAAGAGACTGTAACGCCGGTGTTGGTCTTCAGGGTATACTTACCGTCTGTACCGATCGTGATCTGGTCCCGGATCTCCTGCGGCTGGGCGTTATAGGCCTCCGTGGGGGTGCCGGTGCGGATGATGTTGCCCTGGGCGTCCCGGATGATGCCGTTGTTGATATCGGCGATGATGTTATAGGACTCCTGGCTGGGCCAGACGGTGAAGGTGACGGAATAGGTCACGCCGGGCTCCAGGGCGCCGATGGTGGAGGTATCCCAGATCACGTGGTTGTCGCCGGTAATGGTCGCTTTAGGTGCATCCGCCCAAACATCATTCTGAGGGATCTCATCGCCGGTATGCGTTCCCTTGCGGTAGACGAAATTGGTGGGAGTGCCGGTCAGCGCGTCGGATTCCACCGTAGTCAGCTCCGTCACGCCGTCGTTGATCTTGACCTCTGTGAAGCCGATGTGGGACGTAACGTCGGACGCGATCGTAGCAAAGGCTTCGTTCAGGTCATCCGAGTCGTTGGCGGAGAAATAGTTTTCTGCGGGGCTTCCGGCGGACGTCGTAAGATCCTGCATATGACCTTCCAAATCTTCGTCATCCGACAGGCCGATGGTATAAAAGCTCTTCCCGGCGTCCACGATCGCCTTGGCCTCCGCCTTCGCGGCAGTCAGGTTGTACTCATCAAACTCGTAGCCTCTGCCGAAAGTGATGCCGTAATCTTCACCAACACCGTAGGCATTGCTGTTATAAAGCTCACTGTCCGTAAGGTTCATTCGGCTGTAACGGAACGTCGGGTCACCGTCGGAAACAAAGACGACGTAGGTGTTCGCGTTGGGATCGACCTCCATACTGTTGGCCAGGATCAGCGCATGCTCCCAGTTGGTGCCGCCGTCGGCCGAAAGACTGTCCACCGCACCGGTGAAGGTGTCCAAGTCGTCCGTAAAATCTTGCAACACATAGGACGCCGTGGTGGAGAACTGGATCAGCGCCATCTGCACCAGCTGGTGATGGTTCGCGTCTTGCAGGTCCTCACTCAGGAGCGTTGCGGCGAGGGAATTGACCGCTTGCTTCGCGATCGTCATTCTCCTTCGACTATTGTCATTGGTTTCATTCCCGTTCATATCATCGTTCATACTGCCGGAAACGTCGAAAACGATGATCACATTGGCTTTGGTGACCGTCTGCTGGGTCGCCTCCACGCCGGTCACGCTGAGGGTGATATCATAGGTACCGTCCCCGTTGGGCTCCACGCTCTTCCCGGCGGGAAGGTCCGGCACATCCACGGGAGTCTGTCCGCCTTCGCCACCGGAGGAACCGCCGGAAGTGACCGTCTTTTTCTCGTAGATCACATATACATTGCTGTTTCTTGATAGCGTGCCCCAACTGCTACCATTAGTTGTATATCGCCAATTATAGCTGGTTCTAATCCACGAGTCGTCAGTGTCCTCCACTAGCAGGATCGGACGAATCTGGGTGCCGTTGCTGCCCGGAGAATTCAGGCGTGTTTCTTTGTAGGTATACCCGGCGAAGTCATATTTCAGGAACTTGTATGGAGTTTTACCATTCCATCCTTGATATGGCCAGTTGCTATAGAATGTCTGTGCATTTACCGTCCCCGACGGGAAAACGCCGTTGGAGCTGTCTCCCAATTCATCATATGAACCTGTCTCTTCATTGTAATACACATAATGGATCGTAATGTTGCTATAGGTTTGACCCGAAACAACATAGTACGAGAAGCTGTCCGCCCGGAAAGCGATCTCGTTGGGGCCCAGGGTAAAGGCCAGGTCCTCCTGCGGGATCAGGTCGATGGTCTCCGGATCGTCCTCATCGGGAAGATGGATGATCTGCAGATCGTCCCGTCCCTCCAGCTCGGGGGCAGAGATGATGACCTGCACAGGCTCCTCCGGCTCGATCTCATCCTCGCCCAGCCAGAAGGAGATGTCCAGCGCGATCAGGATCTCCCGCTCGCCCTTGAGCAATTCTTCCACAGGCTCGCGGATGTCTTCGATCTCCACGGGTTCAGCGCGCAGCTCCGCCAGCGTGGGCAGCGCACCCATGGGCGCCTCCACGGTCACGGAGTAGCCGAGCTCTTCATTCTCGGTAAAGAGCTCCATCTTGGGGTCGGGATCGTCATTGTCGGGATCAGCGTTAAACTCGCGGATCTCGCCCGCGCTGATCTCCCGGTCCCAGCCCTCATCGGGCTCGCCTTCGTCGGCGGCGTTTTCATCGTCGCCGGCAGTGTCGTCAGCAAAGACGCTGCTGTCGCCGATCACCTTGATCTCACGATCCCAGCCGTCCTCCAGTGCGAAGGCCGGAACGCTGACGGACAGGAACATGGCAAGGACCATGATCAGGGACAGGACTCTCGTCAGTCTCTTGTTCACTATCACTACCTCCTACATTCAGGGTGCATGGCACCCGTCTGATACAATTTCTTGTGCCTCTTCCAGGTTGTCACCCAAAGAAGGGCACAGTAAGGCCCGACAACCCAGTTTCATACACAGATATTTTATCGTTTCTATAGTCTAATGTCAAGCACAAGTTCATCCGAAAATCACGATTTTTAACCGGTCCAGTCTGGTTTTTTCCGCCAAACTGCCGAAAAAATAATTATGTAAACTTTTTTCAAGGATTACTTAAATTGTTTGAACCGGTACATCGCCAGGCTGCGCTGTCCCTCCCGCCGGGATCCCTCCGGCGCCGGACCGCCGCGCCCAATAAGGGCAAGATGACCTTGACATCATTTGGAAGGAATGCTATACTCGATCCGTACGAAATCCAAAGAGAGAATTCAGTTTTTTTTGCAGGACAGCACAGTTTTTGTCTACCGGCGGAAAAACAGAATCAGGGTCGATGGATGGGTCCGAGAGAGGCCGTGACAGCACGGAGCCGAAGGGGAATGCAAAAACTCTCAGGCAAAAGGATCGGATCCGGACGACACTTCGGAAAGTGCGGCGCTGCCGCACACCAAAGGGGCAACCGGGCGCCGCGGTTTGTGCGGCATCCGGGAATCTCTCAGGTCGGGACGGAGGCAAAAGGACCAGCGGGGTCTTTTTGTCTCTTTTTGTTTTCCCGTCACACTCCCCTTCCCGTACGCCGCGGCGCTGGCGCCGTCGACATAGATCCGTACCCTATTACATTATTATTATAGGAGGAGCACCCATGAATTACGGCAGAACCTACAACTTTTCCGCAGGCCCGGCTATGATGCCCGAAGCCGTCCTGGAGGAGATCCGGGACGAAATGATGAACTACCGCGGCAGCGGCATGTGCGTCATGGAAATGTCCCACCGCTCCAAGGTCTTCCAGCAGATCGTTGACGAGGCCGAGCAGGACCTCCGCGACCTGATGAACATCCCCGACAATTATAAAGTCCTGTTCCTGCAGGGCGGCGCCACCCTCCAGTTCGCCGCCATCCCCTGGAACCTGATGAAGAACGGCAAGGCCGTTTACATTGAAACCGGCGCCTGGTCCAAGAAGGCCATCGCCGAGGCCAAGAAGTACGGCGAGGTCATCGTGGCCGCCAGCTCCAAGGACCGCAACTTCAGCTACATCCCCGACTGCTCCGATCTGGACATCCCCGAGGACGCCGACTACGTCTACATCTGCGAGAACGAGACCATCCACGGCCTGACCTACCAGCAGTTGCCCAACACCAAGGGCCATATCCTGGTCTCCGACCAGAGCTCCATGTTCCTCTCCAAGCCCTGCAACGTGGCCGACTACGGCTTGATCTACGCGGGCGTGCAGAAGAACGTCGGCCCCGCCGGCATGAGCGTGGTCATCATCCGCGAGGATCTGATCCGCGAGGATCTGGACCCCAAGATGCCCGTCTACATGCGCTATGATATCCAGGCAGCCAACGGCTCCATGTACAACACCCCCAACTGCTGGGCCATCTACTGCTGCGGCAAGGTCTTCAAGTACCTCAAGTCCATCGGCGGTCTGGAAGAGATGGCGCGCCGCAACGAGGAGAAGGCCAAGATCCTGTACGACTTCCTGGACCAGTCCAAGATGTTCCGCGGCACCGTGGACAAGGAGTTCCGGAGCCTGATGAACGTCCCCTTCGTCACCGAGAGTGCGGAGCTGGACGCCGAGGTCGTGAAGGCCACCAAGGCCGCCGGCTACGACAACCTGAAGGGCCACAAGAGCGTGGGCGGCCTGCGCGCCAGCATCTACAACGCCATGCCCAAGGAGGGCGTCGAGGCCCTGGTGGAGTTCCTGAAGAAGTTCGAGGCCGAGCGCGCCTGAACCGATTTCCCCCCTATCGGCCCTTCGGGCCACTTCCCCCAAAGAGGGAAGCAAGATCGCACATCATAATATAACAGGAGGCTTTACAATGAGAATTCTGGTTACCGACGGTATGGATAAGAAAGCCATGGCCACCCTGCGGGAGATGGGCCATGAGGTCGTGGAGCAGTTCTATGAGCCCGATCAGCTGGGCGCCGCCCTGAAGGATTTCGACGCGGTCGTTGTCCGCTCCAAGACCAAGGTCCGTGCCAATCATATCGACGAGGCCGCTAAAGGTAAGCTGAAGCTCATCATCCGCGGCGGCGTGGGCGTTGACAACATCGACGTGGCCTATGCCGAGTCCAAGGGCATGACCGTGAAGAACACCCCCCGTGCCTCTTCCCAGTCCGTGGCCGAGCTGGCTCTGGCCCACATGCTCTCCTGCGCCCGCTTCGTCTCTCACGCCGGCTACACCATGCGCAACGGCGCCTGGGAGAAGAAGGCCTACGGCAAGGGCTTTGAGATCGGCGGCAAGACCCTGGGCATCATCGGCTACGGCCGCATCGGCTCCTGCCTCGGCGGCATGTGCAAGGCCCTTGGCATGAACGTTATCGCCTACGGCGCCCACCACGAGCCGGGCACCACCGCCCGGGACGGCGTCCCCTACGTGAGCCTGGACGAGCTGCTGGAGCGCTCCGACTTTATCTCTGTCCACGCCCCCGCTGCCGACGGCCCCATCATCAATGCCGACACCATCGCCAAGATGAAGGACGGCGTGGTCATCATCAACACCTCCCGCGGCGCCAACCTGGACGAGGACGCCCTGCTGGCCGCTCTCGAGTCCGGCAAGGTCCGCGCCGCCGGTCTGGACGTGTGGGCCACCGAGCCTTCCGGCAACGCCGCGCTGTACTCTCATCCCCACGTTTCCTGCACGCCGCACATCGGCGCCGCCACCGGCGAGGCCCAGGCCCGCATCGGCCAGGAGATCGTAGAGATCATCAAGGACTTCACCAAGTAAGCGCACAGCGGGAGATCGACCATGAACAAGAACATTTTTCAGCCCGCCGATATCCTGCTGCCCAAGGACGCCGACATGGAAAAGTGGGCGGTCATCGCCTGTGACCAGTTCACCTCTGACCAGGCCTACTGGGACCGGGTCCGGGAAAAGGCCGGCGACGCCCCCTCCACCATCCATCTGATCCTGCCGGAGGCGGAGCTGGGCTCCGCCGGCGAGGCGGCCCATATCGAGGAGATCAACCGCACCATGGCGGAGTATCTGGAGAAGGGCATCTTCGCCACCTATCCCGACAGCTACGTCTACGTGGAGCGGACGCTGGAAAACGGCACGATCCGCAAGGGGCTGATCGGCATGGTGGACCTGGACGCCTATGACTACAACTTTGGCTCCACCTCCCAGATCCGGGCCACGGAGAAGACCGTTGCCGAGCGCATCCCGCCCCGGCAGCGGGTCCGCCGCAACGCCCCCATCGAGCTGCCCCACATCCTCATGCTCTGCGATGACCATGAGAAGAAGCTCATCGAGCCGGTTGCTGCCAAGAAGGAAGGCATGAAGAAGCTCTACGACTTCGACCTGATGGAGGGCGGCGGCCGTATACGCGGCTGGCTGGTGGCCGATGAGGACGCCCGCGCCTTTGACGCGGCGCTCACCGAGTACTGCGCCCATGTGGACGAGAAGTATGAGGGGCTCCGGGGCGTGCCCATGGTCTTCGCCGTGGGCGACGGCAACCACTCTCTGGCTACCGCCAAGTCCTGCTATGAGGAGTTGAAGGCCGCCCATCCCGGCGAGGATCTGAGCGATCACCCCGCCCGCTACGCGCTGGTGGAACTGGAGAACATCCACGACGAGGCCCAGGTCTTTGAGCCCATCCACCGGGTCATCGTGAACACCGAGCCGGAGAAGATGCTGGCGGCGCTGCAGGAATACTGCGCTCCCGAAGGCTTTACCGTCCGCTGGTACAGCGGCGAGAAGACCGGCACTGTCACGCTGGATCCTGCCCGGAGCGAGCTGGCCGTGGGCGTACTGCAGGGCTTCCTGGACACTTATCTGAAGGCCAATCCCGGCGAGATCGACTATATCCATGACGATGACGCGCTGATCGCGCTTGCCAGGCAGGACAAGGCCATCGGCTTCCTGCTGCCCGCCATGGAGAAGAGCCAGCTCTTCCGCGGCGTCATCCGGGACGGCGCCCTGCCGAGAAAGACCTTCTCCATGGGCCACAGCCGGGAGAAGCGCTATTACCTGGAGGGTCGGAAGATCAAGTAAAGACAGACAAGCAACAAAAAGGACTGCTGCATTCTGCAGCAGTCCTTTTCTGTTCGGGAAGCAGCACGCTTACCAGATGCTGATGCGCTTTTCCGGGGGGATATACATCTTGTCCTTTTCCGTGACGCCGAAGGCCTCATACCACTCAGGGAAGTTCCTCGGCATCATGTTGGCCCGCAGCGCAGTGGGAGAATGCACATCATTGCTCAGCAGGAGCTGGATATACTCTTCCCGGGCCTTCTGGCACCAGACCCGCGCCCAGTTCATGAAATAAGCCCGGAAGTCCGCGTCGGGCAGGGTATGCATGATCTCCAGGGTCACGCCCATGCCCCCGTTGTCGGCAATGTTCTCACTGACCGTCAGTTCGCCGTTGACCTTGCCGCCGTGGAATTCGATCCCGTCGAATTGCTCGATCATGCCCTTGGTCAGTTCCTGGAAGGCCGCAAAGTCCTCTTCCTTCCACCAATTCTTCAGATTGCCCTGTTCGTCGAAGTTGGCGCCGTTGTTGTCGAAGGCGTGGCTGATCTCATGGCCGATGACCGCGCCGATGCCGCCCAGGTTCTCGCTGACGCTCTGGGACAGCGCGTAGAAGGGCTTTTGCAGGATGGCTGCCGGGAAGGTGATGTCGTTGGCGCTGGGATTGTAGCAGGCGTTGACCATGTGGCCGGGCATCAGCCACTCCGTACGGTCCACCGGCTTGAGCGCCTTCTTCAGCGTATCCTGGATTCGGATGGCGCAGAGGGTCTGCATGGTCTCGAAATAGGAAGCGTTTTCATCGAAAACCAGTTTGGACCAGATTTCCTTGATCTCGTCCGGGTAGCCCATCTTGATCTCAATGGTGGAGAGCTTCCTGATGGCCTTTTCCTTGGTGTCCTCGGCCAGGAAGGTGTTCTTCCGCATGCGGAGTTTATAGGTCTCAATGATCTTCTTGACCAGATCGACCACATCCTTCTTCGCCTCTTCGCCGAAGTAGCTGCGGCCGTAGTAGACGCCCACAGGCTCTTCATACATGTCGGAGGCGGTCCGGTAAGCCTGCTTTTCCAGGGAGGGATCCTCGTCGACGCCGCGAAGGGCTCTGGAATAGGTCTTCCCCAGAGCGGCCAGATCCTCTGACAGGAAAGCAGTCGCCTTCAGCAGGGTCTTCACATAGGCCCAGTGGAGGTAGAGGCCCAGATTCTCCGCGGAGAAGTAAGCGTTCATCTCCCGGATCGCCTTGGGATCGTACACGATGAGCGTCTTCGGCGCGTTTTCACCGTACAGGTCCACCAGCAGCTTCCGGATGTCAAAGGGCGCAACCTGGGCGGCCACTTCGTCCACAGCCACGGGATTGTGACACTTGTAATATTCGGACCACTCCAGCTGACTCTTGACCTTTTTCGCGATCAGGGCGTCATAGGCCAGGGTGTCCTCCAGATACTGCTTCTGCTCCTCTTCCGTCAGCGGGGTAAAGGCCAGAACCTTTGCCGCCATGTCCCCATAGACGCCCAGGAGCTGTTTGCCGGCGGGGTTGTCCTCGTCATAGTAGCTGGTATCAGGCAGAATGATGTCCGGCCCCAGAACGATGAAGGCGTGCTTCGTAGCGTCCGCCATGTCGGGAGTCACATCCATCTGGATCGGCAGATCGACGCCCTGGAGCAGCAGCTCGCACGCAAGAGCGTTGAGTTCCTCTACGGATCTGATCGCCCGCAGCTTCCGGAGCAGCGGGAGCACCGGGTCGATTCCCTCCCTGTTCCGCCTCTCGGTGTCCAGTACTTTTTTGTAAAGGGCAACGGCGTATTTCATCTCGGGGATGTCAGAGGACTTCTCACCCGCTGCAAAAGCCCGGAAGTCCGCCATCATGATCTTCTCCACTTCCTGATCCAGCACGGAAAAGCCGCCTGTGGTGGGCCGGTCCTCCGGGATCACGGCGGTTTTGAGCCATTCCCCATTGACCGCTTCATAGAGATCGTCCTGGATCCTGACTTTCGCTTCACTCATTTTTGTTTTTCCTTTCCCCATGGTCTGTTCCAGCAAGGGAGGCGCTTTCTGATAAAGCGCCTCCCTTTTGACGGTACTGAATAATGTCCGGCTCAGCCGAAAACGGAGAGCAGGAAGCCCGCCGCGATGGCGGAGCCGATGACGCCGGCCACATTGGGGCCCATGGCGTGCATCAGCAGGTAATTGTTCTTGTTGTACTTCCGGCCCACGTCCTGGGACACCCGGGCCGCCATGGGCACCGCGGAGACGCCGGCGGAGCCGATGAGGGGATTGATTTTGCCGCCGGAGGTCTTGTACATCACAAGGCCGCCCAGCAGCCCGCCCACGGTGGAGATGGAGAAGGCGACCAGACCCAGGAGGATAATATACAGCGTCTGGGGCTGGAGGAAGTTATCGCCGGTCATCGTGGCGCCGACGGAGGTCGCCAGGAAGATGGTGACGATGTTCATCAGCGCGTTCTGGGCCGTGTCGGAAAGGCGGTCGGTCACGCCGCACTCACGGAAGAGGTTGCCCAGCATCAGGCAGCCGACCAGCGGTGCGGTGGAGGGCAGGAGCAGGATGACGAAGGTGGCCACCACGATGGGGAACACGATCTTCTCGGTCTTGGAGACCTCGCGGCTCTGGACCATTTTGACCTTGCGCATCTTGTCGGTGGTCATCAGCTTCATGATGGGCGGCTGGATCAGCGGGATCAGGGCCATGTAGGAATAGGCCGCGATGGCGATGGGCCCCAGCAGCTCGGGGGCCAGCTTTGTGGTTAGGAAGATGGCCGTGGGGCCGTCCGCGCCGCCGATGATGCCGATGGAAGCGGCCTGGGGGCCGGTGAAGCCCAGCAGCACCGCGCCGAAGAAGGCCACGAACACGCCCAGCTGGGCAGCGGCGCCCAGCAGCAGGCTCTTTGGATTGGCAAGCAGGGGGCCGAAGTCCGTCATGGCGCCCACGCCCAGGAAGATGAGCGAGGGGTAGATACCGGCCTTCACGCCGATATAGAAGAAGTCAAGCAAACCCGCGTTTGCCATGATATGGCCGTAGCTGTGGTAGTAGGGGCTGGTGGAGTCCAGGAACTGCGCCCACAGCTCCGGGTGATACAGCGCGTTATCGCCCATGCCGATGAAGTAGCTCAGGTTGGAGAGCAGGCAGCCGAAGGCAATGCCGCACAGCAGCAGGGGTTCAAACTTTTTCACGATGCCCAGGTACAGCAGGACGAAGGCGATGAGGATCATCACCAGGTTCTTCCAACCGCCCTCGGCGAGGAAGAAGGCTGCAAAGCCGGACTCAGACGCCAGCTTTTGCAGGATACCCATAATATCCATAGGGCCCTCCTTATGCGATCACGACCAGGGGCGAACCCGTCTCCACAACAGCGCCCTTGCTGGTGACGATCTGGGCAACCGTGCCGGTCTTGGTGGAGACCACCTCGTTCTCCATCTTCATGGCCTCCAGGATCAACAGCACATCGCCCTCCTTCACCTGCTGGCCCTGGCTGACGTTGATCTTCAGGACGTTGCCGGGCATGGGGCTCTTCACCACCTCGCCGGCGGCAAGGCCGGCGGCAGGGGCCGGAGCGGGAGCCGCGGCGGGAGCGGCGGCAGGGGCGGCCACAGGAGCGGCGGCAGGGGCCGGGGCGGCGGGGGCGGCCAGCTCGTACTCATCCACCAGCATAGCGGTGCCTTCCTCCACCTCTACCTCATAAACGCGGTTGTTCAGCGTGACTTTATACTTCATCGTCAGTTACCTCCCGAATGGAAATAAAGCGCAGTTCGTTGATGGGCTTGCCCAGAGAATCGGCAACGATGGCCATGACCATGGCCGCGTCCCGGGGATCGGTGTTGTAGAGCTTCAGTTCGCCCGCAGTACCGGTGGCCTTTGGCATGGTGTTCTCCAGCGTCAGCACCGGGGCGGACTTGTCGGCAACAGGCATGGCCTTCTCGATGGCGCGTTTCTGTTTGCCCGTGTTGATGGCGCCCATGATCAGCAGCACGCACATCAGCAGGACCAGACCAAAGAACACCACCAGGTAGCCCAGCAGCGCGTATCCACCGGCGGCGCCCACGGGAATGTTGACAAGGTCGATCATGGCTTAACCCTCCTGCTCTACCGGCTGGATGGAATAGCGGACCTTCTTCTCTTCCTGGGCCTGGCGCTCGGCAAAGAACTTCTCGGCGACCTGGGGGAAGGCGATGTAGCTGAGCACATCCTCTTCCCGCTTGGCAATGCCCTGGAGCTTCTCGGCGGTCTTCTCATAGATGTCGGTGGGCAGGCTGTCGGCGTAGCGGCCCTGAATGGGCTCCTCGCCGTTGAGGATCTTGGCCCGGACCTCCGGATCGATGGGGGCGGGGGTACGGCCGTATTCGCCGCGGCAGTAAGCCTTCAGCTCGGCGCCCACGTTCTTGTAGCGCTCCCCTGCCAGAACGTTCTGCACCGCCTGGGTGCCGATGAGCTGGCTGGTGGGGGTGACCAGGGGCGGATAGCCCATGTCCTTGCGGACCCGCGGGGTCTCCAGCAGGGCCTCGTCGAACTTGTCCAGAGCGTTCAGGCTCTTGAGCTGGCTGAGCAGGTTCGAGAGCATGCCGCCGGGGATCTGATAGGTCAGGCACTGGGTATCGGTGGTCAGGGAGATGGGGTTCAGGGTGCCGGCCTTCAGGAACTCCGCCCGGACGGGCTTGAAGTAGGTGGCCATCTGGAAGAGCTTGTCGTCGTCCAGGTCCACCTGGTAGCCAAGCTCCCGCAGGGCGAAGGCCAGGGTCTCGGTAGCGGGCTGGGAGGTGCCGCCGGAGAAGGGAGAAATGGCGGTATCCAGCACGTCGGCGCCGGCTTCGACAGCCTTCAGATAGGTCATGAAGGCAAGACCCGTTGTGCAGTGGGTGTGCATGACCACCGGCAGGTCCACCGCGTCCTTGATGGCGGAGACCAGATCGTAGGCGTTTTTGGGAGAGAGGATGCCGGCCATGTCCTTGATGCAGACAGAGCTGACGCCCATCTCCTTCATTTCCTTCACGATCTCCACATACTTCTGCAGGGTGTGGACGGGGCTGGTGGTGTAGGAGATGGCGCCGGAGGCCATGGCCCCGCTGTTCACCGTCTCCTCAATGGCGACCTTCAGGTTGTTCACGTCGTTCAGTGCGTCGAAAATGCGGATGATGTCGATGCCGTTGCGGACGGACGCGCGTACAAAGCGGCGGACGATATCGTCGCTGTAGTGCTTGTAGCCCAGGATGTTCTGGCCGCGCAGCAGCATCTGGAGCTTGGTGTTGGGCATCTTGGCCCGGATCTTTGCCAGACGCTCCCAGGGGTCCTCGTTCAGGAACCGCAGGCATACGTCAAAGGTGGCGCCGCCCCACACCTCGGCAGAATAGTAGCCGGCCTGGTCGATGGTCTCCAGGATCGGCTCAAACTTATCATAGGGCAGGCGGGTCGCGATGAGGGATTGGTTCGCGTCCCGCAGGACGGTCTCCGTAAACTGTACTTTCTTCATGCTTGCCTCCTCCAATTTGGTTTTTGGCGCTATACGTTAGAATTATAACATATGTTTTTCCCCGCGACAATGATTATCTTTGAAAAACTTGGGAATTCTTTTGCTTTCCCATGCAAGTGAAGCCGCTTCTTTCCCTCCCGACAGGGGCATACGCAAAGCCCCCGGCGGATCTGATCCGCCGGGGGCCTTCCTTATGTTCTTGATTTACGCCAGATAATCCTTGACAAAAGTCATCCCGTCCCCTTTGTTCTCCTTGTCGTCCGTCCAGGTCAGGTTGGGATCCTTGAAGGTCAGCTTGCCGGTGCCGTTGGTGTAGACCACGGTGTCCGTGTGGGTGACGTCATCGGTGTAGACCAGATCCGTCCTGGTGCAGTCGGAGTAGGACAGCACGCCGTTTTCATCGAATTTTCCGGTGAAGGTCCACTCGCTGTGCTCGGAAGCGCTGCTGCCCCAGGAAATGAAAACCTGATATTTCTGCGGGCCTCCGCTGATCTTGATGCTGGCGCGGCCGCAGACGTAGGTCCCCAGATAATGGTCCGTGGAGGCGTTCTTGATGGAGATCCTCGCCCGGTTGGTATCCGAGGAGCCGAGGGCGTTGCTGAAGTGGCAATATACCTGCCAGCTGTCCATTTCCGCCGGGATGTTTTTCAGCTGCAGGGTATCGGTATTGCCGTCTATGACTTTCAGATTGGGGAACGTGGAGCCGATGTCGCTGTACTTGATTTCGTTATTGTCATCGGGCGCGACAAAATACCACTCCGAACGGGTCGCATTGTCGGCCTTTGCCACGAACCAGCAGGAGCCGCCTGCGGCCACGTTCTCGCCGGTGGGGCTCTTGGTCACTCTGGGGACACCGGTGTCCGGGGCAGCCTCGCCCTTGATGGTAATGGTCGCCCACTGGGTATCGACGCTGCCGTAGTCATTGCTGAAGCGGCAATAGACCCTCCAGCCGTTCATCTCAGCCGGGATGTTTTTCAGCTGCATCGTGCTGACGTTGCCGTCCACGACCTTCAGGTTGGGGAACTGGGTGTCGATCTTGTCGTACTTGAGGTCCGTATTTCCGTCCGGGCTTACGAAGTGCCACTCGGCCCAGATGGCGTCTTTATACTTGGCGACAAACCAGCAGGAGCCGCCCTTTTCCACGGTCTCGCTGGTGGGGCTCTTGGTGATCTTGGGGAGACTGGTATCGGGAACAGCGCCTTCCTTGATGCGGATGGTCGCCATGTCCGTATTGACGCTGCCCTCATTGTTGCTGAAGCGGCAGTAAGCCCGCCAGCCGTCCATCTCCTTCGGGATGTTCTTCAGCCGTGTGGTGCTGGCATAACCCTCTACCACCTTCAGGTCCGGAAACTGTGTATTGATCTTGTCATAGGCCAGGTCCGTCTTCCCGTCCGGGCTCACAAAGTGCCACTCGGCCCAGATGGCGTTCTCATACTTGGCGACAAACCAGCAGGAGCCGCCCACGGCCACGTTCTCATCCGTGGGGTGCTTGGTGATCTTGGGGAGCTTGGGGTTGGACGGGGTGTTGTCCTTGGAGCCGGGTGCCGGAGTGGGCTCCGCAGAGGGCGCGGGGACGATCGCGGGCGCGTCCTTGACCTCGATGCCGCTCAGGGTGATGATCTTCAGCTCGGGCGACTTATCCGTCATGTAATTTTTGTCATTCAGCCAGACCTGGCCGCTGCCCAAGCAGATGCCCTGCCCGTTGACGAACAGATCCCGGCAGTCCTCTTCCTCCATGGCCATCCGGTCTCCTTCCGCCACTGCGGCGGTACCCATGAAGCGCAGGAAAGCATCCTTATCCTTCAGCTCCGTTTTATCGATGGTGATGGGATAGTCGATCAGGTCGGCAATGGCGGACCAGTCCTTATTCAGATACGCCATCCGGATCTGCGCGGCCAGCTTCTCCACCTGGTCGGCAGACATGGCGGTGACCATGGTGTAGTGATCGGGATCGGTGGAAGTCTCCGTGGAACCGGTCTCTGCAGGCGCCTCGCCCGCCGGGACGAAGGAGAAGACCTTTCCGTCGGCAATATGCTCCTGGTCATCCTCCCAGGTGATGCTGTTGCCCTTGGCGTTAAAGGAGATGCGGCCCTTTCCGTTTTCAAAGACCACCGTCTCCTTGGTGACACTGCCGTCGTCGCCGTAAACCCGGTCGGTCCTGACGCAGTTGTCATAGGTCACAGACAGAGTCTCCCGGTCCAGCTTGCCGCTCATGACCCACTCGCTGTTTTCCCAGGCGCTGCTGCCCCAGTTCACGGTGAACTTGGCGTTCTCGGCGCCCTCGGCTTCCACCAGCATGCTGGCGCGGTCGGCCTGATAATTGCCAACGAAGTTCATGACCGGGTTCTGCCCCTCTTCTGCCACGATGATCTGGGAATCGCTCCCCTCGGCGGGTTTGTTCTGGCTGCTGCCGCAGGCCGCAAGGACCAGCAGCATGCAGGCCATCATAAAAGCAATGAGTTTCCTGCTCATATCTATTCCTTCCTTTCTCTGCGTGATAATCGCGATCCATGCTCTCCGCAGCGCATTGTACTATACCACAGTTTTCCTCTCTTCTCAATCCCGGTTAAGAATGTTTAAGAAAAATAAATATGGCTGCTGCACATCAGGATTTCGTCAGAGGCCTGTCACTTCCCGTCCGGGAAGCTGGTAAAGGAGCCCTGCTCCACCCGGGGCAGGCCTTCCTTCTCCTTGGCGGCGCCGATGGCCTTGATGAGAAAGGCCATGTTCCGGCCCAGGTTCCGCATGGTCTGCAGGCCCTCCAGATCCTTCTCCACATCCGCGGCGCTGAAGCCGTGGACCTGGTTCCAATAGGTGCTGGAGACCACCGGCATGCCGGAGATGGTGAAGTACTTGTTCAGCACGTCAAAGGAGGCGGTATTGCCGCCGCGGCGGCAGCTCACCACCGCAGCGCCCACCTTCATGTGCTTGGAAAAGCCACTGCTGTAAAAGAGCCGGTCCAGGAAGGACAGGAGCGTGCCGTTGGGCGAACCGTAGTACACGGGGCTGCCGATCACAAGGCCGTCCGCCTCTTCAAAAAGCTTTGCCGCCTCGTCCACCTTGTCATGGAACACGCAGCCCTCATGGGTGTGGCAGTAGCCGCAGGCGATGCAGCCGCGCACGTTCTCCTTCCCCACCTGCATGAGCTCCGTCTCCACGCCCTCCTCGTTCAGGGTGCGGATGAGCTCCTCCAGCGCCCGGGCGGTGCAGCCGTTCACGCGGGGGCTTCCGTTGAGGATCAATACCTTATACGCCATTTCTCTGTCTCTCCTTTTTGTTTTTATCTGGCTCGCACGGTCTTCCCGGAGCCCAGTTCAAAGTGCAGCGCCGCGATGCCCAGGTCCACTCTCGTGCAGCTGCCCAGGCCCTTGACCCGGACGGTGGGCTCTCCCTTTTCGATGCCGAAGCAGAACTTCTGCTGATTCACCGCCGTTGGGGCCAGCAGCGCCGCCGCAAGACCAGCGCGGAACCAGTCGGGCATGTCTCCGTCACCGTCGCGGACCTGATCCTCGCTCTTGCTCCGGTGGGGCCGTCCCTGGCTTTCGCCGAAGCCCAGGGCGATCACCATGCACAGGCTCTCCCCCTCCGGGATCAGCTCCTTCACCTTCTTTTTGTTGAAGGTCAGGGCCGCCCAGCAGGTGTTGAGGCCCAGGGTCTGGGCATAGAGCACCAGCTTTTCCCCGTAGTAACCGCAGCGGTAGTCGAAATCCCCGTCCTTCTTTCCGGCCAGGACGATATAGTTCTTCACATTCCGGAAGCTGCCGTAATGGGCAAGCCGGGAATCAAAGCCCGCCGGGTCGTCATATTGGATGCTGATGTGAAGTCCGCTTTCCCGGTTCAGTTCCCGGGTAAATGCGTCCAGCTTTTCCCGCAGCTCCGCCGGAATGGGTTCGTCCCGATAGGCTCGCACGGAGTGGCGGCTTTCGATGGCTTCCTGCAGATTCATTTGCTCTCCTCCTTCACCGGGATCTTATCCAGGATTTTCTGCATGCTGGCGGGCTTTTCCAGATTCAGGGTGATCGTGCCGTCGGCGGTGGTGACGTCCACGGCGGGCTTTTCCTCCCGCACCGTCACGCAGTGCCCGGCACTGATGATGCGGTGTGTGGGCTCGGCCTTCAGGATGGCCTTATAGGGGATGTAGTCCCACTGAAAGCCCCGGGGCAGATAGAGCGCGGCCTTGCCCAGGCGGTACTGCTCCACCTTCTCCGCACCGCGGAGATCCTCCTTTGCGTTCTCGATCTCAGTTCCTTTTACAAGGCAGTTGGGGTTTGCCATTTTGCTCTCTCCTTTTCATGGATTCAGCTCAGCCAGGCCAGGGAGTACGCGATCAGAAACTGGCCGCCGTAATACGTCAGATAATTCAGGATGAAGTCCACCGGCCGTTCCTTCCCCTCGCCGAAGAAGGTCCCGCTCAGGATCAGGTCGGAGAGGGCGAAGAGGACCCCGCCGGCAAAGAACAGGTTCAGGGTCCTCTCCTGCCAGCCCCAAAACAGCGCGAGGCTCCCCGCCACCAGAACAGTGGAGAACAGCAGAAAGCCATAGGCCGCGACAATGGGCCGCATCCTGCCGTAGCGCAGCTTCATGGGCTTTTCCAGCGCGAGGGTCAACAGATCCAGCAGCAGCGCAAGGCCCAGGGCAGCCAGCACGAACCAAAATGCGCCCGGGCGGGCATACCGGAGCAGCAGCCCCGCAATGTACAGCACATGCCCGATCCCGAAGGCGGTGAAGCCCGCGTAGGTATAGATCCCGTCCTGCTGGGGGTACACGTATTTCAGGTCCAGCCACACGTCCCCCGTAAGGCCCAGCAGCAGCCCCAGGATCACGAAGATCCCCAGCGGGGACGGTCCCCTTCCCCCTGCGGCGGTATACCAGCCGTACAGGGCCACAGCCACGAAAAACGCCGAGACCAGGGTCTTCAGCAGCACGCCCTTCACCGAATAGCGGCGGGTCTTTTCCGTGAGATACAGGATCAGGCTCAGGGCTCCGCAGCCCAGCAGAATATGACAGCTCAGCATGTCGTCTCTCCTTCCGAACCTTCCGGGTTCATTCGGCAGCTTATCGGCTTGTTGGCTTGTTTTTCTCTTTGCTTTATTGTAATACAGCACGACCGGGATTGCAATCGAAATTCCGTCTCCGCGGTACGTCATTGAACACGAAAGGTCCTTGACAAAGCGTTTTTTTTGGGATACTTTTCCCCGAGGTGCAACCGTTTTCCCACCTTTTGGATTATGATAGACGAACGGCCGTGAAAAACAAAAACGATTTGAGGTGAGGCGAGTTGACCGAGGCAATTGCTCTGGCCAAACTAAAGAGCGGTGATCAGGAAGCCCTTGGTTGGTTCATCGACCGCTATGGCGCCTACGTTGGTGCAATCGTAAACAGCATACTCTCCGGCGCCATGAGCCGGGCAGACGTAGAAGAGGTCACCGCGGACGTGTTCATCGCCCTATGGCGCAGCGCCGGAAAGCTCATTCCCCTGAATCTTAAGGGCTATCTGGGACGTATCGCACGTAATACCGCGCTGAAAAAGCTGCGAGAACAGCGACAGGAGCTTCCCCTGGAAGAGGACATGCTGGTCCTGGAAGAGGACGGCCTGATCGAGGGGATGACCCTGCGGGAACGGGACTCGCTGGTGCGCGAGGCCGTGCTCTCAATGCCCGAGCTTGACCGGGAGATCTTCCTGCGCCACTACTACTATTGCCAGACGGTGCCCGTGATCGCAGAGAAGCTGGGTCTCAAGCCCAACACCGTAAAGTCCCGGCTCCTGCGCGGGCGGGAGAAGCTGCGGCAAAGTCTCACCGGGATTGAAGCTGTGATGGGAGGCGGCTGAAATGGAAGTACGGATTACGGAATTACTGAACGGTCTGGAGCTGGACGCTCTGCCGTTGGAGGACTCCCCTGTCGTCTCCGCGACGAAAATCAAGGAGTTGACTACCATGAAACTGCAGCAAACGGAGAAAAAGACCCGGCGTCGCGCCGGAAAGCGCATCCTCGCCCTGGCTCTGGCAGCGGCGATGATCCTGGCCCTTGGCATCACAGCCTACGCCGGCGGTTGGTTCGGTCTCAATGAGGCCACCATAGGCGGTCAGACCCTGGCAGACAGCTTTTCCGACGGCGAATACCGGGGGAAGGCTGTGGTCCCAGCCAAAGTGATCTCTCTTGCGGGCTACGCCGGGACTGCGGAATTCCAGGCGTCTCGGGAATGGCGGGAATTTTACAACGACTATGTTTCCCACAAATACTACGGCGACACCTTCGGTCAGGATCTTGGCGAATGGGGCAGTGCCCGGCACGTGGCCTACGACGAACTCTATACCCCTGCTCTGTGTGAGAAATTCAAGGAGATCAGCGAGAAATATGGGCTCCTGACCCGCACGGGTAAATACAGCGCGCCGAGCTTAAACAACTACCGGGATCTCTGCGAGATCGCGGGGATCTCTCCCTTCCTTGACAGCGACGGGCGCAGCCTCTCCTGGGGTGGGGTCGGAGACTACTCGGTCTATGACGACGGCTCCTTCGCCTGCGGAGACTGCTGGTGGCCCGAGGGGAAGCCCGGGGAAACTGACGCCATGATCTACGACATCCGCATCTACCGCAACGTGAAGGGCAGCATGGACACCGGCTTTGTGGAGTTTGGGGCCGATGAAGTCCTGGATGAATGGGAGTACACCACCGCCAAGGGTGATACGGTGGATCTGGTTCTGGGCGAGAGCAAGGCCCTCATCCTCTGCGAGGGCGAGGGGGCATATGTGACGGTGATCTGGGGCCAGCTCCAGATTGTCCGGGAGAAGGGGCTGGAGATCGACCGGGGTACTCTGGAGCGCTATGCCGACACGGTGGACTTTGGCTCTCTCAGCAGCGTCGGCACGGTGGACTGGCGTGGCAGCGGGGACGCCTATTCCATCCCCACACCCGAGCCGGAGGGCTGACTCGATTACGAAACGAAAACGCAAGGGCGGCCAATCGGCCGCCCTTCTTTTTATGGTCCCAGCTCCACCGTCTTGGTGGCGACCCGGTCGCAGAAGGCCCGGTCGTGCTCCACGAAGAGCAGTGTCGGTCGATGCTGCAGGATCAGCTCCTCGATCTGCATGCGGGAGATGACGTCGATATAGTTCATGGGTTCGTCCCACACATGCAGGTGGACCGTCTCGCAGAGGCTGCGGGCGATGAGCACCTTTTTCTTCTGTCCGGCGCTGAACTCCCCCATGTCCTTTTCAAACTGCCGGCGGGCAAAGTCCAGCTTGATGAGGATGGCCTTAAAAAGGCTCTCGTCGATCCCATAAGCTCTGGCGTAATCGGACAGATCTCCCCGCAGGTTCCCCGCGTCCTGGGGAACATAGGAGATCTTGAGTCCGCTCCCCTTTTCGAGCCGCCCCCTATAGGGGATTTCCTCGCCGCAAATCAGCTTCAGGAGGCTGCTCTTACCGCTGCCGTTGCGGCCCAGGAGCACAAGCCGCTCCCCCTGCAGCAGTTCCAGACTCACCTCCCCGCAGACCGGGCCGTTTCCGTAGTCCACGCTCAGTTCCCGCATTAGCAGGAGACGCTCCTTGTGATAGGAAGTCTGGCTCAGCTTCAGCGCCGCCTGGTGCTCCAGGTTTTTCAGCAGCTTCTCCTTTTCCTCGATGGCCGCCTCCCGCCGACCATCGAGGGCCTTGGACCGGGCCATTTGCTTTTTGGACTTGGCCCCCTGCAGGGGCCGCCAGCCCTTCACATTGTCCACCTGGATGCGGGAGATCCCGGTCTTTCGGCTTTCCGCCGCGTCCGACCACTGGGCTTTCTCCCGGGCGGTCTCCCTGAGTCTGCCGATCTCCTTTTTGAGCTTCTCGTTTTCCGCCAGCTCGAAGGCGTCCTGGCGGCGCTTGTTCTCCCACCAGGAGGAGAAATTGCCCTTCTGGATCTCGATGTTGGCCTTGTTGATGGATAGGATGTGGTCCACGCAGCCGTCCAGGAAGGCCCGGTCGTGGGACACCAGAAGAAAGCCCTTCTTTCCGCTGAGATAGCGGCTCACCACCTGTCGTCCGTGGGCATCCAGGTGATTGGTGGGCTCATCGATGAGAGGGAAGCCTCCTTCCCGAAGGAAGAGCAGGGCCAGCAAAAGCTTGGTCTGCTCCCCGTGGGAAAGGGTGTAATAGGGGCGGTAGAGGACCTCTTCCTCCAGCTCCAGCCGGGCCATCTCCCGCAGGAGACGCCAGCGCTCCAGTCCCGGCTCCAGCTCCTCCAGCGCATCCCAGGCCAGCCACTCCGGGTGGATGGGTTCACAGGGAAAGTATTCAAAGCGCACCGAGGCCGAGATGCTGCCCCCGTATTCGTACTGCCCCAGCAGCAGGCGCAGAAAGGTGGTCTTGCCCCGGCCGTTGCGGCCGGTGAAGCCCAGCTTCCAGTCGGTGTCGAGCTGAAAGCTCACGTCCTCGAAGACCTTGTCGTAGCTGCCGTCGTAAGCAAAAGAAAGATGAGAAATGTTGATCAATGACATGTTATGCCCTCCTTGCGGGGGCGGGACGGATCAGGGGGCCGCAAGCTGCCCTCGCGATGACAGGATCCCGCCCAAAAAATGAAAAACGGCCGCAGGAAAGCTCCCGCAGCCAGCAACAAAAAGGGCATGGTCATGTCCGTACAGTCGTTGAAAGGCAGGTGCTCTCCCACTCACAGACATAACAAAACTGACGGTCTCGCCGCCGCCAAAGCCACTTGGCTTGCTATGTCCGATCAGCAGGAAAACAGATTCATCCTTTCAACTCCCTTCGGTTTCTTGATGATATGATACCACCCGGGCCGAAAAATGGCAAGAGAAAACACGGGCATGAGAGCGCCCGTGTTTTCTGATTATACTCTTTATACGCTTGCTTTCTTCTTCGGGATCACCAGCGCCAGCTGGATCGCGGCGAAGATCGCCGCCGCCAGGGCGGAATAGCTGTCCCCTCTTCCCAGCATCCGGCACTGGATCTCCGCGCCCACGGCGCAGCCAAAGCACAGCAGCACCGGCGCAATGAGCCAGAAGCGGCTTTTGGTCTTTTCAAAGGCGGCGGGGATGCCAATAAAGCCGGCCAGGGCGCCCAGGATCATCAGGGCGCTGGCCCGGAGGCGGCCGGTCGCCGTATGCTCCGCGTCCCGCAGCAGCGCCGCGGCGTAATATTCCGCCGCGTCCGTCAGCTCCGCCCCGCCGTCCACGCGCTTCTGGATCCCCTCCCGCTCCAGGAGGGTCAGCCGCAGGGATGCCTCCCGCTGCTCCAGCGCCTTCAGCGCCTCGGTCCGGGCGGTCTGTTCGCTCAGCTCTTCGGTCTGTTCGTCCAGGTCCTGTTTCTCCTGCTGCAGCGCCTCCGCCTGTTCCTCCAGTTCCATCTGCTTCTGCCAGAGTCTCCAGCGTCCGGTGCTGAGTCCCTGCTGGCCCATGTCCAGCTGCTCACCCGCCTGATCCAGCGCGGCCCGGCCCTGCTCGATGCCGGCCTTGCCCTGCTCCATCATAGCCTCCATCTGGGCCATCTGAGCCTGGGCTTCCGCCATCTGGGCCTGGGCCTCCGCCATCTGCGCCTCATAGCCGCCCAGCGTGTCGCTCATGGCATTCAGCACGGCCCAGATCTGCTCCCGATTCTGCCGGTAAGCCGCCTGGAGGAGCGCAAATTGTTCCTCGCTGATGGGGGCGTCGGCGTCCATAGACGCGATCTCATCCCGCTGCTGCTGGATGACGGCGCGAAGCTCCTCCACCGTCATGCCCGTGGCCTGGACAACATTATTCTCCAAGTCCTGCAGCGCCTCTCCGCTGATCCCTTCCCAGGCGAAGTCCTCCGGCAGCCAGCTCAGATCGACACCCTGTTGGGCGAGCATGTCTGCCAGCATCTGCATCTGCTCGGGGCTGACGCCGCCCTGAGCCTTCAGGCCGGCATAGACCCCCGTCGCCTGGTCCAGGGACTGGAGCAGACTGTCGTAGGCCGCCACGCTCAGCTCCTGCCGGGCGCTCTCGTCCTCACTGTCCAAAAGGTCGCCCATCGCCCTGCTGTTCTCCAGCTGGGCGCGAAGGCCGGAGAGCGCGTTTTGGGCCAGAGTCAGGGTGCCCAGCCCTTCCTCCAGTTGGCGCTTTCCTTCCTGGAACTGGCGGTAGCCCTCCCAGAAGGCGGCCTCCTGCTGTTCAAACAGCTTCCGCCCCTCCTCGTACTGGGCTCTGCCCTCGGTCAGCATTTGCTCCGCCTGGTACAGCGCCAGCTTGCCGGAGCGGATGCCGCTGCGGGTAGCGGTGTAAATGGCCAGATCCATCCGGTGCTGGGACGCCTGCTCGTCATGGGCGGCCCGGGCTTCCTGCAGGGCGGAATCGGCCTCCCGGTAGTTCTCGCTCCCCGATAGCGCAGCCAGGACCTCCCGGTATTCCCCGATCCGGTCCGTCAGGCGCTGGTGTTCTTCTCTGGTTTTCTTTCGATCCGACAGGGCTCCGCGCACGCTGCCGAGTCCGGCCAGCAGCATGGTCAGACACAGCACCGCCAAAACGGCGGCAAACAGCCTTGTCAACGCAGGATGCTTCAACTCTATTCCTCCAAGATCGCGTAAACAATGTTTCTGATCATTTTCTGATATTTTATTATACAATGGTTTTTCGGAATTTTGTGAAAAAACTATGACTTTGCAATTATTATTTTGACCCGGCGGGCTCTTTCTGCTATGCTTGGAGCAGAATTCCGGGGATCCAAGGGATCCCTAAGAAGGAGCTCTGCCATGATCCTTTCCTTCGCCCCGATGGAGGGCGTCACTTCCTGCATCTATCGCAGCGTCCACGCCGCCTGTTTTCCCGACGCCGACCGGTATTACGCGCCCTTTCTGGCGCCGGACGGCAGCGGCAAGGTGAAGCTTTCCGCCCTGCGGGACCTGCTGCCGGAGAACAATCCCCGCGGGCTCCCGGTGCCCCAGATCCTCTGCAACCGGGCGGAGCCCTTTCTCGCCCTGAGTCGGGAGCTGGCCGCCATGGGCTATGAGGAGCTGAACCTGAACGCAGGCTGTCCCTCGGGCACCGTCGTCCCCAAACACAAAGGGGCCGGGCTGCTGCTGGATCTGGACTCTTTGGACCGGATGCTGGCGGACATCTACTCCCGCTGCGAGCTGAAGGTGTCGGTGAAGACCCGGCTGGGCGTGGAGAGTACGGCGGAATTCCCCGCCATTCTGGAGCTCTACGACCGTTATCCCCTGGCGGAGCTGATCGTCCACGCCCGGGACCGGAACGGCATGTACCGCAGCACCCCCGATCTGAACGCTTTCTCTGCCGCAATGGAACACAGCCGCGCGCCGGTCTGCTACAACGGAAACGTGCTGGACCGCCGGTCGTATAATGTTGTTATGTCAACCTTTCCTGCGCTGGACCGGCTCATGCTGGGCCGGGGCGCGGTGACAAATCCCGCCCTGTTCCGCATCCTGCGGGGCGGAGAGCCCCTGGCGGCAAATGAACTGCGGGACTTCCTGGATCGGCTCTGTGGCGCTCTCCGGGAGTCCGGGGTCCAGGAGCACCATGTACTGGGCAGGCTGAAGGAAGTATGGTATTATGTAAACCACATGTTCCCCGGCGCAGACCGGGAGCTGAAGCGGCTCAACAAGGCCGGGACGCTGACGGACTATCGGGCGGCGGTGGAGGGAATCTTCGCCTCCGGACGCTTTGAGCCTGCCGCAGCCTTCCCCGGCGCGCTGCCGAAGAGCGGCGGCTGAATGACTGCATACAGCAAAACACCCGGACTGCCGTCCGGGTGTTTCAAGCTGTCGGCAAAGTGTCGACAGCTTGAAACGCAAAACGGGGAACTTTTTCGGAAGTTCCCCGTTTTGCATAGCTTGAACGTGAAGAGGGGACTACCATCCCCTCTTCACAATCACCCCATGCGTGTCGAAACCTTGCTGCACGGGTTTGTCTACGGTCTGAAACACCCGGACTGCCGTCCGGGTGTTTTCATTTTCAGATCTGGTATTTCTTTGCGAACTGCTCGTATTGCTGGTCGAATTGCTGGGAGTGCAGCTCCTTGAGGTTGATCACATAGTCGTGGGTGTCGTAGGCGTCGGACTCCAGCTCGATCATCGCCACGGCGATGTTGGAGCAGTGGTCGGCCACTCGCTCGAAGTTGGTGAGAATGTCGTTGAAGACGAAGCCCTGGGCCAGGGAACACACACCCTTCTGCAGCCGGTCCACGTGCCGCAGCTTCATCTCGTCGCACAGCACGTCGATATGCTCCTCCAGGGGCTCCACCATCCGGGCCTTCCGGTCGTCCTCTTCAATAAAGGCGCTGAAAGACAGGTCCAGGATCTCCGTCAGGGCGGCGGAGAGCACCTGCAGTTCCTTTTGGGCGTCGCCGGAAAACTGGATCTTTTTCTCCTGCAGTTCCCGGGCAACAGAGGTGACATTCATGGCGTGGTCACTGATACGCTCGAAATCGCTGAGGGTATGCAGGTACTTGGAGGCGTCCTCGTTCTGCTTCCGGTTCAGTTCGTTGGTGTTCAGCTTGACCAGATAGGTGCCCAGGCGGTCCTCGTAGCGGTCCACCAGGTCCTCGATCTGCTCCACTTTTTTCGCTTTTTCTTCACTGAAATCGCTCAGCAAACCCATGGCGCGCTTGATGTTGTCCAGGGAGGTCCGGGCCATGGCGTTGACAGTCAGGCGGCTCTGCTCCACGGCCAGGGCTGGGTGCTGGAGGAAGCGCTCGTCCAGCCGGTCCAGCTCGCCCTCCGCTTCCTTCTCGTCATCACGCTGGCGGATGAAGTGGGATACCAGCTTGATCAGCAGCCGGTCAAAGGGCAGCAGCACCGCTGCCGTGGCCGCACGGAAAAGGGTGTTCACCAGCGCGATATTCACCGGGTTCATTTTCAGATCGTGGATCTCAAAATGGAAGACGGCGTTGAGCGCATAGTACAGCACGCCGAAGATCAGCGCGCCGAAAAGCTCGATCACCAGATAGGAGCTGGCCGCCCGGCGGCCGTCTACCTTGGCGCCCAGGGCGGACAGCAGCACCGGCACCGAGGAGCCGATGGCAATGCCCAGGATCAGCGGGTAGGCGGTGCTGAACTGGATGGCGCCGGTCATGGAGAGGGCCTGCAGGATACCCACCGCGGCAGAGGCGCTCTGGAGGATGGCGGTAAAGGCCGCGCCCACCAGGATGCCCAGGAAGGGATTGGAAAAGGCCGTCAGAAGTTTAATGAAGTTCGGGTCGGATTTCAGCGGCGCCACCGCGCCGGACATGTCCTGCATGCCGAACATCAGCACCGCAAAGCCCAGCAGGATGTCGCCCACGTGGTGGTGGATCTGGCGCTTGGAGAGCATCCGCATCAGGATGCCCGCCACCGCCATCAGCGCGGCCAGGGTGGAGGTGGAGAAGAGGGTGGTCCAACTGGCGCCCGAGACGCTGGAGAGGGCGATGATCCAGCCGGTGATGCTGGTGCCGATCAGGGCGCCCTGAATGACAGACACCGCCTGGCCCAGCTTCATCATGCCGGAGTTCACAAAGCCCACCACCATGACCGAGGTGGCGGAGGAGGATTGGATCACCGCCGTGACGCCGGTGCCCAGCAGGAGTCCCCGCAGCGGCGTGCCGCTGAGACGGTACAGCACCAGCTCCATCCGGTTGCCGGCGACGCGCTTCAGGCCGTCCCCCATCAGGCTCATGCCAAACAGGAACAGCGCAACGCCACCCAGCAATGCAAGAACATCTGAAACTCCCATGGATCTTTAGCTCCTTTAAGCCCAAATTTTCTTATTTTATTTATAACACAAAGCGCCCCTTTTCGCAAGGGGGGGGAACCGGCGCTTTCCCACGCTTGGAAAAAGAACTGGCGTTTTGGGCGGCGCTGGGTTACAATAGCGGCGGGTGATAACATGAACATTCTCTATGAGGATCGGGAGCTGGTGATCTGCCAGAAGCCTGCGGGCGTTTTGAGCGAGGAGGGCGGCATGCCGGAGCTGCTGCGGGACGCCACCGGCAGCCGGGAGATCTTCTGCGTCCACCGGCTGGACCGGGAGACCGGCGGGCTCATGGTCTATGCCAAGACCAAGCGGGCTGCGGCAGAACTCTCCGCCGCCATCACGGCGGGACAACTCCATAAAGAATACCTGGCCGTGGTCCAGGGCGAACCGGAGGCGCAGGGTGTGATGCGGGATCTGCTGTACCGGGACGCGGGGAAAAACAAATCCTACGTGGTCAAGCGGATGCGCCGGGGCGTGCGGGAGGCGGAGCTAAGCTATCGCCGGCTCGACACCCGGGAAGGGCTGAGCCTTGTGCGCGTCGCCCTCAAGACCGGGCGCAGCCACCAGATCCGGGTGCAGTTTGCCTCCCGGGGGATGCCCCTGGTGGGCGACGGGAAATACGGCAGCGCCTGGCGGGACCGGGGCCTTGCCCTGTGGTCCACAGCGCTCAGTTTCCCCCACCCCGTCACAGGCGAAGCGCTGCGTCGGGAGCTGCCCCCGCCGGCAGACTGGCCCTGGAGCCTGTTTGAACTCTCCGCCGCCCTTGCGGAAGAGGAAAGATTCTGATATGCTGTAACAAATGATTTTGGAGGGATCCCCATGCGCTATATGGAAGTGATCGTCAACACCCCCGCCCAGGACATCGACCGCCGCTGCGAGGAAATGTCCGCCATGGGCGTGGGCGGCTTCGTTATCGAAAACGAGGAGGATTTCCAGAGCTTTCTGGAAAACAACCACGCCTACTGGGACTACGTGGATGAGGAGCTGGAGCAGAAGTACGCCGGCGTCAGCCGCATCAAGTGCTACCTGACCGACGACGAGGCCGGGCGGGACTCCCTGCGGCAGATCCGCGCCGCCTACGGAGAAGTCGCCGTCAGCTTCGTGGAAGACAGCGACTGGGAAAACAACTGGCGGGAATACTACAAGCCCATCGAAGTGGGCGAAATGCTGGTAGTCGTGCCGGAATGGGAGCCCATCCCGGAGGACGGACGCAAGCCTCTGCGGCTGGACCCGGGCCTGATCTTCGGCACCGGGAGCCATCCCACCACCCGCTTGTGCCTGGCGGCGCTTGAGAATTATGTAAACCAAAATACTCGGGTCCTGGATCTGGGCTGCGGCAGCGGGATCCTGGGCATCGGCGCGCTGGTGCTGGGGGCGAAAAGCTGCCTGGGCTGCGACATCGACCCCAAGGCGCCGGACGTGGTGCGCTCCAACGCCGCCCTCAACGGCATCGGCCCCGACCGGCTCACCGCCTGCGCCGGGGACATCCTCTCGGACGCCTCTCTGCGCCGCCGCTTCGGCGGGGACTACGAGCTGGTGCTCTCCAACATCGTCTCGGATGTGATCATTCCCCTCTCGGGCCTGGTGCGTCCCTTCCTGGCGCCGGGCGGGATCTGGATCAGCTCCGGCATCATCGAGGGGCGGCAGGAGGAGGTCCGCGCCGCCATCGAGCAGGCGGGCTTTACGATCCTGGAGCACCGCTGCGAAGAGGAATGGCACTGCTTCGTGGCCAAGTAACAGGTCCATCCGAAAGGAACGGACTGCCGCGCCGGTGACATCGGTCACGTAAGTGAGCCTCCACATCTGCGATTTGGCTAAGGCGAACTTACACCTCAGGCGGGTTCGCATTGACAGGGTGTTTTTGAAAACGGTCACGGGGTTTCCCGTGACCGTTTTTCGATCTCTTTGTGCAGATAGTCCAGGGCGTCCGAGAGGCTGCCCACCCGGTCGATGAGGCCCATCTGCACCGCCTCCTCGCCGTAGATGACGCTGCCCACGTCGTTGGCCAGCTCGTCGGTATTGGTCATCAGGCGCAGGTATTCCTCCCGGGAGATGTGGGAGTGGTCCGTGACGAAGCGGACGATCCGCTCCTGGATGCGGGCAAAATAGTTGTAGGTCTGGGGCACGCCGATGACCACGCCGTTGAGGCGCACCGGGTGGATGGTCATGGCGGCCGAGGGGGCGATCATGCTGCACCCGGCCGCCACCGCCATGGGCACGCCGATGGAGTGGCCGCCGCCCAGCACCAGGGAGACCGTGGGCTTTTTCATGCCCGCGATCATCTCCGCGATGGCGAGGCCCGCCTCCACGTCCCCGCCCATGGTGTTGAGCAGGATCAGCAGGCCCCGGATCTCCGGGCTCTCCTCGATGGCCGCGATCAGCGGCAGGATATGCTCGTATTTGGTGGCCTTGGCGTCCTCCGGCAGGGTCTGGTGGCCCTCGATCTGCCCCACGATGGTGAGGCACTGGATCGTCCCCTCCTTTGCCGTGCCCAGGTCTCTGATCTCGTCCATAAAAACAACACCTCCCGGGTAGTTTGCCCGCTTTTCCTTGCGAAATAACAGCGCACATGCTAAAATAGATCCGCGAGGTGATACGATGCTTCTTCCGCACCGGGAGCTGGAGTGGACGACCTGCAAGTCCCCTGAGACGGTGATGCGCACCCTTGCCAGCATGACCGAACCGACGCAAAAGCCCTGGAAAGACGAGTCCACAACACGCTTTTTCTGGGGTACCGTGGAGCCGGGGAGTTTTCTGATCGGGCCGTATCTCTACAACTTTCTGTTCATCCGGAACTACTCCGTGTCCATTCGGATCCGGGGCAGCGTGATTCCGGAAGCGCATGGTTCCCGTATTTCCCTGAAAATGGAAATGAACCGATTTGCACAGGTTTTTATGCCGATCTGGTTTGCAGGCGTTTTCTTTTTCTTCTGCGTATTGCTTGTGATCTTTCTGCGCAGTCATGCGATCGACTGGCCTCCCTTTTTGCTCTTGCCGTTGATGTTCGTCTTCGGGCAGGCCTTGGTCCGCATTCCCTTTAAGGTCCAGGCTGACAGGGCCGAAGCCGTTCTGCGGGAAGTGTTTCCATCATAACTGCAAAAAGAGCGGATACGCTTTGAAAGCGTATCCGCTCTTTTTATGAAAACGGGAACTGAAATCTTATTTGTCCGCGTAGGCGGCCAGAACGCCCTTGTAGGTCATGTAGCAGTCGAACTTGGAAACCACTTCGAAGGGGGCGTGCATGCTCAGCACGGGAACGCCCGCGTCGATGGTGTCGATGTTGCGGTTGGCCATGTACTTGGCGATGGTGCCGCCGCCGCCCTGGTCCACCTTGCCCAGCTCCGCCATCTGCCACACCACGCCTTCCCGCTCGTACAGGCGGCGCAGATAGGCCACCAGCTCCGCGGAGGCGTCAGAGGTGCCGCCCTTGCCGCGGGAGCCGGTGAACTTGCAGATGGCCATGCCGTAGTTCACCTTGGAGTCGCTGCGCTTCTCGGAGACCTCGGGATAGAGGGGATCGAAGGCGTTGGACACGTCGGCGGAGAGGCAGAAGCTCCGCTCATAGCAGCGGCGCAGAGCCACGTCCTGGCCCTCGCACAGGTCCTCCATAAAGCAGTCGAAGGCGGCGGACTGCATGCCGGTGACGCCGTCGGAGCCGGTCTCTTCCTTGTCGGCCAGGATGCACACGCAGGTCTTCTCCGGATCCTTCACGTCAAAGATGGCCTTCAGCTCCGCATAGGCGCAGACCCGGTCGTCGTGGCCATAGCCGCCGATGAGGGAGCGGTCCAGGCCCACCTCGCACACGTCAAAGCCGGGCACGGCGGCCAGCTCTGCGGAGAGGAAGTCCTCCTCGGTGATGCCGTACATGTCGTTGAGGATGCTCATGACCGCCAGCTTCACCCGGTCCTTGCCCTCGTCGGCATAGGGGGCGGAGCCCAGCAGGATGTTGAGGCCCTCGCCGGTGAAGCCCTCGGACATGGTCTTCTTCATCTGGTCGGCAGCCAGGTGGGGCAGCAGGTCCGTGATGACGAACTTGGGCTCGTCCTTCTCCCGGCCGATGACCACCTTGACCACTTCGCCGTTCTTGAGAGCCACGGCGCCGTGGAGCTCCAGAGGAATGGTCACCCACTGGTACTTCTTGATGCCGCCGTAATAGTGGGTCTTGAAGTAGGCCATCTCGTCCTGCTCATAGAGGGTCACCTGCTTGAGGTCGATACGGGGGGCGTCCACATGGGCGCCGGCGATGACCGCGCCCTCCGAGAGGGGCTTCTTGCCGATGACGGCCAGCATCAGGGCCTTGCCCCGGTTGTTCTTATAGATCTTGTCGCCGGCTTTGAGGGCCATGCCGGGCTTGTACTCCACAAAGCCCTCCTTCTCGGCCAGGGCGATGGCGTTGTCCACGGCCTCCCGCTCCATGCGGGAATTGTCCAGGTAGTCCATGTAGCCGCGGCAGTAGTCCTCCACTGCCAGACGCTCCTCGGTGCCGATCAGGTCATAGCCGTTCTTCTGCTCGTAGAAAAGCTTGGTTCTCAGTTCATCCATGGTGCAGTCTCTCCTCCAATAATTTGTTGATATTTTGAATGAAAGTTGCTTCGTCTTCGTTGTTTTCCAGGATCACGTCGCAGTGCTCCCGGAAATAATCGTCGGGCCGCTGGGCGTCGATGCGAAGCATCGCGTAGTCCCGGCCGATGCCGTCCCGGGCCATGATCCGCGCCGCCCGGATCTCCCGATCGGCAAGAACACCGATAATAAAGTCACAGCGGGCCGCAAGAGGGCTTGCGATCAGCTCGATGGCGTCCAGCGCGGCGAGGCGCCCGCCCGCCATGGCGTGCTCCCGCAGGCGGCGCGTCACCTCCCGGGTGATGTGCCGGTGGGTGATCCGCTCCAGCTGAGCCAGGGCCGCCGGGTCCTGAAAGACGGCGGCGCCCAGCTTTTTCCGGAGCAAAACGCCGTCCTCCACCGTGCCGGGAAAGCTCTCTTCGATCTCCTGCATTAGCGCCGGGCTTGTCTCCAGCAGCTCGTGATACACCGCGTCACAGTCGATGGCAAGGGCGCCGCGCTTTTGAAGCTCCCGCAGCGCAGTGGTCTTCCCGCTGCCGCTGCCGCCGGTGACGCCCACGATCTGCATCCCCTCCGCCAGGGCGTCGGCGATATCCTCCGCCGCCAGGGCCCCCTGCCGCAGGACGCGGTAAGGCCTCCGGCTCATGTCCAGGATGGTGGACTCCCGCCCGATGCCGCAGGGGCCGCCGTCCACGATGGCGGCGATCTTCCCGTCAAAGTAGTCCCGCACCTGCTCCGCCGTCTTGGGGCTGGGTTCTCCCGAGGGATTGGCGGAGGGCGCCGCAAAGGGCAGCGCCGCCCGGCGCAGCAGCTCCAGGGTCATGGGGTGGTCCGGGCACCGGAGGCCCACGGTCTCTCCCCCGGCCCGCACGATGGCGGGCACCAACTCTTTCGCTTTCAGCACGATGGTCAGGGGGCCCGGCCAGAAGCGGGCCGCCAGCGCCTTCGCCTGGGGGGGCACGGCCTCACAGTAGCGGTCCATGGCCTCGGCGTCCGGCACCATCAGGGAGAGGGGCTTTACCGCCGGGCGGCCCTTGACCTCGTAGATGGCCTCCACAGCCTGCTCATTCAGGCCGTTTCCGGCCAGGCCGTACACCGTCTCCGTGGGGACGGCCACCAGCTCTCCTTCCCGGAGCAGGCGCGCTGCCTCGTTCAATTCTGTTGTAATGATTTTCGTTTCCATCATTCCGAACTATTCGCCAGCTTTTCCGCCTGATCGGCGGTGATGAGGGCGTCGATCAGCTCGTCCAGGTCACCGTTGATGATGCGGTCGATGTTGAAATTTTTGCTGTCCCCGGTCAGACGGTGATCCGTCACCCGGTTCTGGGGGAAGTTATAGGTCCGCACCCGTTCGCTCCGATCGCCGGAGCCGATCTGGCTCTTGCGCTCGGCGGCCACGGCGGCGTTCTGTTTAGCCAGCTCCTGCTCATAGAGCTTGGAGCGGAGGATCTGCATGGCCCGGTCCTTGTTCTTGTACTGGCTGCGCTCGTCCTGGCACTCCACCACCAGGCCCGTGGGCAGGTGGGTGATGCGGATGGCGCTCTCGGTCTTGTTCACGTGCTGGCCGCCGGCGCCGGAGGAGCGGTAGGTGTCGATCTTCAGGTCGTTGGGATCCAGCCTGAAGTCCACCTCCTCCGCCTCGGGCAGCACGGCCACGGTGGCGGCGCTGGTGTGGATGCGCCCGCCGGACTCCGTCACCGGGACCCGCTGGACCCGGTGGCCGCCGGCCTCGTACTTGAGCCGGGACCAGGCGCCCGCGCCCTCCACCACGAAGCTGATCTCTTTGATGCCGCCCAGCTCCGTCTCGCTGATATTGGCCACGTCGATCTTCCAGCCCTTGGCTTCGGCGTACATGCTGTACATGCGAAAGAGGTCCGATGCGAAGAGCATCCCCTCTTCCCCGCCGACGCCGCCGCGGATCTCCATGATGACGTTCTTCTGGTCGTTGGGGTCCTTCGGCAGCAGCAGGATGCGGATCTCCCGCTCCAGCCGCTCCCGTTCCGCCCGGGCGCTCTGGAATTCCTCCTGGGCCAGCTCCCGCATCTCCGGGTCGCCCATCAGCTCCCTGGCCGCGTCCATATCGGCAGCCGCCCGCTCGTAGGCCGCAAAAGCCTCCGCCACCGGCTGCAGCTCCCGGGCCTCCCGCTCCACCCGGGCATAGAGGGCGGGGTCGGAATAGGTCTCGGGCAGCTCCAGCCGCCCGCGCAGTTCCTCGTATTGACGTTGGATGGCTTTCAGTCTCTCCAGCATGGCAAGCTCCTTGGTTTCAGTCAGGATATTTTACCACAGCTTTCCTCTTCTGTAAAGGCGAAAGGCCGGTCTTTCTCTGTCTGCCTTCTCCCGCGCTGACCACAATATCTTGCATTTCTTCCGGCTTTATGGTAAAATATATTGGTTACAATTGGCATTTTATGGAATCGTAAAGGAATCGAATCTATGGCTAAAACGAGCGAACAATACGGCAACGACAGCATCTCCCAGCTCAAGGGAGCGGACCGGGTCCGGAAGCGTCCGGGCGTCATCTTCGGCTCCGACGGGCTGGACGGCTGCGAGCACGCCGTCTTTGAGATCCTCTCCAACTCCATCGACGAGGCACGGGAGGGTCATGGCAATCTCATCACCCTCACCTACTTTGAGGACAAGTCCATCGAGGTGGAGGACTTCGGCCGGGGCTGCCCCCTGGACTGGAACCCCACGGAGAAGCGCTTCAACTGGGAGCTGGTGTTCTGCGAGCTCTACGCCGGCGGCAAGTACAAAAACGACGACGGCGGGGACTACGAATACTCCCTGGGTCTCAACGGTCTGGGCTCCTGCGCCACCCAGTACGCCTCCGAGTACATGGACGTGACCGTGTGGCGGGACGGGAACAAATACAGCCTCCGCTTCAAGAAGGGCAAGGTGGTGGGCAAAAAGGGTCAGGAGCTGCAGATCGAGCCCGCCGACCGGAAGAAGACCGGCACCACCATCCGCTGGCGGCCGGACATCGAGGTCTTCACCGACATCGACATCCCCGAGGAGTATTTTGACGACATCCTGCACCGGCAGGCCGTGGTCAACGCCGGGGTCACCTTCCGGCTGCGCCTGCAGAAGGGCGGCAAGTTCGTGACCCGGGACTACTGCTACCCCAACGGCATCATGGACTATGTGACGGAGCTGGCCGGCGAAGGCCCCCTCACCGCGCCCCACTTCATCTCCGCCGAGCGGAAGGGTCGGGACCGGGAGGACAAGCCCGAATACAAGGTGAAGATCTCCGCAGCCTTCTGCTTCTCCAACAAGACCACCGCCCTGGAGTATTACCACAACTCCTCGTGGCTGGAAAACGGCGGCGCGCCGGACAAGGCCGCCAAGAGCGCCTTCCTCTCCGCCATCGACGGCTACATCAAGCAGATCAATAAATACCAGAAGAACGAGAGCTCCATCAAGTTTCAGGACATTCAGGACTGCCTGGTGCTGGTGACCAACTGCTTCTCCACCCAGACCTCCTACGAAAACCAGACCAAGAAGGCCATCAACAACCGCTTCATCCAGCAGGCCATGACCGAGTTTTTCAAGAGCCAGCTGGAGGTCTATTTCATCGAGAACAAGCCCGAGGCCGACCGGATCGCCGAGCAGGTGCTCATCAACAAGCGCAGCCGCGAGACCGCCGAGCGGGCCCGCCAGGGCATGAAGAAAAAGCTCTCCGGCTCCATCGACATCGCCAATCGCGTCCAGAAATTTGTGGACTGCCGCAGCCGGGACCCGGAGAAGCGGGAGATCTACATCGTGGAGGGCGACTCGGCTCTGGGCTCGGTCAAGCTGAGCCGGGACGCGGAGTATCAGGGCATCATGCCGGTGCGGGGCAAGATCCTCAACTGCCTGAAGGCGGACTACGTCCGCATCTTTAAAAGCGACGTCATCACCGACCTGATGAAGGTGCTGGGCTGCGGCGTGGAGGTCAAGGACAAGCACACGAAGGATCTGTCCAGCTTTGACCTGAACAACCTCCGCTGGAGCAAGGTGGTCATCTGCACCGACGCCGACGTGGACGGCTACCACATCCGCACCCTGATCCTGACCATGCTCTACCGCCTGGTGCCCACCCTCATCCGGGAGGGATATGTGTACATCGCGGAATCGCCCCTGTACGAAATCAACAGCAAGGGCAAGACCTGGTTTGCCTATTCCGACCGGGAGAAGGCCGAGATCGTGGAGAGCCTGAAGGGGGCCAAGGCCACCATCAGCCGCAGCAAGGGTCTGGGCGAGAACGACCCGGACATGATGTGGATGACCACCATGAACCCGGAGACCCGGCGGCTCATCAAGGTCATGCCCGAGGACGCCGAGCGCATGTCCCAGGTCTTCGACCTGCTGCTGGGCGACGATCTGGAGGGGCGCAAGAACCACATCTCCGAGTTCGGCGCACAGTATCTTGATTTAGCCGATTTGTCCTGAGAGGTGAACTATGGCCAAGAAGAAAGAACCCGAAAAGAAGAAATACGATAATCCCGACGTGGTAGGCCTGCGGGCGGAGGTGCTGGAACAGCCCATCACCGAGACCCTGGAGCAGAACTTCATGCCCTACGCCATGTCGGTGATCGTCTCCCGCGCCATCCCGGAGATCGACGGCTTCAAGCCCTCTCACCGGAAGCTCCTCTACACCATGTTCAAGATGGGGCTGCTCTCCGGCGCCCGCACCAAGAGCGCCAACATCGTGGGCCAGACCATGAAGCTCAACCCCCACGGGGACGCCGCCATCTATGAGACCATGGTGCGCCTGTCCACCGGCTATCAGGCCCTGCTGACCCCCTTTGTGGACTCCAAGGGCAACTTTGGCAAGGTCTATTCCCGGGACATGTCCTATGCCGCCTCCCGCTATACCGAGGCCAAGCTCTCCGCCGTCTGCGCCGAGCTCTTCCGGGACATCGACAAGGACACCGTGGACTTTGTGGACAACTATGACGGCAGCATGCAGGAGCCCAGCCTCCTGCCCACCGCCTTTCCAAATGTCCTGGTCTCCTCCAACACCGGCATCGCCGCCGGTATGGCCAGCGCCATCTGCGGCTTCAACCTGAACGAAGTCTGCGACACCGCCATCGCCCTGCTGAAGGATCCGGAGCACGACCTGCTCTCCACCCTGCCCGCGCCGGACTTCCCCACCGGGGGCGAAATCATTTATGACCGGGCGGAGATGGAGCGGATCTACCAGACCGGCCGGGGCAGCGTGAAGCTGCGGGCCCGCTGGCGCTATCTGCCCAAGGAAAACATCATCGAGATCTACGAGATCCCCTATACCACCACCTCTGAGGCCGTCATCGACAAGGTGGCGGAGCTCATCAAGCTGGGGAAGATCCGGGAGATCAACGACATGCGCGACGAGACCGACCTGGGGGGCCTGCGCCTCGCCATCGACCTCAAGCGCGGCGTGGACCCGGAAAAGCTCATGCAGAAGCTCTTCAAGCTCACCACCCTGCAGGACGCCTTTGCCTGCAACTTCAACATCCTGGTGGGCGGCAACCCCAGGGTCATGGGCGTGGGCGAGATCCTGGAGGAGTGGACCGCCTGGCGCATGGACTGTGTGCGGCGCCGGGTCTACCATGAGCTGGCGAAGAAGAAGGACAAGCTCCACCTGCTGCGCGGTCTGGAGCAGATCCTGCTGGACATCGACAAGGCCATCGCCATCATCCGCAACACCGAGCTGGAGTCGGAGGTGGTGCCCAATCTGATGATGGGCTTCGGCATCGACCAGATCCAGGCGGAGTATGTGGCGGAGATCAAGCTCCGCAACATCAACCGCGAGTATATCCTCAAGCGCACCGCCGAGATCGAGGAGCTGGAAAAGGACATCGAGGACCTGGAAAACACCCTCAACAACCGCCGGCGGCTCCGCGCCATCATCGTGGATGAGCTCAAGCAGATCAACAAGAAATACGTCACTCCCCGGAAGACCGGCATCGTCTATTCCCACGAGGTGCAGGAGTTCGACGAGGACGAGGCCGTGGAAGACTATCCCGTGACCCTGTTTTTGTCCCGGGAGGGCTACTTTAAGAAGATCACCGCCCAGTCGCTGCGCATGAGCGGCGAGCAGAAATACAAGGAGGGGGACGCGCTGCAGGTCAGCTTCGAATCCTCCAACCGGCGGGAACTGCTGTTCCTCACCGATCGGCAGCAGATGTACAAGTGCCGCGTCTCGGACTTTGAGGACGGCAAGGCCTCCGTCCTCGGCACCTATCTGCCCACCAGGCTGCAGATGGACGAGGGCGAGAGCGTGCTGGCCATGATCGATCCGGGCGATTACCGGGGCCACCTGCTGATCTTCTTCGAAAACGGTAAGGCCGCCCGCATAGAGCTCTCCGCCTACGAGACCAAGACCAACCGGAAAAAGCTGGTGGGCGCCTGCTCGGACAAGAGCCCGGTGCGGGGCGTGCTGCTGCTGAAGGAAGAGGCGGACATCGCCGTGGAGGCCAGCGACGGCCGCTGCCTGGTGTTCCACTCCTCCCTGCTCCAGCCCAAGACCAGCCGCACCACCCAGGGCGTGGGCGTGATGGCGCTGAAGGCCAAGAAGCTCCTGACCCGCGCCGCCTTCCTGAAAGACACTCCGATCCGCAACCTGAGCCGCTACCGGGTCCGCTCCATCCCCGCCGCCGGCGCGCTTTTGAAGCCGGAGGACCGGGGCGAGGAGCAGATGACTTTAATGGAGGATTGACCGCCGCATGAACGAAAAAAAGCAAGCGCTGCTGAAGAAGCTCGGAAAAAGGCTGTGGAAGTACTTTCTCATCGTGCTGGGCTCCGCGCTCTTCGGCTTTGCCTTTCAGGCCTTTCTCTTTCCCAATAACATCGTCTCCGGCGGCCTCACCGGCATCGCCATGATCCTGAACACCTTCACCGGCTGGCCTATCGGTCTGACCGTGATCGTGATGAACATCCCCCTCTTTCTCATCGCCTGGCGGCATTTCGGTCTGGACTATCTGATCGGGTCCCTGGCGGGCATGGCCATCTCCTCCGCCTTTGTGGATCTCTTTGCCGCAACGGGCCTGGTCCTGACCAACGAGCCCATGCTGGCCAGCATCATCGGCGGCGCCATCAAGGGCGCGGGTCTGGGCTTGATTTACTACTACGGCGCCTCCACCGGCGGCATCGACATCGTGGCCAAGTTCCTGCGTGTCCGCTATTCCCAGTTCAATTTCGGCACCGTTGTGCTGATCCTGGACGTTGCGGTCATTACCGCCTACGCTCTGTGCATCGGCAACTACGACAGCGCCATGTACTCGATCATCACCATGTTCGTGGTCACCAAGGTCATCGACCTGCTCCTCTACGGACTGGACACCTCCTGCGTGTGCCACATCATCAGCGACAAGAGTGAGGATCTGGCCACGGCGATCACCTCCGGGCAGGTCCATCGGGGCGTGACCATTCTGGAGGGCGAGGGCGCCTATTCCCACAAGGAAAAGCACGTGATCCTCGTCGTCCTCAAGCGCAGCCAGATCCCCGATCTGCGGCGGACCATCCGCGATCTGGACCAAAACGCTTTTGTCATCGTCACCGACACCAAATACGTTTTCGGCAGAGGCTTTGAGAACATCGGAGAAATCAGGTGAAAGCAATGAAGCGCCGTATCCTCGCGCTGCTGCTGGCGGCCTGTACCCTGGGGCTTGTCGGCTGCGGCAATCTCTTCGATCAGGACTATCTCTCCATCACCGATTATGAGCCCCCCGTCCAGGAGGCCCCGGACACGGAGGGCGTCATCACCGTGCGCAACGGAAACGAGCTGAATCGGGCGCTCAGCGGGCTCATCAACGACGGTGCCGAGGAGGGGCGGGTGGTCTTCGACGCGGCCTACGACGGAGACGTGAACGCCGACATTGCCAGCTCCTGCTGGCAGGTCCGAACCCGCAACGCCCTCTTCGCCTACTGTGTGGAGAACATCTCCTACGACGTGAGCAAGATCGTCTCCCATTATGAGGTGAACTTCACCATCCGCTATACCGAGGCGGGGCTGGATCGGGACAGCATCGTCCGCCTGCAGCTCACCTCCGGGCTGGAGGAGCAGCTGCGCGGCGCCATCGCCCGGGGTGACAGCCGCCTGGTGGTGCACATCAGCCGCAGCTCTTACAGCGCGGAGGACGTGGAAACTCTGGCCCGGCGGGTCTATCTGGAAAACCCCGCGGCCGAGCCCCGGGAGCCCCGGGTCAGCGTGAACATGCTGATCGGCACCGGTATGCAGCGGCTGTATGAGATCAACTTCAACTACGGCATGAGTGCGGAGGAGCTGCAGGAGCGGAGAGAAGCGCTGCAGGCTCTCCACCCCTTTGCGGACACAGAGCTGCAGGCGGACGACTACACCGGTCGGGCTCTGGCCGCCTGCGAGTACCTGATGAACAGCTGCGCCTATGCCGAATCCGGGCAGAGCGACATCTACTCCGCCCTCATCGGAGGCTCTGCCAACAGCGAAGGCCTTGCCCTGGCCTATGTGGAGCTGTGCCGTCAGCTGGGCGTCCCCTGCCAAATCGTTTACGGCCAGCGGGACTGGCGGGACCGCTGCTGGAACATCATCCGGATCGGAGAAGACTACTACCACGTGGACGTGTCCGCATGCTCCGAGGAGGGCATGGCTCTGGGCTTTCTGCTGCCCGACCAGACCATGTGGAGCCGCTACCGCTGGGACATCTCCTCCTATCCTCCCTGCTCGGGCTGGATCCGCTACGAGGATCTGATCCCCCAGCAAGAGGCGGAGCCCAGCGTAGTGGAGATCCCGTAAAAAGCAAAGAGGAAGCTGAAAACAGCTTCCTCTTTGCTCTTATTCTGCTTTGTCTCATTCCACGATCACCGGACCCGTGCGCCAATCCATGCCGGGGCGATGCTCCCCTTCCGCCGGGAAGCCCAGCACATACAGGTCGTGGGCCTTGGCTCCCAGGGTGAAGATCGTCTCGCCCTCCCGTCCCAGCTCCCGCGCGGCGGCGGGCTTGGTCAGGATGGGGATGGCCGCCCGGTCCCGCAGGCCGCGCAGCAGCTCCCGGCCCCGGGCGTTTGCGGCCAGGATCCTGGCAAAGGGCGGCCGCTCCCGGCTCATCCCCTCCCGCACTCCGAGGGCCGCGCACAGGCACATCCGCCGCAGCCGGGACAGGGCATAGCGCTTGGTCTTGGCGGCGGAGAGCACCGCGTCCAGGCTGCGCTCCTCCTCCACCGCCCGGAACAGCCGACGGCCCAGGCCGTCTCCGGCGTCGGGCAGGCGCAGGAAGTCCTCTTCCGTCAGCATCCGCAGCCGGGAGAGGACGGCGATCTCCAGAGCCGCGGGGTCCGCGATCTCCCGGCCCCGGTCCTTTTCCCGGGAAAACACCGCGGCGGCCTCCGGGGGGATCTCCCCATTCAGGCTTCTCCCCGCCCGGATCCGCTTGCGCAGCTCCGAGGCGGAGCAGGGGCCGCCGTCCGACTGCTCCTGATCATGTCCCGCCCCCTCCCGCAGGATGGGCAGCGGCTCCATCGCCAGTCTCAGATCGTATGCCGCCTTGAGATACTCCACCGCCAGGATATTGTTGGGCTGGCGCAGCAGCAGGGCCCTGTCGCCCAGCCGCGCCTGTACCGCCCGCTCCCGTGCGGCGGCAAAGGAGAGGCTGGCGTCCCGGGTGAGAAGCGCCTTTATTTCGCCTGTCAGCCTCGGGTCCAGAAGGGTCCGGGCCACGTCCTCCAGGGGCTGTAGCTCCCCGGTCTCGCTGCCGAAGGCCAGGTGGGTCGCGCCCAGGTTCCCCAGCAGGCTCACCGCGCCCCGGGCAAAGCCCTCCGCGGACGCAAGGGCCCAGGGCAGGGGCAGCTCTGCCACCAGGTCGGCCCCGCAGCGGCAGGCGGCCTCCGCCCGGGCGTATTTGGAATAGACCGCCGCCTCGCCCCGCTGGACAAAGTCCCCGGACATGACGCAGACGACGGTGCTCTCCTCCCCCAGGGCGGCCCGGGCCTTCTCGATATGCAGTTGGTGGCCCCGGTGAAAGGGGTTATACTCGCAGACGATGCCGATGACAGCCATAAGTGCCGCTCTCCCGAAAAAAGACTTGCGTTTTTCCCGTTTTGTATTAGAATAGTCCTTGTGTGTATTCTATCGAATTTCCCCAAAGTTTACAAGTGAAAGGAAAACGATTCATGAAAATTCTTGTGATCAACGCAGGCAGCTCCTCCCTGAAGTACCAGCTCATCGATATGGAGACCGAAACCCTCCTGGCCAAGGGCCTTTGCGAGCGTATCGGCATCGACGGGCATTTGAAGCACACCCCGCTGGTGGACGGCAAGAGCGTGTTTGACGAGGACGTGGCCATGCCCACCCATTCCGAGGCCATTGCCGCCGTCATCGACAAGCTCACCAGCCCCCAGTACGGCGTGGTCAACTCCATGAAGGAGATCGACGCAGTGGGTCACCGGGTCGTCCATGGCGGTGAGAAGTTCGCCAGCTCCGTGCGCATCAACGACGAGGTCATGAAGACCCTGGAGGAGTGCACCCCCTTCGCCCCGCTGCACAACCCCGCCAACATCACCGGCATCAACGCCTGCCGCGCCGTCATGGGCGACGTGCCCATGGTCGCCGTGTTCGATACCGCCTTCCATCAGACCATGCCCGGCAAGGCCTTCATGTACGCCCTGCCTTATCAGTACTACCTCTCCAACGGCATCCGCCGCTATGGCTTCCACGGCACCAGCCACCGCTACGTCTCCGCCCGCTGCGCGGAGCTGATGGGCAGGCCCATCGAAGAGCTGAAGATCATCTCCTGCCACATGGGCAACGGCTCCTCCATCGCCGCCATCGACCATGGCAAGTGCGTGGACACCTCCATGGGCTTCACCCCGCTGGTGGGCCTGCCCATGGGCACCCGCTGCGGCGATCTGGACGCCGGCGTCATCCAGTTCCTGATGCACAAGTACGGCTACAGCATCGACGAGATGCTGAACATCCTGAACAAGAAGTCCGGCGTGCTGGGCGTCTCCGGCGTGTCCTCTGACTTCCGCGATCTGGACAAGGCCGCCGCCGAGGGCAACGAGCGCGCGCAGCTGGCCCTGGACATGTTCCACTACTGGGTCGCCAAGGTGGCCGGCTCCTATGTGGCCGCCATGAACGGCGTGGACGCCATCGTCTTCACCGCCGGTGTGGGCGAGAACAGCAAGAGCACCCGCGCCGCCATCGCCGAGTACTTCGGCTATCTGGGTGTGAAGCTGGACGAGGAGGCCAATTCCAAGCGGGGCCAGGACATCATGATCTCCACCCCCGACTCCAAGGTCAAGGTTTTCGTCATCCCCACCAACGAGGAGCTGGTCATCGCCCGTGATACCCGCGACATCGTCGGCTGAGCATAGCGACAGAAAAGAGCGCTGCGGAAAAAACCGCAGCGCTCTTTTCTGTCAGTTTTTAGTGTTTTGTTTTTAGGCATGCGGACTGGCCACTAAAAACCAAAAACTGCAATCTAAAAACTAAATCCCCGTGGAGCCGAAGCCGCCGCGGCTCTCGGGACGCAGGTGCTCCACCGTCTCAAATTCCAGCTCCGGCTGCTTTTCCACGATGCGGAACTGGCAGATCCGGTCGTTTTTACGGATCACCGTATCCCGCATGGCCAGCACCGGCAGACGCCACTCGTCCTCCTCCCCGCAGTAGGCGTTGTCGATGATGCCGAAGGAGTTTGCCACCAGGATGCCGAAGTTTTTGAAGGTGCTGCTGCGTGGCGCCACATGGGCCTCATAGCCCTCGGGCAGGATCATCCCCACGCCGAGACGGAGGTAGCGAAACTCTCCGGCCTTCAGCTCCAGGTCCTCCGCGGCCCGCAGGTCGATCCAGTCCCCCTTGGCCAGCTTCTCCACCGGTGTCAGGCCCTCTACAAAATACTTGAGATAAATCTTCATGGCAGCTCTCCGTTATTTTAGGTTTCTCGCGGTTTTTGGACAGTTCTCTCCCCTTTGCCGCTTGACGGCGCGGAAAAACCCGTGTAAAATTTCTTTATAGACAAGTTCACTATACCATAGACGGGAGGAAGTTTCCATGCCTAAATTTGAAGATTTCACCTTTGAATCCAGCACAGGCAAGAATCTGCTGCACGCCCGCAAGTGCGTTCCCGACGGAAAGCCCCGGGCCGTGGTGCAGATCGAGCACGGCGTGGCCGACCATATCAGCCGCTACGACGATCTGATGGAGTACCTGGCCTCCAACGGCATCGTCTGTGTGGGCGACGACCACCTGGGCCATGGCGAATCCATCCGCAGTCCTGAGGAGCAGGGCTTCTTTGCCGAGGAAAACGGCTGGGATTACGTCATTCGTGACGTGGACGCCCTGCGGGATCTGACCCGGCGGGAATACCCGGACCTCCCCTACATCTTCTTCGGCCACAGCATGGGCAGCTTCATCGTCCGCACCTACCTGATCCGTTATCCGGGCAAGTATGACGCGGCCATTCTCAGCGGCACCGGCCACCAGAACAAGCTGATGATCCTGGGCGGCTGGGCGGCGGCCAACCTGATGGCCAGGGCCAAGGGTCCCGCGGCAGACGGCAAGGCCCTCAACGACATGGCCTTCGGCTCTTACTGCAAGAAGATCCCCGAACCCCGTACCCCCTTTGACTGGATCAGCCGGGATCAGGCGGCCGTGGACAAGTACATTGACGACCCCTACTGCGGCTTTGTGTGCAAGGTGGGCCTCTACCGGGATATGATGGGCGCGGTGCGCTTCATCACGGACCAGAAGAACATCGACAAGATGAACAAGGAAGCCCCCGTGTACTTCATGTCCGGCGACGCCGACCCCGTGGGCGACTACGGCGTGGGCGTAGAAAAGGCCTACCAGGCCTTCTGCCGCGCCGGTCTCAAGGACGTGACCATCCGCCTCTACCCCGGCGGCCGCCACGAAATGCTCAACGAGACCAACCGGGAAACCGTCAAGAAGGACATTCTGGACTGGATCAACGAAAAGCTGGAAAAGATCAGCTGACAGGACGCAAGAAGGCCCCCGCTGCTTGAGCAGCGGGGGCCTTCTTTGTCGTCATGGCCTTTTTTCCACCGTGTAGCTGTTCCGTTCGATGGTCAGGTCGTAAACCTCCCGGGTCCCGTCAGGGGCTTCCAGGATCAGCTGGGTCTTGCCGGTTTTGGCAAACTCCGCGTAGATCAGGTAGCTTTCAATGGGCTCCTCGTAGCCGATCCAAACCTTTCCGTAGCTCTCATCCGCGAGAGACACCTGATAGCTGTCATCGTATTCGATGCCGGCGGTCTCGCCGCCGCTGACCAGCAGGCTGGTGTTATAGAAGTCTCTTCCCTGCCGGAGAGCGAGAAAGCTCGCCCCTGCCAGGATCAGAAGGCTCAGAATCAGTCCTGCGATCCGGATCTTTTTGTCCCGGAAGATGCCCAGCGGGTAGAGGATCAGCGTCACCGCGCAGAAGATCGCGCTGAGCAGATGGTTCGGGAAGAAGGAGACCGCCTCCCTCAGGAAACCGCTGTAGTGGTAGCCCAGGAAGGCCAGCATGGGCGCCAGGATCAGCAGGCCCCACCACTTGTCCTTTTTCATATACCAGCCCACGAAGGCCATGGGGATGGTCAGCAGCGTCCACCTGAACCAGGTGGGATAATAGCGGAAAATGCCGAAGCCATCGATGTAAAAGGGAACCTGCACCAGATAGACCAGGGGCTGGCTGATGAGGAAGAAGACGAACACCTTCAGGGCGGAATCCAGCGCACTCTCGGCATTCACAATGATAAGGATCGCGAAGAGGATCCACCATTCAAAAGAAATGCTGATGTCCCGGAACGACGTGTCCGCCGTGGCGGGGATGGCCGCCATGGCTCCGGTATATACGCCGCAGATCACGGCGAAAAGGATCAGTTTCGGCCAGGTGATCTTCAGGCCGCCAAAGAGTTTTTTCATTTCACGCTTCCTCTCGATCTCAAGTACGTGGTATTATACCACGGATCATGTCCTGCGGCAGAGCGTTTTTCTTTTCCTTCGCCGCTGATCGGGTCAAAAAAACCACCGGTTTTCACCGGTGGTTTTTGCTTGCCTCAGTTGATCACTCTTCGGTCTCGGGAGCGCTGCCGGTGGCGGTGCCGTCAACGGCGACTTCGTAGACCAGGGCGTCCTCAGCGGGCTCGGCCTCGACGGCCTCTTCCTCAACGGGAGCCTTCTCCACGGGGGCGGGCTCGGCCAGCGCGCGGATGGAGAGGGAGATCTTGTGCTTCTCTTCGTCGATGGCGGTGATCTTGGCGTCCACCACGTCGCCCACAGTCAGCACGTCGCCGGGCTTGCCGATGCGGCGGTTGGCGATCTGGCTGATGTGGATCAGGCCGTCCACACCGGGCAGGACTTCCGCGAAGGCGCCGAAGTCCATGAGCTTGACGATGGTGACGGGGGCGATGCTGCCCACCTGATACTTGTTGGTGAACTGGGTCCAGGGGTTGCCCTCGGGATCCTTGTAGCCCAGGGAGATCTTGCGCTTCTCCCGGTCAAAGTTGATGACGTAGACCTCGATCTCGTCGCCCACGGAGACGACCTCGGAGGGCTGGTGGATGCGGCCCCAGCTCAGCTCGGACACGTGCACCATGCCGTCGATGCCGCCGATGTCGACGAAAGCGCCGTAGCTGGTCAGAGACTTGACAACGCCCTTGTAGCGCTTGCCGATCTCGATGTTGTTCCAGATGGCCTCGGTGCGCTCGCGGCGCTCAGCCTGGGCAACGCGGCGGATGGAGCCGACCACGCGCTTGCGGGCCTTGTTGACCTCGGTGATCTTCAGGCGAACGGTCTTCTTCAGCAGCTGGCTCAGCTCAGCCTCGCGGGGCAGATCGGTCTGGGAAGCGGGAACAAACACACGCACGCCCTTGACGGAGACGACCACGCCGCCCTTGTTCTCCTCGGTGACGACGCCTTCCATCACGGTGCCGTCTTCCACAGCGGCCTCGACCTCGTTCCAGATCTTGGCGGCGTCCAGGCGCTTCTTGGACAGGGTCACAACGCCCTCCACGTCATTGACGCGGACCACGACGGCCTCCAGGGTATCGCCGACCTTGACGGCGTCTTCCAGCTTGGTGCCGTCCTCGGTGAACTCCTCGGTGGGGATCACGCCGGTCTGCTTGGTGCCCAGGTCAACGCTGATCTCGGTGCCGGTGATCGCAACGACGGTGCCGCTTACCTTGTCTCCATTATATATAGGCTTGAGGGTCTCCTCCAGCATTTCGTCGAAGGACATCTCCTTCTCCACTGCGGGTTCCTCAACTTTGATTTCTTCTTTGATTTCGTCCATTTTGTTTCTTACCTCCTTAATTATCCACGCGGGGGTAGACGCTCCGGCAGTCAAGCCGACTGCATCAGCGCTTCTGAGCCTGTCCAGTTCCAGCTCCTCTGTCCGCTCGATAAACTGGACGTTTGCACAGTGCTCGCCACAGATTTGGGCGAGATGGACGCTGTTTGCGCTGTGCCTGCCGCCGATGACAACCATCGCGTCGCAGGATGCCGCAATTTTTGCCGCTTCCTCCTGCCGCGTAAACGTAGCAAGACATATTGTATCAGATATTTTTGCATTTGTACATCTTTTTTTTATGATTTCGCAACATTCGGTAAAATTACTGCGGGTCTGCGTGGTTTGCACCACGACAGTTATCGGTTTTTCCCAAAGCTCCGGCCGGGAATCCAGGAAAACGCCCATTTCCTCAGGGTTTTCAAGGACTTGGTGCTCCCCGCACCAGCCGCAGATGGCCTCCACCTCCGGGTGCTTGCGCATGCCGATGATGAGCACGAAGCGCCCCTCCTCCGCCGCCCGGCGGACGATGATGTGGATGGCCTTCACCTTGGGGCAGGTGGCGTCTGTCACCCGGGCGCCCCGGCCCTCCAGCGCGGCGTAGACCTGCGGCGAAGCGCCGTGGGCGCGGATCAGCACCGGTTCATCCGGCTCCAGCTCCTCCGGTGCGTTCACCACCCGCATGCCCTTCTCCTCCAGGGCGCGGACCACGTCCTCGTTGTGGATAAGCTGGCCCAGGCTTGCGCAGCGGCCCTCCTGCCGGATCAGCTCCTCCGCCAGCTCCACAGAGCGCTGCACGCCGAAGCAGAAGCCGGCGCTCTCGGCAACGTGAAGCTCTCTCATTCCGCCGCCTCCATGCGCTCCCGGATGATGCGGCAGAGAAGCTGGAAGCTCGCGTCAAAATCGATGTCCGTGGTGTCCACCAGCACGGCGTCCTCCGCCTGGCGCAGCGGGGCCTCCGCCCGGTTCATATCCTGCTGATCCCGATAGAGGATGCCCTGGAGCACTTCCTCGAAATCCGCCTGGATGCCCTTGGCCTGCTGCTCCTTCATCCGGCGCTGGGCCCGAGCCTCGGCGCTGGCGGTGAGATAGATCTTCAGCGGCGCGTCCGGCAGCACCACGGTGCCGATGTCCCGCCCGTCCATGATGACCTTGTTCTCCCGGGCAAGCTTCCGCTGCATCTCCAGCAGATAGGACCGCACCGCGCCAAGGGCCGACACGTCGGAGGCGCAGATGGAGATCTCCGGCATGCGGATCGCCTCGGACACGTCCTCCCCGTTCAGGATCATCCGCTGCTCGCCCTTGTCGTTGTAGCGCATCTGAATGTCCAGCTCCGGGAGGATGGCGGCCACCGCCGCCTCGTCCCGCCGGTCCAGGCCGCGGCGCCAGGCCGCGAGACCCACCGTGCGGTAAATGGCGCCGGTGTCCACGTACAGAAAGCCCAGTTCTGCCGCGCAGCGGCGGGCCAGGCTGCTCTTGCCGGCCCCGGAGGGACCGTCGATGGCGACTGCGAAGTTTTTCATTTCTTTTCTTCTCCTTACCGAATTGCCGGCCACAAAGCCGGTGCACCAGGCGATCTGCAGATTGAAGCCGCCGGTATAGGCGTCCAGATCCAGCACCTCCCCGGCAAAATACAGGCCCCGCAGGAGCTTGGACTCCATGGTGCGGGGGTCCACCTCTCTGGTGCTGACGCCGCCTGCGGTGACGATGGCCTCGTCGATGGGCCGGGTACCGGAGACGGAGACCGGGAAAGCTTTCAAGAGGTGCCGGAGCGCCAGGCGCTGTTCCCGGGTGATGTCGTGGACCTTGGTGTCCCCCGGAATGCCCGAGAGCTCCACCAGCACGGGGATCATGGTCCGGCCCGCCAGCTCGCCCAGGGCGTTGCGGAATTCCCGATTCGAGAATTTCTCAAAATCCCGCAGCAGGCGGGCGTCCAGTTTCTTTTCGTCCAGGGCCGGCTTCAGGTCGATCTCCAGCCGGTACCTGGCGCTGCCCATATGCCGCATCTTGGCGCTGGCCGAGAGCACCAAAGGCCCGGAGACGCCAAAGTGGGTGAAGAGCATTTCCCCCAGCTCCCGGAAGATCAGCTTGTCGTTTTCATAGGCCGAGAGGGTCACGTTTTTCAGGGAAAAGCCCTGCATCTCGGCACACCAGGGATCCCCGCTCTCCAGGGGGACCAGGGACGGCCGGGTGGGCGTGACGGTGTGGCCGTGAGCCTCCGCCAGGCGGTAGCCGCTGCCGTCGGACCCGGTCTTGGGATAGGAGCGGCCGCCGGTGCAGATGGCGGCGGCGCCGCAGTCGATCCGCCCCTCCCCGGTCATGACGGCGCAGACCGCGCCGTCCTTCTGCAGGATTTCCTTTGCCGAGGTCCGAAGGGTCTTCACCCCAAGACTCCGGCAATAGCGGGCCAGGGCGTCGGCAATATCGTTGGCGTTATCGGACACCGGGAAGACCCGGTTTCCCCGCTCCACCTTCAGCGGCACGCCCAGCTCTTCAAAAAAGGCCATGACCTCCCGGGTGCCGAAGCGGCTCATGGCGCTGTAGAGAAAGCGCCCGTCCCCGGGGATGTTGGCCATAAATTCCTTGGTATCGCAGGCATTGGTCACATTGCAGCGGCCCTTGCCCGTAATGCGGAGCTTGCGCCCCAGCTGGAGATTGCGGTCCAGCATCGTCACACTGAGGCCGCGTTTCGCGGCCATGGCCGCGCAGATCATGCCGGCGGGTCCTCCGCCGATGACCACAAGGTCAGTCATAGTCCACTCCTAATTCCCGCAGTTCCTGCGCCGTCAGATAACGCCACTGACCGCTTTTCAGCCTGCCAAGCCGCAGCTTTCCCTCCCGCACCCGGCAGAGCCGCGTCACCGTGAGGCCCGCCTGCTGGCACATTTTGCGCACCTGGCGGTTGCGTCCCTCGTGGATGGTGATCTCCAGCACCGCCCCGTCGGGCAAGGTCTCCAGGACCTCCACCTTTGCGGGGCCTACGATGCAGCCGTCGATCTCCATGGGCCGGCGCAGCAGCGCCGCCTTTTCGGCGGCATTCTCCCCCTTCACCCAGGTGCGGTAGCATTTCTCCACTTCATGGGAGGGGTGCATCAGCCGGTTTGCCAGCTCCCCGTCGTTGGTCATGAGGAGCAAGCCCTCGGAATCCAGGTCCAGCCGCCCCACCGGGTACAGCCGCTCCGGGATCCCCGAGACCAGCTCGCTCACGTCCCGGCGGCCCTTCTCGTCCCGGAGGGAGGTCACGATCCCCCGGGGCTTGTTCAGCATTATGTAAACCTTTTTCTCGGCAGACGGCAGGGCTCTGCCGTCCACCAGGATGGCGTCGGTCTCCGGGTCGGCGCTGTCCCCGATCCGGGCGGTCAGGCCGTTCACGGTGACGCGGCCGGCCTCGATCGCTTCCTCCGCCTTGCGCCGGGCCATCAGGCCGGAGGCGGCAATGATTTTTTGCAGTCTTTGGGTCATGTCGTTCTTCTCCCAGGTTCCGGGGCCTGCGCCCCATCGGGCACACTTTCGGCAAAGCGCAGGGGGCATTTTCCCAGCTCTTCCCCGTCCAGCAGTACCGTTACCAGTCCCCCTGTCTCGCCCGCCCGGACCGGCGGAAAGACGAAGCGGGGCAGCTCCGTCCGCAGCGTCAGCTCCGCGCCCTTCGGCAGAAAGAGCCGCAGCGGCTCCGCCTCCAGGGCGATCTCCGTGGCAGGCTCCGTGAGGAGCGGCACGGTCAGCTGCAGGTCCTCCGTCACGTCCCGGGTCTCGTAGCGGGCAAAGCCCCAGTCATAGAGGGCCATGTGGTCGTTCCAATCATCCGGCGCCGAGAGGGTCACGCAGTAGAGTCTGGTCCCCTCCCGCTGGCAGCAGCTCACCAGACACCGGCCCGCCGCCTGGGTATAGCCGGTCTTGCCGCCCAGGCAGCCCGGGCAGCGCCAGAGCAGCTTGTTGTGGTTATACAGGGTCTCCCCCTGTACCGCGGCGCTGCTTTTCCCCAGAATGGCGGCAAGCTCGGGCATGTCCATACAGGCGGCCATCAGCTTTGCCAGGTCCAGGGCAGAGCCGTAGTGACCCTCGGCGTTCAGACCGTGGGGGTTCACGAAATGGCTGTCGGTCATGCCGAGCGCCGCGGCCTTTTCGTTCATAAGCCCGGCAAATTCCTCCACGCTGCCGGCGCAGTGGAGGGCCAGGGCCTGGGCTGCGTCGTTGGCGGAGGCCAGCAGGAGCCCGGTCAGCAGCTCTTCCACCGTATAATGCTCCCCGGGCGCCAGATACAGCGAGGAGCCCTCGATGCCGCAGCAGGCGGCGGGGATCTCCACCGTCTCCGCCCCGTCGCAGCGCTCCGCCACCACCAGGGCCGTCATGAGCTTGGTCGTGCTGGCGATGAGACAGTGCTCATCGGCATTGCGCGCATAGAGGATCTGCCCCTCAGGGCCGGTCAGCACGGCGCAGCGGGCGCTGAGCTCCGGCTCCCCCTCCGCGCTGGCGCGGGGCAGCAGGCTCAGGAGCAACAGCGCTGTCAAAAATACAAGGATTCCTTTTCGCATAATAAGCACCACCTATTGTTTCTTTCAGGCAGTGCTTATTATGAGTAATTGTTCAGGTTTTATTTTCGATTCGGATCATTTGCCGTCCTGCTGCTTGGCGATGAAGGCGTCCACCTTGTCCATCACCTGGGGCACCAGGTCGATGATCCTATCCACGGTGTTGCTGGCGGGCGGGGTGATGTTGATCATGCGCACGGTGCCTTCCTTGATGACCAAAAAGCCGATGGGGTCAATCTTCACGCCAGTGGCGTTGCCGCCGCCGTAAGGACGGCTGCCGGCCTTTTTCGGCGTAAACTCCACACCGCCGCCGCCGAAGCCCACGCTGATCCGGGAAATGGGGACCAGGGTGATCCCGTCGGGGGTGTAGATGGGCTCGCCGACTACGGTGTCGACCTTAAGCATGTTTTTGACGTTGTCCATGGTGGACTGCATGAGTTCGCCGATCGGGTTGATGTTATCCATTTGCTGCCATCCTTTCCTCTGCCTGTATGTTTTCTGTATTTGTATTCTCTGTCTCGGCCGGGTCGGCGGCTTCCCCGTCTCCGGCCTTCTTCAGGGCTTTTGCTTCTTTTTTCCGGCGGCGCTTGCTGCGGAGCAGGATCTTCAGCGCGCCGAAGAGGATGCTGTTGATGACGCCGAAGATCCGCCACAGGGTGATGGTCATGGCAAGGCCCAGCTCCAGACTCATCCAGTCTGCCGTGAAGTCCACGTCCGTCCAGACGCTGCAGTCCTTCACGCGGAAGCGCTCGCGGCAGATGGGCGCAAGGCTTGAGAGGGCGCCGTTGACGTAGCCGTAGGTCATGGCCGTATCATAGGGATCGTCCCCCGCCGCGATGTAGTGGAGCACGAAGCGGTCCACATGCCAGGCACGGCCGAACTTGCCGATGCCGTGGAGCACCGTGCGCAGCAGCTCCAGGATCTCGTCCCGGTTGAAGGGCAGGCTGCGCTTTTTCCTGGGCTTGTCCTCCTCCGGCTCCTCCTCGGGCTCTTCCGGTTTTTTCTTCTTTTTCTTCGGCTTTTTCTCTTTTTTCGGCTTCTTTTCCGCTCCGGGCTTCTTGGGCAGGAGCTGGATCAGGAAAGCGCCGACCTTGGCCGACAGGTGAAACTCACCGCCCTCATAGCCCAGATCCACCCCCACGGGGGTAAACAGGAGCAGGAGAAGCAGCGCGACAAAAATGCCGAGAATGATCCAACCAATCAAATACACTCACTCCTTGACCGTCCCGGTGACGTCATCCAGGCTGAGCTGGCCGTCCCCGGCGGCATTTTGCAGTTCTTCGATGGCTTGCTGGAGCTTTTCCACACCCTCGCCGCTGCTCAGATCCGGAAGCGGCGGGAGCTGGGACAGCTCGGAAATGCCCATGGTGCGCAAAAACACGTCGGTGGTGCGGAAGAGGGCGGGGCGGCCCGGCGCGTCCAGCCGGCCGCTGATCTCAATGAGGCCCCGCTCCAGCAGCACGCTCACCGTATAGGAGCTGTCCACGCCCCGGACCCGGTCGATATAGGCGCGGGTCACCGGCTGGAAGTAGGCAACGATGGCCAGGGTCTCCAGCGCGGGCTGGGACAGGACAGGGGGCTTGCGCTGCTCCAGGGTCTTGATGATGAAGGGGGCGTATTCCGGGGCGGAGCAGAGCTGCAGCTTGTCGTCCAGAAACAGGACGCGCATGCCGCGTCCTTCCCGCTCATAGCGCTCGGACAGCTCCCGGGCGATCTGGGCAAGCTCGCCCTCGTCGGTATCCAGCACCAGGGACAGCCGCCCGATGGGCACGCTCTCCCCCGCTGCAAACAGTATAGCCTCAAGTGCGGCAGAAATATCCATAGGTTTCTATTCCTCGATCTTTTCCAGGATCTCGTCCACGTCCCCGCCGGTGAAGGAGAGCCGGTAGCCCGTCTCCTCCCGGTCGATGTGGACGCTGCCCACGCTGCACAGCTCCAGCACGCTCAGGAAGGTGGCCACCACCTCCGAGCGGGTGCCGCAGCCGCGATAGAGTTCCTCCAGGGTGGCGGGGCCGCTCCGCAGCCGCTCCAGCAGCTCCCGGCTCTTGCTGCGCACGCTGTAGACGATGCGCCGGGGAATGGCCGTGGCGAGGGTTTCTTCCTCCTCCGGGACCTTCACGCCCCGGGAGAACACCGCCCGCAGCGCCTTCAGCAGGTCCACCGGCTCGTGCCGGTAGCGGTACTCTCTGGCGCTCTCCGGCAGAGGCTCCGGGAGCTTGGGAAAAAACAGCATTCCCAGCTCTGAAGCCTTTTTCAGCTCCGGCACCACCTCCCGGATGGCGGCCAGATTGTCCTTGGCCTTGAGCTGCTCCAGGGACTCCATCAGCACTTCCAGCTCCGAGACCTCTTCCTCGGCGGTCAGGAGCGTGCGGGTCTTGATGTACAGCAGATGGGAGGCCATCTGCACAAACTCACTGGCGATCTCCAGGTCCATGCTCTGCATCTGGGCCATCCAGGCCAGATACTGGTCCAGGATCTCGGAGATCTTCAGATCCCGGATCTCGATCTTATTCTTTTGCAGGAGCATCAGGATCAGGCTCAGGGGGCCTTCAAAATCCTGCAGCTCGTCCTTTTCGTGTATGATGCCTTCCAGGCGAAAATTCGGGTTTTCCATAAACCTTTCCCGTTAAAACAGTTGGTATCCAAGGCGAAAGCCCAGCTCGAAGACCGGCGTCATCCCATTCATGATCCCCTGCATCAGCCAGCTCAGCGGCCCGTCCAGGGCGCCGAAGTACAGCACGGCGATCAGCACCAGAAAGCCGTAGCGCTCATAGCGCATCAGCTTCCAGTAGGCCGCCTCCGGCAGGAGGGCAAACAGGATCTTGGAGCCGTCCAGCGGCGGGATGGGGATCAGGTTGAAGACGGCCATGGCCAGGCTCAGGTAGGCGGTGTAGTTGACCATGGTCACCAAATATTCCGGGACCGTCCCCTTCATCATCGGGACAACCAGAAGACCATAGAGAAAGTAGAACACCGCACCGATGACGATGTTGCTGCCCGGGCCGGCCAGGGCGGTGATCGCCATGCCCCGCTTGGGATTTTTGAAGTTCATCATGTTCACCGGCACAGGCTTGGCATAGCCGAATTTGAAGATGACCATCATCAAAAGGCCCATGGGGTCCAGGTGCTTGATGGGGTTCAGGGTCAGGCGTCCGGCGTTTTTGGCGGTGTTGTCCCCCAGGGCATAGGCCACAAGACCGTGGCTCAGTTCGTGGAGCGTGATGCACACCAGCGCCGGGATCACCCGCAGCAAAATGTCCAGCAGATAGCTGAAATCAAAGCCGTTCCAAATCTCCTGCATGGTATTGATCGCCTTCACCCCCATAATATCGTTATTTTACCAAAGAACTCCGCAAAATACAAGAGCAAGACGGCTTTTTCATCCCGCTCCGGGAACGTCCGGCCTCCCATCGACTTGCATTTTCGTGGAAAAGCTGGTATGATACCCGGCGGAAAAAAGTTTTCGATTTTTGAAGGAGTTACCATGGAGGAAAAGAAAACAAGCCTGCTGTATCGGATCCTGCGTTGGTTCGTTTGGCTGTTTTCCCCGAAGTTCAAAATCGTCGGCGCGGAAAATCTGCCAAAAGAGCCCTGCGTGATCGTGGGCAATCACAGCCACATGTACGGGCCCATCGGCTGCGAGTTTTACACCCCTGGTCCCCACTACATCTGGTGCGCCGGGGAAATGATGCACCGCAAAGAGGTGGCGGCCTACGCCTATCGGGATTTCTGGTCCGCAAAGCCCAGGGCGGTCCGCTGGTTTTTCAAACTGGCAAGCCGTCTGATCGGGCCCCTGGCGGAGCTGATCTTCACCAACGCCCACACCATAGCCGTCTATCACGACACCCGGCTGATCACCACCTTCCGGGAATCCATTTCCCTGCTGAAAGCAGGCTGCAGCATCGTCATCTTCCCGGAGAGCTACGGGGAACACAACAATATCGTCCACGAGTTCCACGACAAGTTTGTGGATCTGGCGCGCTTCTATTACAAGAAGACCGGCAAGGAGCTGTGCTTTGTCCCCCTCTACCTGGCGCCTCGGCTCAAGACCATGTTCTACGGCGAGCCCATCCGCTTCAACGCCGCCGCCCCCATCGAGGAGGAGCGGAGCCGCGTCTGCCGGGAGATGATGGACCGGATCACCCACATCGCCCTTCAGCAGCCGGAGCACCGGGTGGTCCCCTATCCCAACGTCTCCAAAAAGCATTATCCGAAAAACATACCCCTGGAGGTCTATCCCCATGAAGAGACAGCCGGTTGATTACAGCGGGTTTTCCCTGCGTCGGCTGAACGAGCCCCGTTTTTCCCATGCAAAGCTCCTGGCGGGCTGGATCTTTTATTTTTCCATGTACTTTATCACGGAAAACCTGATCCCGCCCGAGCGCTGCCACCTGATCCACTGCGCTCTGGACGACCTGATCCCCTTCAACGAGTTCTTTGTGATCTTCTACGGGGGCTGGTACCTGCTGGTGTTCGGCGCGCTGATCTACACCTTCTTCTATAACGTCCCCGGCTTCAAAAGGGTCCAGACCTATATCATCATCACCCAGGTGCTGGCCATGCTCTGCTACATCGTCTATCCCAGCATCCAGGATCTGCGGCCGGAGACCTTTCCCCGGCAGAACCTGTTCACCTGGATCATGGGCCTGATCTACGCCTTTGACACGCCCACCGGGATCTGCCCCTCCCTGCACGTGGCCTACTCATTGGGCATCCTCTCCGTGGGGCTGAAGGACAAGGAGCTCTCCCGGGGCTTCAAGGCGGGCCTCAGCTTCTTCGTGCTGATGGTCTGCGCGGCGGTGTGCTTTGTGAAGCAGCACTCCGCTCTGGACGTGCTGGCGGCCCTGCCGGTGTGTCTCATCGCAGAGCTGCTGGTCTACGGCAAGGACTACTGGCTGCCCAAATGGAGGCAGCTCCTGGGGCGTGGGGAAGAAAAAACCACCCTGTAAAATCCGAATAGAGAAAAAAGCGAGACGGAAAACCGTCTCGCTTTTTGTTTTACAGCAGAGTCATAATCTCGGCCAGCAGGGCCTCCCGCCCCTGTCCCTTTTCCGCGGAAAAGGGGATCAGCGGCACCGAGTCCGGCAGGGCCAGGGTCTCCCGGATCAGGGCCAGGTTCGGCTCGATCTCGCTCTTTTTCAGCTTGTCCAGCTTGTTGGCCACCACCGCGAAGCGGCAGCCGGAGCTTTTGAACCACTCGGCCATGGTGCCGTCGTCCGCCGTGGGTTTATGCCGGGCGTCCACGATCATGACGCCCAAGTCAAAGAGCCCCTCCCCGGCGAAAAAGTCCTCCATCAGCTTGCCCCAGCGGTCCCGCTCGGCCTGGGAGACCTTGGCGTAGCCGTAGCCGGGCAGGTCCGCAAAGTAGAGCTTCCCGTCGATGAGGAAGTAGTTCACATGGACGGTCTTCCCCGGCTGGGCGCCCACGCGGGCAAAGTTCTTCCGGTTCAGCATGCGGTTGATGACCGAGGACTTGCCCACGTTGGACTTGCCGGCGAAGGCCACCTTCGGCACCGAACTGCGGATGAACTGGGCGGGGGCCGCGGCGGATTTCACAAATTCCGCCTTGTTCACATTCAGCGTCGCCATGGCTTACACCCGGATGCGCTCTCTGCTCTGGCCCGCGGGGATGGGGGCCGGCAGCGGCATGGTCTCGTGCAGCTCGCCCCGCAGCAGCGCCACGTCCAGCGCAGCGTCCGCGTGGTCCACCGGCACGAAGTGCAGCTTCTGCCGCACGGTCTGATCGATCTCCTCCAGGTCCGGCTCGTTTTCCGCCGGGATGATCACGGTCTTGACCCCGGCGCGGAGCGCCGCCATGGTCTTCTCCCGCAATCCGCCGATTGGCAGCACCCGACCCCGAAGGGTGATCTCGCCGGTCATGGCCACGTCGCTGCGGACGGGGGTACCGGTCAGGGCGGAGATGAGCGCGATGGTGACGGTGATGCCCGCGGAGGGACCGTCCTTGGGCACCGCGCCCTCGGGGAAGTGGATATGAATGTCGTTGGTGTTGTAAAAGTCCGGCTGGAGTCCCAGCACGTCGGCGCGGCTGCGGATGTAAGTCAGGGCCGCCCGGGCGGATTCCTTCATCACGTCGCCCAGGTTCCCGGTGAGCTCCAGCTTGCCGCTGCCGGGCACCACCGCCACCTCCACGTCCAGCACCTCGCCGCCTACGGAGGTGTAGGCAAGGCCCCGCACCAGACCCACCTCGCTGCAGGTCCGCACGGCGTCGGGCTTGAATCTGGCGGGCCCCAGCAGGCCCTCCAGCTTGCCGGCGCGGACGGTCAGGCTCCTGTATGTACCCTCGGCGATGCCGGAGGCCGCCTTGCGGCACACCGCCGCCAGCTCCCGCTCAAGGAGGCGCACGCCGGACTCCCGGGTGTAGCTGCGGATGATCTCCCGGATGGCGGCGTCGTCCAGCTTGAGCTGGGCCGCCTTCAGGCCGTGCTTCTTCCGCTGCTTGGGCAGTAGGTGGCGCTTTGCGATCTGCAGCTTTTCCTCATCGGTGTAGCTGGAGAGCTCTATGACCTCCATCCGGTCCAGCAAGGCACGGGGAATGGTACTGACGGAGTTTGCCGTGGTGATGAAGAACACCCCGGACAGGTCGAAGGGCAGCTCCAGGAAGTGGTCCCGGAAGCTGGCGTTCTGCTCCGGGTCCAGTGCCTCCAGCAGGGCTGCGCTGGGGTCGCCCCGATAGTCGGAGCCCAGCTTGTCGATCTCATCCAGCACCATCAGGGGATTGCAGCTTCCCGCCTGCTGGATGCCGGCGATGATGCGGCCCGGCATGGAGCCGATATAGGTCTTCCGGTGGCCGCGGATCTCGGCCTCGTCGTGGATGCCGCCCAGGGACACCCGCACAAGCTTGCGCCCGGTGGCGTGGGCCACGCTCATGGCGATGCTGGTCTTGCCGGTGCCCGGAGGGCCTACCAGGCAGAGAAGCCCGCCCTTGACCTGGGGGGAGAGCTGCTTGACCGCCAGATACTCCAGGATCCGCTCCTTGACCTTTTCCAGGCCGAAGTGCTCGTCGTCCAGGATCTTCCTGGCCTTGGCGATGTCCACGGTCTCCTCGGTCCTGACGCCCCAGGGCAGCTCCAGACAGGTATCAAGATAGCCCCGCAGAACGGCGGCCTCGGCGGAGCCGAAGGGCTGCTTCTGCATGCGGCTCAGCTCCTTGCGGAGCTTTTCCTTCACCTCGTCGGAGGCGTCCAGCGCCTCGATCCGACGGCGGTATTCGTCAAAATCGTCTGCCGTGCCGTCCTCGCCCAGCTCCGCCTGGATGATCTTCATCTCTTCCCGCAGGAAATACTCCCGCTGGTTGCGGTTCATCTGCTCCTGGGTCTCGTCGTTGAGCTCCTTCTCGATGGTCAGGACGTTCAGCTCCCGGTTCAGGAGCCTGATCAGCAGCGCCAAGCGGCGGCCGGGGGCGGTCTCCTCCAGAAGCTGCTGCTTCTCCTCCAGGTGGAAGTGCACGTTCTGGGCAATGTAGTCGGACACGTAGTCGGCGCGGGGATTGGCCAGCACGTTCAGGATCTGCTCAGAGGGCATGTCGGGGTTCAGCTGCAGGTACTCCTGGAACAGGGACACGCAGCTTCTCAGCAGCGCCTCCATCCGGGCGGCGCTGAGCCGCTCCTCCTTTGCCGGCAGGGCGCGCAGCAGAGCGCTGTAGCCCTTGGGATCGGTGTGGATGCCCAGGGCCTCGGCCCGGTACAGACCCTCCACCATCACCCGGCAGAGATTCCCCTGGGGCTGGCGGAGCTGCTGCCGGATGCGGCAGACGGTGCCCACGCGGTAAATGTCATCCGCTTCCGGCAGGTCCACGGTCAGGTCCTTCTGGGCTGCCAGAAAGATGATCTGATCCCGCTTGCCCGCGGCGGTCAGGGCGCCGATGGAGGCGGCCCGCTCCACGTCAAAGGTCAGGAGCATGCCGGGGAACACGTTCAGTCCCCGCAGGGCCAGCAGCGGCAGGCGGATGGTCTCATTCTTGTTTTCGCTCATGGTTTCCTCCTTTCCGGAGTTCAGTCAATAGCAAAGCGTGTTTGCAATTCAGGTGTTGTCGTTCTTGTGCAGGACGGTGGGTTTGGCGTCGCCTCTGACACAGTCTGCGGTGATGACGACCTTGCTCACCGTGGGGTCGGAGGGGATGGCGTACATGATCTCGGTCATAACGCCCTCCATCACGCTCCTGAGGCCGCGGGCGCCGATCTTGCGCTCGATGGCCTTGTCGGCAATGGCCTCCAGGGCCGCCGGCTCATACTCCAGCTCCACGCCGTCAAAGCCCAGGAGGGCCTGGTACTGCTTGGTCATGGCGTTCTTGGGCTCCTGCAGGATGCGCACCAGATCCTCCCGGTTGAGAGAATCCAGGGACGCCACCACGGGGAGCCGGCCGATAAGCTCGGGGATGATGTTGATCTCGGCGCCGAAGCCCATGGTCTTCTTGTCGGTGCGCTTTTCGATGATCTTATCCAGCCCGTCGAAGGCGCCGCCGCAGATGAAGAGGATGTTGGAGGTGTCCACGTGAATGAACTCCTGGTGGGGGTGCTTGCGCCCGCCCTGAGGCGGGACGTTTGCGATGGTGCCCTCCAGCAGCTTCAACAGCGCCTGCTGCACGCCCTCGCCGGACACGTCCCGGGTGATGGAGGTGTTCTCGCTCTTGCGGGCGATCTTGTCGATCTCGTCGATGTAGATGATGCCCCGCTGGGCCCGCTCCACGTCGAAATCCGCCGCCTGCAGGAGCTTGAGGATCACGTTCTCCACGTCCTCGCCCACGTAGCCCGCCTCGGTGAGGGTGGTGGCGTCGGCGATGGCGAAGGGAACGTCCAGCATCTTGGCCATGGTCTGGGCGAAGAGGGTCTTGCCGCTGCCGGTGGGGCCGATGAGCAGGATGTTGCTCTTCTGCAGCTCCACATCGTCCTTGGAGGCGTGGAGGATGCGCTTGTAGTGGTTGTAGACCGCCACCGACAGCACGACCTTGGCCCGCTCCTGTCCGATCACATAATCGTCCAGGCGAGCCTTGATCTGCATGGGCTTGGGCAGCTTCTCGAAGACCAGGGGCAGCCCGTCGTAACCGTTGACCGGGGCGGAGGCAGGCTCGCTCATCTCCCCGATCACGCTCATACACATGCGCACGCACTCGTCGCAGATATAGCTGCCGTTTCCCGCGATCAGCCGGTTCACCATGGACTGGGGCTTGCCGCAGAACGAGCAGCGGATGCTTCTTCTATCGTCCGTTCTTGCCATATGTTTCTCCTATGCGGAAACGGGACAGGCTTCTGCCCGCCCCGCTCCGTTCCGATTCATACTGTTGCTGACTGTCAGCGCTTGTAGATGACCTTGTCGATCAGGCCGTAGGCCTGGGCCTCCTCGGCGGTGAAGAAATGATCGCGCTCGCAGTCGCGCTGGATCTCCTCCACAGTCTTGCCGGTGTTGGCCGCCAGGATCTCATTCAGCCGCTTCTTGATCTTCAGGATCTGCTCGGCCTGGATCTGGATATCCGTGGCCTGGCCCTGGCTGCCGCCGGAGGGCTGGTGGATCATGATCTCGGCGTTGGGCAGGGCGATGCGCTTGCCCTTGGCGCCGGCCGAGAGCAGGAACGCGCCCATCGAGGCCGCGAGCCCCACGCAGATGGTGGAGACGTCGGGCTTGATGTACTGCATGGTGTCGTAGATCGCAAGGCCAGCGGTCACGCTGCCGCCGGGGCTGTTGATATAAAACTGGATGTCCTTATCGGGGTCCTGGGCCTCCAGATACAGGAGCTGGGCCACGATCAGGCTCGCGGTGGTGTCGTTGACTTCCTCGGACAGCATGATGATGCGGTCGTTCAGCAGGCGGGAGAAAATGTCATAGGACCGCTCCCCGCGGCTGGTCTGTTCCACGACGTAAGGGACTAAACTCATTGGTAAAACTCTCCTTTCCTATCTTATCCAAGAGAGCATATCCGTATCCCGGATTTTTTATTCTGCGGTCTCCTCGGTCTTCTCGGGCATCTCGCCGACCTCGGCGCTGTCGATGATGACGTTGGTGGCCTGCTCCTTCAGGTACTCGTTGCGGATGGTGTCCATACCGAAGTACTCCTTGATCTCCTCGGGCTTGGCATTGACGCTCTCGGCGATGCGCTTGAGGTAGGCCTCGGCCTCCTCCTCGGTCATCTCGATGTTCTCAGCCTTGGCAACGGCCTCCAGCAGCAGCTCCGTGCGGACCTGCATGTCGGCGGAGGGCAGGATGCTCTGGTTCATGGTCTCGGAATCGATGCCCATCATGCGCACCAGCTTCTCCAGCTCCACGCTGCGGTCGGTCATGCCGAAGTTGGCGGCGTAGTTGCGGATGATCTCCTCGGCCTTCTCGTGGATCATGGCGTCGGGCACGTCCACGGTCATGTTGTCGGCGGCCTGCTTCATGATGAGGGAGCGGAAAGCGGTCTCCGCCTGGTCGTTGTAGCGCTCCTGCAGCTTCTTGCGCAGGTCAGCCTTGTACTCGTCCAGGGTGTCGAACTCGGACACGTCCTTGGCAAACTCATCGTCCGCCTCAGGCAGTTCCGGAACGGTCAGGGAGTTGAGCTTGACCTTGAAGACAACGGCCTTGCCGGCCAGGTTCTCCACGTAGTTCTCGGGGAAGGTGATGTCCAGATCCTTCTCCTCGCCGATCTGCATGCCGACGACCTGCTCCTCAAAGCCGGGGACGAAGGAGTTGGAGCCCAGCTCCAGGTCGTAACCCTCGGCCTTGCCGCCGTCAAAGCGCTCACCGTTCAGATAGCCGTCAAAGTCGATGTTGGCGGTGTCGCCCAACTGGGCGGCCCGGTCCTCCACGGAGACCTTGCGGGCGTTCTGCTTGCGGGCCTTCTCCAGCTCTTCCTCCACCTCTTCGTCGCTGACCACGGTCACGTCCTTGGGGGCCTTCAGGCCCTTGTACTGACCCAGGGTGACCTCGGGATAGGTCGTGACGGAGAAGGTGTAGCACACGGTGCGCTCCTCGGTGACTTCCACGTTGCTGATGGAGGGCTGGCCGACGATGCGCAGCTCAGCCTCCTGCAGGCCGTACTCAAAGGCCTTGGGCGCCAGCTCGTCCATGGCGTCCTGATAGAACACCTCGCGGCCGTACATGTTCTCCACAATGGCGCGGGGGGCGTGGCCCTTGCGGAAGCCGGGAATATTGATACTGCTCTTGTTCTTCAGGTAAGCGCCGTTGACGGCAGCCTCGAACTCGGCGGCGTCGGACTCCACCTGGAACAGGGCGGTGTTGTTTTCTTTCTTTTCTACATTCTTGACGATCATGCTTGCTTTCCTCCTATATTCTGTGACAATACTGACACACAGCGTCTTATCTTATCAGATAACGCGCATAAAATCAATGAAAAATTCTTGAATATTCGGCCGTTTTTCGGTCCGTTCCGGCCATTTTCCTCAATCCAGCAGCTTCACCGGGGCGAAGTCCACATAGTCCGCGGAGACCAGGCGGAACTCGGTGCAGCCGCGCCAGCCTTTGAAGGCGCTGTAGCAGCCCTTGCCGTGGATGTGGCCGTAGCAGCAGAGCCGGACCCGGTGCTCTTCCAGCAGGGAGAGGATCTCCTGGCACTCGTAGTTCTGGTAGATGGGCGGGTAGTGGAGGAAAACGATCTTCTCCCGCTCCCCCGCCGCCTTCAGGGACGCCTCCAGCCGCAGGATCTCCCGGCGCATGATCTTGCCGTCGTGCGCGGTGCCGGTCTCCTCCTCATAGAACCAGCCCCGGGTGCCGCAGAGGGCGATATCCCCGTAGAGCCAGCAGTTGTTGTTCAGGATCCGGATGCTGTCAAAGCCCTTTTCGGCAAAAAAGCGCATGGCCTTGGTGGCCGTGCTCCACCAGTAGTCGTGATTGCCCTTGAGGATGATCTTTTGCCCCGGCAGCTCCTGGATGAAGCGGAAGTCCTCCCCCGCCTCCTCCAGGCCCATGGCCCAGCTCAGGTCCCCGCAGAGCACCGTCACGTCCTCCGGGCCCAGCGCGGCAAAGCCTTTTTTCAGTTTTTCCGCGTGATCCTTCCACTTCTCCCCGAACACGTCCATGGGTTTCTCCACGGACTGGGAGAGGTGCAGATCCCCGATCGCGTACAGCGCCATTTTTTCAACTCCGTATAGGATCCCAGATCCTGCAAATACTAATCCCGACCAAACGAAATGGAGGGACCCCGATGCATACCAAGTCCAACGACCCCAATCCCGGCGTGGGCTGCGACGTGACCAGCTGCAAGTACAACACCACCGACTGCCGCTGCTGCGCCGAACAGATCAAGGTGAAAAGCGAAAAGGCCGTCACCAAGGGCGAGACCTACTGCGGCACCTTCTGCCCGAGAGGAACAAACTAAGCTGCATCCTGTCATTGCGAGGAGCGCAGCGACGTGGCAATCCGCCTCTCTCGTCTCCAGATAGGGAGAACGGATTGCCGCGCCAGTGAGCGCACTGGCTCGCAATGACAGGGGCGTCAAAAGGCGACTATTTTACATAAACGCGTTTTCGATGTGCCGGATCTGAACCGGCCCGTCCTCGCCCCGGGGGGCATAGACCTCGACAACGTCAAAACGGGGCTGGAGCGGCGTCTCGTGCTGGCTCAGCCACAGCTCCGCCGCGGCGCGGAGGCGCTCCTGCTTCCGGGCGGTGACGAACTCCCTCGCTTCGCCGTGGGAGGCGTCCCGCCGGAGCTTGACCTCCACAAAGGCCAGGATCCCGCCGCGCCGCACGATCAGGTCGATCTCCCCGAAGCGGCAGCGGAAGTTTCGCTCCACGATGTGATAAAAACGGCGGCGCAGATACCGTGCCGCCTGTTCTTCTCCGAATTGTCCAAGGGAACGAGTGTCCATCATCTGTTAATGCATCTTCTTCAAAAAGCTGGGGCGGTGGACGGGACTGGGGCCGAATTCCCGCAGCGCCGCGTAGTGCAGCGCCGTCCCGTAGCCCTTGTGCTGCTCAAAATGATACTGGGGGTACTCTTTGGCCAGCTCCAGCATGACCCGGTCCCGGCTGACCTTGGCCAGGATGGATGCCGCGGCGATGTCGGCGCAGCGGGCGTCCCCCTTCACCACGCAGCGGCTGGGGAATTGGATCCCGGCGCTGCGGTTGCCGTCGATGAGCGCCAGATCCGGCTTTTTCCCAAGGCCCGCGATGGCCCGGTTCATGGCCAGCATGGTGGCGCCCAGGATGTTCTTTTCCTCGATCTCCTCCACCGTGGCAAAAGCGATGCTGTACGCCTCCGCCTGCCCGCAAATCACATTGAAGAGCTCCTCCCGCCGTTTTTCCGTGAGCTTCTTGGAGTCGTTCAGGCCCGGGATCACCAGGCCCCGGGGCAGGATCACCGCGGCGGCGTACACCGGCCCCGCCAGCGGGCCGCGGCCCGCCTCGTCCACGCCGCAGAGGGTCTCGTAGCCCTCGGCGGCTATTTCATTTTCCAGTGTCCAAAGATCCGTCATCCGGCTGCTCCAGGCTCAGGCGGCCCAATTTGCCGTCGTGATATTCCCCCAAAAGGGTGTTGGCCATGCGTTCAATATCGTACTCCCCACGGGAGACGAGAAAGCCCCGCTTCTTCGCCGCCTCTTCCAGCAGCTCAAAACCGTTCATGTCCGGGTCGGGGCTGAATTTATAGCGCTCGGTCAGGGCCTGGGGATAGTATTCCCGCAGGCGCAGCATGAAATTGGCGCCCAGGGTCTCCTTGTCCAGCACGTCCGCCTTGATGGCGTTGGTGATGGCCAGCATCTCCCCCACCTCCTGGCTGTCGAACTTGGGCCAGAGGATGCCGGGGGTGTCCAGCAGATCCAGGCCCCGGTCGATGTTGATCCACTGCTTGCCCCGGGTGACGCCGGGCTTGTCTCCGGCTATGGCGGCCTTGCGCCCGGCCACCTTGTTGATGAAGGTGGACTTGCCCACGTTGGGGATCCCCAGGATCATGACCCGGAGAGGGCGGCCCACCTGGCCCTTGGCCTCGAACTCCGCCAGCTTGTCCTTCAGAAGCCGCCGCACGGCGGGGGCAAAGTCCTTCACGCCCTTGCCGCTTTTGGCGTCCGTCTCCAGGATGGCAAGGCCCTTGTCTTCAAAGGTCCGCCGCCAGCGGGCGGTGACCGCGGGGTCCGCCAGGTCGATCCGGTTCAGGATCACGAGCCGGGGCTTATCGCCGGCGAGCCGGTCGATATCCGGGTTCCGGCTGGACCGGGGGATGCGGGCGTCCAGGATCTCGCACACCGCGTCCACCAGCTTCAGGTTTTCCTCGATCATCCGCTGGGCCTTGGTCATGTGACCTGGAAACCACTGGATGTTCATTTTTTCATAGGGATTGTCTGCCATCAGCGCACCCACTTGAATTCCGAGAAGGGATAGACCACCGCGTAAACCTTGCCCAGGATCATCCGCTCGTCCACCATGCCGATCTGGGAGTAGCGGCTGTCCCGGGAGGAGTTGCGGTTGTCGCCCAGGACGAACACGCAGCCCTCCGGCACGGTCTTGGGGCCGATGAAGTCCAGCTTGGAGTAGGTGGGCTCGGCCACGTAGGCCGACTCGTCCAGGGGCTCGCCGTCCACATAGACGATGCCGTTTTCAAAGTCGATGTTGACCTCCTGCCCCTCGGTGGCCACGACCCGCTTCACCAGGGCCTTGTTGGGGTCGTAGTTATCGCTCTTGAAAATGACCACGTCCCCGGCCTTGGGCTTATAGAACAGGTCCGAAACCAGGAGCTTGTTGCCCTCATAGAGGGTGGGGTTCATGGACGGGCCGCTCACATCGATCAGCCGGATCACAAAGGAAAACAGCAGCACACAGAAAATCAGCGCCGCCATCAGGCTCTGGAGCCAGTCGTACAGCTCCCGCCGGGAACGCTCCCCGGGGCTGAGCGCCTCCCGCTCCGCCTTTTCCTCTGCTTTTGTCATTTTGGCTTTACTCATGCTCTTCTCCTGTTTGAAAACCCGCAGAATGCGGGAAAATGGTCGTTACAGGTTATTATAACCCAAAGCGCCGCCCGGGGCAAGTCTTTTCTGCGCCCGCAGGCTCGGCACGCTATGTCATCTGTCATTTCCCGGAGGTATCGTATCATGCCCAGGCTCTCCATCATCATTCCCATCTACAACGTGGAGCTCTATCTCCCCGCCTGTCTGGATTCCGTCCTGGCCTTCCCGACGGAGGACTGCGAGATCATTGCTGTGGACGACGGGTCCACCGACGGCTCCCGGGCCCTGGCGGAGGATTACGCCCGGCGCTATCCCCGGCGGATCCGGCTGATCTCCCGGGAAAACCGGGGCCTGGGCGCTGCCCGGAACACCGGCATCGACGCGGCCGGGGGTGAATACCTCTTGTTTCTGGACAGCGACGACACCCTGGCCCCCGGCGCCCTGAAGGAGATGCTGGAGGCCCTGGACCGGGGCTGGGACATTCTCTTTTTCGATTACGTCTCCGTGAACATCAAGGGCCGGGTCCTCGCCTATCAGTCCGGCTGCGATCGGGAAGGCGGCTTCCGTCTGGCCGACGACCCCGCGCTGCTCTTCGCGCCGCCCAGCGCCTGCAACAAGCTCTGGCGCCGGAGTCTCTTTACCGGGAGCGGCATCCGCTTCCCCGAGGGCCTCTGGTTTGAGGATCTGGCCACCTGCCCCCGGCTTTATCTGCGCGCCGGGCAGATGGGCGCCGTCCATCGGCCCTGGCTGCGCTATCTGCAGCGCCCCGGCTCCATCACCCGGGCAAAGGATCCCCTGCGCAACCGGGAGATCATCCCGGCGATCAACCTGGTGCTGGAGGACTTTTGGGCGCAGGGCTGCCTGCAGACCTACGGGCAGGAGCTGGAGATGCTCGCGGTGCAGCATCAGCTCCTGGCCGCAACGGTACGGGTCAATCTGGCCCGGCCGGGCTCTTCCCTCCAAAGGGAACTGCTCCGGGACCTGGACGCCAAATTTCCCCGCTGGCGGGAAAACCCCTATCTCTCCCGGCTCCCCGCCCGGCACCGGCTGCTGCTGCGGCTGATGGATCGCGGACAGTACCCGGCGCTGTACGCGCTGATGACCGCAAACGCCCTGGTCCGGCAAAAAGCGATCTGAACTCACTCCCCTCCCCCGGAGGGGAGTTTTTTTGTTCCGGCACATCAATATTTCCAAGCCATGGGCTAATGCGGCCGGAGAAAAAAACATATTGAATGCCGTTTTGCCCGTCCCTGGCGAGACAAGCGCAAAACATGGCAATATTCATTCGGCAATCTTGATTTGCCGAATGAATAATCTGCAAATACCCCTTGACACACAATACTATGCGGTATATAGTATTACGCGAAGGGAGGTATCTCATGGACAATCAACTGAAACGCGGGATGCTGGACGCCTGCGTCCTGGCGGCGATCCAGGACGGGGAGTCCTATGGCTACCAGATGCTCAAGGACATGAAGCCCTATGTGGAGCTGTCCGAGTCCACCCTCTACCCCATCCTCCGGCGGCTGGAGGCTGCCAGGTGTCTCACCGTGCGCACGGCGGAGCACAACGGGCGGCTGCGGAAATACTACGCCATCACCCCCCAGGGGCTTTCCCGGCTGGAGGATTTCAAACGGGAATGGAAGGAGCTTTTATCCATCTATCGCTTCGTAACGAAGGGAGGAGCGTCATGAAAAGAGAAGAATACCTGGACCGGATCCGGGCGCTGCTGCAGAATCTGCCGCCGGAGGATCTGGAACGCTCGCTGGCCTTCTATGCGGAGAGCATCGCGGACCGCATGGAGGACGGAATGAGCGAGGAGGAGGCCGTGGCCTCCATGGAGAGCCCGGAGGAGGCCGCCAACGCGATCTTGCTGGAGCAGCCCCTGCCCACGCTGGTCAAGGTCCGGGTGAAGGAGCGCCGCCAGCTCAGCGCGCTGGAGATCCTGCTGCTGGTGCTGGGCTTCCCCCTGTGGCTGCCCCTGCTGCTGACGGCCCTGGTGCTGGTCTTTACCTTCATCCTGCTGGCCTGGGTCCTGGTGCTGGTGCCGGCCTCCGTCTGCCTTGCGCTGGGGGGCTCGGCCATAGCGGTGCTCTTCGCCGGGGTCCTGTCCCTCACGAAGATCGCCCTGCCGGCGCTCCTGGCGGCGCCGGGCGCGGCGCTTGTTCTGGCGGGCCTTGCGATCCTGGCGGGCTTTGTCGTGTTGGGGACGCTTCGCCTGGCCCTCATCGTGACGAGAGCGCTGGTGCGGGGGCTCAAGTCCCTGCTGATCCGAAAGGAGGATAAACAATGAAAGGGAAAATCTGGCTTTTCATCTCCATTCTGTGCATCGCGGCGGGCTTGGGCCTGATGCTGGCCTCCGGCCTGCGCAGCGGCGGCGACCTTGAGGACGTGCTGAGCGGCGCCGGGTACGCGGAGCACCTCACGGAAAAGACCTATGACGTGGACGAGAGCTTTCACAGCGTCTCTGTCAGGGCGAGCAGCGACGACGTGCGGCTCCTCCCCGCCGAGGACGGGCGCTGCCGGGTGAGCTGCGGCGAGAGCGAGCGCTGCCGCTACCGGGTAAGCGTGGAAAACGGCACGCTCACCGTCACCCGCGAGGACGAGGACAAAGGGCACATCGGCATCAGCTTTTCCGGCGAGTCCATCCCGCTGCGGATCTACCTGCCGGAGCAGAGCTACAAGGCGCTGACGGTGGACTGCAGCAGCGGCGATGTGGAAACGGCGGCGGGCTTCCGCTTTGACCAGGCGCAGATCAGCACCAGCAGCGGGGAGATCATGCTGCGGGACTTCACCGCGAAGGAGCTGACGCTTTCCAGCACCAGCGGCGATATAAGCCTCTCCCGCTGCGATCTGGGCACGCTGACTCTGGACAGCACCAGTGGCGAGATCTCCCTGAAAGACACTGTCTGCACCGGGGCGGCAAAGCTCCGGGCCACCAGCGGGGACAGCACCCTGGAGGACTCCACGCTTGGCAGTCTGGACCTGTCCTGCACCAGCGGCGAAGTATCCCTGACCCGGATCGTGTGTGACGGCGCCGCCAGGGTGGAGACCACCAGCGGCGAGATCACCCTCCAGGACGCGGGCGCGAAGAGCTTTGAGCTCTCCGCCAACAGCGGCGACGTGGAGGGCAGCGTCCGGGGTCCCGTGGACTTTATCGTGGACAGCACCAGCGGCGACATCCACACCAGCGGCGGTGTGAGAGGCGCGGCTCCCTGCCGGGTCAGCACCACCAGCGGCGACGTGGATCTGGAGGCCGTGGACTGAGTCTTGGCATGAGGGGTTCCCTGTGCTATACTTTTGCCATCATGCTGAAAAGGACGGAGATCGATGGAAAAACAGACTAAGAAAAAACTGCACCTGGGCTTTTGGATCCTGACGGTGCTGGTCGCACTGCTCTGGTTCTTCTTTCTGGAGGTGAACAAGAACACGGTCCACGGCTGGATCCAGAGCCTGGTGGTGTTTGTAGTTTACATAACTATTAGCATCAAGCTGCTTCGGGGCAAAAAGTGGTTCCTGCGGCTGGGGGCCTTTCTGCTGCTGCTGGTGCTGCTCTGGGCCGTGGGCCAGGGCAGCCAGGGTCCCTACCGGGCCCATCCCGCGGTGGCGGAGGACGCCCGGGTGACGGACGTGGTCACCCTGGGGGACGGACAGCTCACCGGCGTCTATACCGAGGACGGCGCGGTGGAGGTCTACACCGGCATTCCCTACGCCAAGCCCCCGGTGGGGGATCTGCGCTGGCGGGAGCCCCAGGACCCGGAGCCCTGGGAGGGCGTGCTGGCGGCGGACCATTTCGCCCCCATGTCCATGCAGCCCAGAAAACCGACCTGGTATGATACCATGTCCCAGATCATCGGATTCCACGACTTTGAGGTCTCTCTGGACGACAATTTCCGGGATCCGGTCAGCGAGGACGCGCTGTACCTGAACATCTGGAAGCCCGCCGGGGACGTGTCGGATCTGCCGGTGCTGGTGTACATCCACGGCGGCGCGCTGCAGACCGGGCAGCCCTGGTACGCCGACTACCGGGGCGAGGGGCTGGCCCGCAAGGGCGTGGTGGTGGTGAACATGGGCTACCGGCTTGGCGTCTTCGGCTTTCTGGCCGATGAGGAGCTGGCCGCCGAATCCCCCAACGGCACCACCGGCAACTACGGCCTGCTGGACCAGATCAAGGCCCTCCAGTGGGTGCGGGACAACATTGCGGCCTTCGGCGGCGACCCGGACAACGTGACCATCGCGGGCGAGTCCGCAGGCTCGGCCTGCGTCAGCGCCCTGTGCACCTCTCCCCTGGCCAAGGGTCTCTTCCGCCGGGCCATCGGCGAGAGCTCCACAGTCACCGCGCCGGCCCCGGCCCACTCCTTCCGGAGCTTTGAAGAGGCCCTGGAGACCGGGCGGGAGACCAAAGAGCGCTTCGGCGTGAGCTCTATCGAAGAGCTGCGGCAGGTAGACGCGGCCCAACTCGCCGCGGCCGCCGACACGAACCACCACATCACCGTGGACGGCTACGTGCTGCCGGAGACGCCCTGGGAGAGCTACGCCAAGGGCGTTCACAACGAGGAGGCCCTGCTCCACGGCTTCAACGCCTATGAGGGCACCGCCTTCATCCTCTTTGACAACGCGAATCTGAAAAACTATGAGTCCAAGGTCCGGCGCATGTTCGGCGACGAGGCGGAGGCCGTCCTGGCCCTCTATCCCGCCGCCACCGACGCGGAAGCCAAGGCCAATTGGATCGACCTCTACTCCGCCTACTTTTTCACCTACGGTCACTACTGCTGGACGCGGCAGGCTTCTGAGCTGGGCATCCCGGCCTACGAATACTATTTCACCAAGTCCAACGGCCGTCTGGGCGCCTGGCACAGCGGCGAAGAGGTCTACTGCTACGGCAACATCCCCGAGGGCTCCAAGCTCTATGACGCAGCCGACCGGGAGCTGAGCGAGATCTTCTGCTCCTACTTTGCAAACTTCTGCAAGACCGGCGACCCCAACGGGCCGGGACTGCCCCGCTGGGAGCCGGCCACGGACGGGCAGACTGTCCAGGAGCTGAACGAGACGGTGGCCCCGGTGCCCGATCCCTTTCTGCCGATTTATGAATTTTTGGATCGTCTGGCGGAACTTGGGAACTAATTTCTTGATAAAACGTCAAAGTGCGTGTACAATATAAAACACCGTGTACAGTCCCCGTATGGGGACAGAAAGGAGCAAATCATGGAAGTCAACAACATTCTCGATAAGGTCAAAGAGCTGGTCCGCAAGGGCAACGTCTCCAAGATCGTCCTGCGCCGCAAGGGTGAGGTCATCGTCAGCATCCCCGTGAACGTGGGCATCGTGGGCGCCGTTGTGGGCATCACCGCCGCCAAGTGGGCCATCCTGGCCGCCGCGCTGGCCACCGTGGGCTTCGGCTGCTCGGTGGAAATCATCAAGGACGACGGCGAGATCGTGAACGTGGTCACCGAGGACGACACCGCCAAGGCCAAGGACACCGCCACCAACTTTGTCGACCAGGTCAAGGACGCCGCCACCAGCTTCATCAGCCAGATCAAGGAGACCGAGGATCCCGCGGAGGACGCCGACTTCGAGCAGGTCGTGGACGAGTCCGAGCCCAAGGAGTAAAGCAGGATTCCACAAAAACGCCTTCCCAAACGGGAAGGCGCTTTTTTTATTTCGTTTTCCACTCCAGCAGCGTGCCCGAGACCCGCTCCAGGCCGTGGGCGTTGAGCAGCATCACCAGGCGGCGGGGCAGGCTCTCCTGCCGGAAAGCCGGGCAGCGGAGCAGATGAGGGATCTGGTGGTTTACATAATTCTGAAATTCCCGGATCACCGGCGCCTTGTCCCTCCCCTGCTGCCGCTGGAGCCGGTTGATCCCGTCCAGCAGGGCGTGGTTCAGCACCAGCGTTTCAAAATCCGTCCGCCGTCCGGCGGCCTGCAGAGGGCCGCGCAACAGGGTCAGCACCTGCAGGAGATCGAGGTTGCGCTCGGCGTTTTGGTTGTTCATGGTGGAGCTGTGGCCGCAGCGGTAACGATACAGCGCCTCGGGGACGACGGCGAGCTTATCCGTGCGCAGCAGCGCCATGACCACATAGCCCAGGTCCTCATACCAGAGCCCCTCGGGAAAGCGCAGGTCCCCCAGCGTGCTGCGGCGCAGGAGCTTATTCCACACGGCGGTGGACATTTTGATGGGCCGCTCATCCCGGGTCAGGGGCATATAGACCCGCCGCCCGTCCGGCCAGCGCTCCTCCGCGTCGCAGAGCACCAGGTCCGCGCCGCTCTCCTCCCCGGCGCGCCAGAGCTTCTCGAACATGTCCGGCGAGACCCAGTCGTCGCTGTCGGCAAAGCCCAGCCAGTCACCCCGGGCCAGGTCCAGGGCCAGATTCCGCGCTCTCCCCTGGCCGCCGTTTTCCGTGGTCAGGACCCGGAGCTTCTCCGGCGCGCGGCGGCGGTATTCCTCCAGGATCGCCCCGGAGCCGTCCCGGGAGCCGTCGTTGACGGCAAGGATCTCATAGTCGTCCAGGGTCTGGTTCAGGAGCGAGTCCAGGCAGGGGCGCAGGAAGGCCGCCCCGTTATACACCGGCACGATCACGCTCAGCTTCATGGGTGGACCTCCTTTTCCCGTGTCTGATACCAGAGCAGCGCCAGCGCCAGAGACAAATAGATGGAGACGTTGGGGCGGCGCAGCAGAGCGCCGGAGTACTGGGCCAGACCCAGCTGCAGACTGACACACAGCAGGAGCGTGAAGTTCAGGGGCGTGAGACTGCCCCGGAAATCCCGGAGCAGGGCGCGCAGAGCCCGCAGAAGGAAGGCCAGCACGAAGCCGGCGTAGAGTGCGAAGCCCAGATCGCCGTAGTAATAGAACAGGGCGGGCCAGTCGTTTTCCAGGTCGTAGTGCCCGTCCACACCCATCTGGGACGCCTCGAAGCCCAGCAGCTTTGTGAGAGTATCCCCGTCCTCCCGGATCATCCGCGCATAGGCCCGCTCCGCCCTTCTGGCGTCCCGCAGGACCGTCAGGTCCCGGGTGTAGTGATACTGCTCCCACACCCGCTCCATGCCGAAGCGGCGGTACAGCTCCGGATACTCCCCCAGGCAGCGGCGGTACAGCTTTTCCAGGTACTCCCGCTGTTTTGCCGATTCCCCCGGCGCGGCCCCGGAGGCCCCCGCTTTCTCCCGCTCCCGGGAATCCCGGAGACGCGCCGCGGACAGCGCCTCTTCCGCCCTTTGATCCACCCGGTACCGGGGAGAGACGGGATAGAAGACCGCGGCCGCCGCCATGGTCAGGACCAGGGACAGCAGGAGCAGGATCTTCATGTTCTTTTTCAGCAGCAGCTTTTCCAGCAGCAGATAGGCCGCAAAGCCTCCGCAGAGGACGAACAGCCCGTAATAACAGGCCTTGGTGCCGTTTGTGAAGAGATAGGCGCCCACAAGGGGCGGGATCAGGGCCGTGAGCCACCGCCGCCCGCTCTGGTGGGCAAAATAGAGCGCAAAGGCCGAGAGGGTCACCAGCAGGATGCTGTGGGCGCAGCGGTTGTCGTCGATGACCCAGCCGCTGTAGCCAAGACCCGGGCCGTAGGTCACGTTGCCCGTACCGCTGACCCACGCCAGGGGGATGAAGAGTGCCGTCAGAATGGCCGCGAGGCGGAGGCCCCGGAGCGCCTGCGCCTTGGTCTGCTCGTCCCGGATCGTCTGCACGAAGCAGAGGCACAGCACCGGCATCTGGACCACCCGGAGCAGGTAGCTCAGCTCAAACCAGGGGCTGAGAAAGCCCAGGCGGAAGTCGTTTGCCAGGTGCAGCAGGCAGAAGCCCCCGATGACCGCAAGGCCCAGGCAAAAGCCCCGGCCGGGCCTGCGCAGCAGAATAAAAAGAGGCAGCACGATCAGGACCGTGAGCCGGAGTAATCCCGCCGGGGTGAAGCTCCCGTTCCGCTGCCAATAGGCCAGCGCGTCCAGGAGCGGCTGCGCCGCCAGCAGCAGCGTCAGCCAGTGCTCCCCCAGCCAGTTTTTTCTTTCCGTCTCCATACAGTCCCCCAAAAAAGTTTTATGGCGCCTTCCTGACGGAAGACGCCATAAAACAGGTGAAACGATCAGAGCCGCTCCTTGACCTTGGCCTTCTTGCCCACGCGGTCGCGCAGGTAGTACAGCTTCGCTCTGCGGACCTTGCCCTTGCGGACGGTGGTGACAGAGACGATGGAGGGAGAATGCACCGGGAAGACCTTCTCGCAGCCGACACCGTAGGAGATGCGGCGGACGGTGATGGTCTCGTTGATACCGCCATGCTTCTTGGCGATGATGGTGCCCTCGAAGGCCTGGGTACGCTCGCGGTTGCCTTCCTTGACACGCACGAGGACACGCACGGTGTCGCCCACGTTCATCTCGGGAAGCTCCGGCTTCATGTACCGCTCACTGAGAATTTTGACCAGATCCATAATACGATCCTCTTTCTTATAGACGTTCAATACCGGAGGCGCTGTCTCTCATAACAGGCACGGCAGCGGACCGCCTTTCTGTGCCGCCGGGTACCTGACCCGCGCAAGCTGTAGTATTGTAGCACATGGATCCGTATATTGCAAGTGTTTTTTGGCGTTTTCCTCCGGTATTTTCCCCGGTTTCGCCGGATCCTAAACAGCTTGGTCGGAAGTCCCGCCGTCCCCCGCGAGGGCGGCCAGGCCCTCCAGGATCCTCCGGTTATACGCCGCCAGATCGTGCGGGTGTTTTTCCTGCTTTTGGGCAGAGACCAACGCGGACGTCAGGTCCTCATAACCCCGGAGGCCTTCGGTGTACTTCTCCAGGTTTTTGGAGCAGTAGAGGGGCAGGCCAACGGCCATGGCCTCCATGAGATTCAGCGGCTGCCCCTCGTAGCGGGAGGTGGACACAAAACCGTCCATCCGGGCCATATAGCAGAAGGGATTGGGGCGGCCGCCCAGAAAGACCACCTCTTCATAAACGTCCAGATCGTGGGCCAGGGTCTCCAGCGCCGCTCGCTCCGGCCCGTCCCCGATGAGGTACAGGCGCAGGTCGGGCCGCTTTTTGTGGGCTTCGGCAAAGACTTTGAGCATGATGTCATAGCCCTTCTGGTGGCAGAGCCGCCCCAGGGTCACCAGGTTCAGGCAGCCCTCGTCCAGCTCCAGATCCTCCGGCTCCTCCGCCATTTTCCGGCGGATCTCCCCCACGTCGATATAGTTCCGGATCACGGTGAAGGGCTTGTCCTTCACCCCGGACATGGTCTGAAAGGGCTCGATCAGCGCCCGGGACACGGGCACAAAGCCGTCGTAGTACCGGAACTTGCCTCGGAACAGACTCCAGAGCAGCCGGTATTTCCACTCGTTTTCCAGCTTGACGCGCACATCGTTGTGGATCCACATGACCCGCCTTCTGGCCGGAACCGTCAGGGCCCCCACCGCGCAGGCGCACTGGTAGGAGTTGAAGTCCACCGCCAGGTCGTAGGTCACCCCGGGGGGAAAGTCGAAACGGATTCGCCGAAGCGCCGCTTCAAAGGGGAGAAAGGAACAGAGCCGGGGAACGGGTTTGAGATAGCGGATCGTCAGGTCCTTGGGGAAGTCGCAGGTCCAGAACTCGGTCTTTTCCGCCAGATAGAGATCCACGGAAAAGCGGGAATAGTCCAGATTGCGCAGCAGGTTCACAAGGGATCTCTGGATGCCGCCCATGCCCAGGTCGTTCTGGAAAAACGCAAGTCGAATCATGAAGCCTCTTCAGCGGTAGATCTCCATCTCCGCGTCGTATGTCTCCAGGCGTGTAAATTTGGCAAAGTCCGGCGCCAGTTCCGGCCGCAGCTGCCGCAGCGCCTCCGCCAGCAGTTCCGGGTTCAAGGTGGGCTCCTGAGCGGAGATCGTTGCAGTTATGTTAACCAATTTGTCCCCGGGCGTAAACAGGCTCTCCCGGATGGCGGGGCGAATATCCGTCTCGCCCATGCCGCGCTTGGTCTTTTTGGTGATGACGATCTGCTCCTGCCGGAAGAAGTCCGCCAGGGCCGCCGCCATCTCCCCCGCGTCCCGCTCGTCGTACTCGAACAGGCCCTCTACCCGCAGCCACTTGAGCTCGGCCACCTTGCGGCTGGGCTCATAGGCCTCCAGCACGCGGACGCCCTCGGGCATGGCGGCGGTGAGGCGGGCCGGCAGCTCTGCCAGGTCCGGGTCCTCCAGGAGCTTGAAATCCATGATCTCGCAGCGGCTCGCGGCTCCCACGGAAAGGGGCAGCGCAATGGCGATCTGGGGATGGGGGTTGAAGCCCTCGGAATATTTCAGCCGATAGCCAGCCCGGTTGAAGGCCCGCTGCATGGTGTGCATCAGGTCCAGGTGGGAGATGTACACCGCCCGCCCGGTCTTTTCAAAGCGCAGTCTCAGTTTTTCACTCATCGCACTTGATCCCTCCCTCCAGGAGCTTGGCCGCCCCGCAGGCGGAGCATTGGTGCCGGCAGTCCGGCGAGAGCTTGGACTTGTAGCACATCTCCCGCTCGTGCCAGAGATGGGCCTTGCGCACGCCCACATCGATGTGGTCCCAGGGCAGGATCTCGTCCTTCCCCGCCTCCCGGTGGGCGTAGAAGTCCACGTCCACGCCGCAGGTCTTGAAGGCGTCCATCCAGCGCTGGAAGGAGAAGTAGTCCGTCCAGGCGTCCAGCCGTCCCCCCTGCCGCCAGACCTCCTCGATGGCATCGGCCACCCGGCGGTCGCCCTTGGAGAGCACCGCCTCGATGAGGCTGGTCTCGGCGTCGTGCCAGTTGTAGGTCACGTTCCGGGCGGTGATGGCGGAGCGCAGCAGGTTCACCCGGCGCAGGTACTCCTCCAGGGAGATCTGCGCCTCCCACTGGAAGGGGCTCTGGGGCTTGGGGATAAAGCAGGAGGTGGAGACGGTGATCTTCACGCCCCGGTTCTTGTTTTTGGCGTTCACCCGCCAGCAGTGGAGGATCTGGTTTGCCATCTCCGCGATGCCCAGGATGTCCTCGTCCGTCTCGGTGGGCAGGCCCAGCATGTAATAGAGCTTCACCGTGTTCCAGCCGCCGGCAAAGGCGATGGAGCAGGTGTGCAGCACGTCCTCCTCGGTGACGTTCTTGTTCACCGCGTCCCGCAGACGCTGGCTGCCGCCCTCCACGGCGAAGGTCAGGCCGCTCTTGCGCACCTTCTGCAGGCGCTGCATGATCTCCATGGAGAAGTTGTCCGCCCGGAGGGAGGGCAGGGACAGGCCGATGCTCCTGGGCTCGCAGTATTCCAGCAGCCCGTCGCAGAGGGCGGGGAGCTGCCGATAGTCGCTGGTGGAGAGGGAGAGGAGCGTCACGTCCTCATGGCCGGTGTTCTCCAGGGATTCGATGCCCTGGCGGATCAGGGTCTCGGGCTTCTTGGCCCGGAGGGGCCGGTACACGTGCCCCGCCTGGCAGAAGCGGCAGCCCCGGGGGCAGCCCCGGAACAGCTCCAGACTCACCCGGTCGTGGACCACCTCGGTGGAGGGCACGATGGGCGCCGTGGGGAAAGGCACCTTGTCCAGGTCCGAGATGATGCGCTTGGTGACCCGGGCGGGGGCCCCGTCCCTGGGCGTCACGGCGGCGATGGTGCCGTCCTCATGATATTGTACCTCATAGAGGCTCGGAACATACACGCCCTGGATCTGCGCCGCCTTCACCAGGAATTCCTGCTTGCTCCAGCCGCCGCGCTTGGCGTCCCGCAGGAGGGTCATGACCTCGTTGTCCACCTCCTCCCCCTCACCTACCACGAAAAGGTCCATAAAGGGGGCCATGGGCTCGGCGTTCACGGCGGCGGTGCCGCCCGCCCAGATCAGGGGCAGCAGCCCCGGACGGTCGGCGCTGCGCAGGGGGATGCCGGCCATGTCCAGCATGTCCAGCACGGTGGTGTAGGCCATCTCATAGCCGATGGAGAAGGCCAGGGAGTCGAACTGACTCACCGGATCTCCGCTCTCCAGAGCGTAGAGGGGGATGCCGGCCTTTTTCATTTCCTCATACATGTCCCCCCAGGGGGCGTAGACCCGCTCGCACCACAGGAAGGGCAGGCTGTTCATGGTGTGATACAGGATGCTCATGCCCAGGTTGGACATGCCGATCTCGTAGGTATCCGGGAAGCAGAAGGCCAGGCGCAGCTCAACCTGCTCCTTGTCCTTGATGATCTGGTTATACTCGCCGCCGGTGTAGCGGGCGGGCTTTTGCACCCGCGGCAGGATCCGTTCCAATCGTTTATCCATGGTGTTCTCCCATAAGCAGATTTATATTATTTTACCGTATTATTCCCTTTTTTACAAGTCCCGGGGTCGTCTCGCCGCCAAAAAGCAGCCCGATGCCCATCAGCAGCAGCGCCGCGCCCTTCCCCCGGAGCAGAAGGATCCCGCCCGCCGCCGCGAGCAAAGCCGCAACTGTGAGCTGTGTGATCCGGCACAGCCGCGTCCCCCGCTCCTCACCCAGGGCGGCGGCGCTCAGGCGGGAGAGGATCTGTCCCCCGTCCAGGGGCAGGGCCGGCAGGAGATTGAAGAGGCTCAGCAGCAGGCTGATGCCCGCCGAGAGACAGAGCCAGTCCCGCCCCGACGAAGTCCCCAGGCGGGAGGCGGCCCAGGCGTAGAGGAGCCCCGCCGCGGGTCCCGCCGCGGCGATCCCCACGTGGCCAAGAGTCCCCGGGTCCCCGGCATAGTCCAGAGAAAAGCCGCCAAGGCTTGCGGAGAAACGCCGGGGTTGCAGCCCCAGGGCGAGGATCGCCGCCAGATGCCCCAGCTCGTGGGCCGCCGCCGGGAGGACAAGGGCCAGCAGCTCCTCCCCCGTCAGGAGGAAGACCAGCAGCGCCAAGAGCAACGCTGCGCCCGCGCTCACGTCGATGCGCGATTCCTTCACGGCCCGCCCTCCCGGTGCAGGGCCTGGACCCGCTCCTCCTGTCCGGCGAGAGCCCGGCCCCAGGCCGCCACCGTCTCCTCCACCCCCGGCGCCAGGCTCTCCTCCGCCCAGGCCCGCAGCGTTTTCACAGTGCCCGGCAGCAGCAGCCGCAGAAGCGCCGCCAGGAGTATGAGTGCCGCGAGCCACAGTGCCCGCGTCTTTTGCATCCGCATCCCCCCCTCCGGGCAGTGTATGTGGCCGGACGGGAGATAATGCCGGGGCTTCTTGGGCTCTTCCGGGGGCAGAGGCAGGGTAAGCTTTGTAGACCGAGGCGGTGTAAGTTTTGTAGACCGAGGCGGTGTAAGTTTTGTAGACCGAGGCGGTGTAAGTTTCCTCTTGACAAGCGGCAGGACAGTCATTATAATGAATAGGCTTTACGGGGTGTAGCGCAGCTGGTAGCGCGCATGGTTCGGGACCATGAGGCCGCGAGTTCAAGTCTCGCCACTCCGACCAAAAAAAGGCAGAGGGCAAATGCCCTCTGTCTTTTTTTGGTCGGAGTGGCTGAATCGTGCGGCCTCAGGGACCAAAGCATGCGCAGCATGGTTTGGGGAAAAGCGCCCTGCCGCTGCCGGTGGCAGATGCAGGCAGGGCGCTTTTTCCGCAGCGGTCGAAAAACGCAAGGAACAGCGAAAGCCCGACGCGTTTTTCGGGTACCGCAAGGCGGCGCGCAGCGATGAGGCCGCGAGTATAACACTGGCGAATCCCTTGATTTTTCGCGTCCCCCGCAAGCGAAAAATGCAGGCAAGTCTCGCCACGAGAAAGGGGTTTTTCTTGTCCTGGTCAGATAAACATGGTATGATAAGCAGGTAGCCAGAGCAATTCGGAGTTTCGGTAAACAAAAACGCGAACTGCGGGAGGAGGCGGCATAGTGGGATTGTTCAGTTTTGGAAAGAAGAATAAGACATATTTTTATTCGGAGAAGGATATGGACGCCTATGAGAAAATGATTGAGGATCATTTCGGAAAGTACAACAAAGTGATCCACGAGATCATTTCTCCTGACCTTCACATTGATGTGATTCCTGTTCCCCCCAGCAAAGAGCGAAACTATTATGTGTTATTTACCATGGGGATGGGTGCGTATAGAATGAGCGTACCTTCCAGTTATGGAAAGATGAATCGTGCAGAAATGGCCATTCGTCTGCCTGCCGACTGGGATATTCAGTCAAATGAGGAGAAATGGTATTGGCCAATTGGTTTGATTAAGTCATTGGCAAGACTGCCGTATTATGAAAAGACTTATCTTGGACTCTATCACGATGTAGATTTTGGGACCGCGTTTTCTGAGGAGACAGAAATGTGCGGTGTATTGCTGGATATTTTTGACAAATCTGTTGAGCCGCTGGTCTTGGAGAGCGGGGATCAAGTGATTGTCTACAACGTAATACCGATTTTTCGCACTGAAATGGATTTTAAGATTACCCATGGAGCTGAAGCGCTGCTTGAAAAACTGGGTGACGAAACAATTCACGGTCCACTGAATATGAATCGCAAAAGCGCTGTGCAGTGATCGCACCGGTGTGCTTTTTGGCCTTCGATCTATGTCTTTCAGCACTTCCCCACACCCTTTCACATGCCAGAAGACCGCCACGCCCTCTTCGCGTTCAATCCGGCAAAACGGCAGGTTTCGAAGCCTGATCATCCAGCCGCCGCCCCTTTGTCAGCCCCTCGATAATCAGGGCTTGGCAAAGTGCCGGATTTCCGTTATACTGTTCTTAACGATACCAACACAGGAGATGATCTCTATGAAAAAATGGCAGATCCTTGCGCCCCTGGGTCTGGCTGTGGGCGCTGCAGCCGCAATCCTGCTGACCCGCAAGAACGCAGAAAAGCCCGGCCCCGCCGCCGCTCCCGCCGGGAAGAAAGCCGCCCCTGCTCCCGCGCCCGCGAACCTGAAAACCGGCAGCTACAGCTTTATCTCCGGTTTCAAAAACGCCTCCACCGTGGAGCTGGCGCTGGACTATGACCCGGAGAAGTTCAGCTTCGCCGTGGTGGAAGAGGGCTTCCTCAGCTACTCCAGCGACTCCCACGTGGCGCTCATGGAGAGCGAGGACTTCAGCCTGCAGATCGAATACGCCCCGTATCATTCCGGGGAGGAGGCCGACGCCCAGTGGCAGTTCCTGCGGGAGAAGCATCCCGACCTGGCCGACGTGCGTTACGGCAGTGTGGAGGCCGTCAAATATCTGGAGGGCGACGCCGTCTGCTTCTGTCTCCCCATCCCCGAGGACGGGAACAGCTATGTGCAGATCCTCCTCTTCAAGGCCAAGGGCAACGACACGCCCCTGGAGGAGCTGCCCGAGGATCCGAACCTGGCCGCCCTTCTGGGCAGCATCCGCTTTACCAAGAGCTGAAGCGCACCGAGCAAGAGGACGGGCGCCCACAAAACAGCCGAAACGGACCGTCCCCCTGTCTGCCGCAAGGGGACGGTCTTTTGTCTTTCGGTAAAAAAATAACGTTTACGTGAAACCATTTCGCGCCGTCAAACGTTATACAGGTAAGCCGACGTGAGCATGACCGCCTCCGTCACCGGAAAACACCTCCTGCGGCGGGCAAACAGTTCTCAAGTCTTATAGCGTCATCTGTTTCCGAAAACGCACTTTCCACTCTATTGTGAGGAGAATAAGATGCAAAAGTTTTCTCTATTCATTGCCGTTGTTTTGGCTTTGCTCGTTCTGTCCGGCTGCGGGTCTTCAAATCCTGCGGTTCCCGAGAGCACGACGGATCAAAGCATTCCAGCCCCGGAAGAAACAGAAAAGCTTGCATATGAAGTACAAATTGGCGACTCACTTCTTGCAATCAAAGATTCGTTGGAAGAATGGATTATTACCGAGTTTTACGATGCAGTTCAGTGGAAGGATTCTAAGGGATATCATATTGCCTGCGCAGGCGAGGATGGAGACTCGATCTATGCGATCGTCTCGTTCTCTGATGATTTGCAATTGCTGGAAGCAGAGGGCCTGGAGCCGATCGAACCGTTAACGCAGATGGAAGAATGGCTCGGAAAAACGGAGGATGAATTCATCGCGGTACACGGTCCCAGTCATTTTCATCAACCAAGCCGTGACGTCTATTGCCCTGCATTCATTTCAAAAGACGGAACCGTTTTCCAGGTGGACGTGGAGGTTGAGCACGGTACGATCGTGCGTATGCATTCATTCTCATTAGACAGCCATCATTCCTCAACTTACCGCATCACAACACCGGAAGAAGTAGATACGCTTGATTATGAAGTGCCGATTGGCAGCTCCCTTCGTACGCTCAGAGGATCTTTGGAAAACAGTATGCTTTCCACGTTTAACGCTTACGTTACCTGGAAGGATAAAAAGGGTTATCATATCGCCTGTACAGGCGATGATTGGGACAGGATCTATGCGATCGTCTCGTTCTCTGATGATTTGCAATTGCTGGAAGCAGAGGGTCTGGAGCCGATCGAACCGTTAACGCAGATGGAAGAATGGCTCGGAAAAACGGAGGATGAATTCATCGCGCTATACGGACCCTATCATTTTCAGCCCGGTAGTGGTAACTATATGCCTTCATACATTTCAAAAGATGGAAACGTTTACTGGATGACCACTGAACTCGGTACGATCGTGGGTATGCATTCTTTCTCAATAGACGAGCGTTCTTCCGAAGTATATTATCTTCCTCAGTATATCAATATCCATTAATGTGAAAAGCGGGAGTTACCCCTGAAAAGCCGCAACAAGAAAGCCCCATAAGGACCGTTCTTTCGTTTTGGCAGCCCCGTTTTGGGGGCTTGCGTAAGCCTTTTGGGGTCCCCGAGCGTAAAGGCAGCCGCCGGGCTGCCTTTTTCGCGCCTTGTTTTGGACAGTTCCGGAAAACTGTCTATTTAATTCCTACTAAGCTCATGGTATATTCAGCATGATAGAAATACCCAGTGAAAAGGGGGGTATTGATTTGAACATTACCAGCAAGGGCCGTTACGCCCTGCGGGTGATGCTGGACCTGGCCCAGCACCCGGACGACGGCTTTGTGTCCCTCAAGACCGTGGCCGACCGGCAGCAGATCTCCATGAAGTATCTGGAGGCCATCGTGGGCAATCTCAAGAAGGCGGAGCTGCTGGAGAGCACCCGGGGAAAAGAGGGCGGCTACAAGCTCTGCAAGTCCCCCGCGGAATACTCTGTGGGCGAGATCCTGCGCTCCATTGAGGACAATCTGGCCCCCGTCTCCTGCATCCGGGACGGCAGCGTGAGCTGCGACAAGGCCGCCGCCTGCCTGACGGTGCCCATGTGGATGGAGCTGGACGAGATCACCAACAATTACCTGGACGCGGTAACGCTGGAGGATCTGCTCACCGGCGACAAATGGAAAAACCGCTGAATCACTCTGAATCTATAACGCAGAAAGGAAAACCGCCATGTTCGTATATGCCGACAACGCAGCCACCACCAGCGTCTCCAAAACCGCGCTGGACGCCATGCTGCCCTATCTGACGGAAAACTACGGCAATCCCTCCAGCCTCTACTCCTTCGGTCAGAAGGCCGCCGAGGCTCTGCAGGAGGCCCGGGAGACCGTCGCCGCCTGTCTCAACGCCGATCCCCGGGAGATCTATTTCACCTCCGGCGGCTCCGAGGCCGACAACCAGGCCATCGTCTCCGCCGCCCGGCTGGGCGCCCGCAAGGGAAAAAAGCACCTGATCTCCACCAAATTTGAGCATCACGCCGTGCTGCACACCCTGAACAAGCTGGAAAAAGAGGGCTTCGAGGTGACGCTGCTGGACGTGCATGAGGACGGCGTGGTCCGGCTGGAGGATCTGGAGGCCGCCATCCGGGAGGATACGGCGCTGGTCACCATCATGTTCGCCAACAACGAGATCGGCACCGTCCAGCCCATCGCCCAGATCGGCGCCCTGTGCCGGGAGAAGAAGATCCCCTTCCACTGTGACGCGGTCCAGGCCGCGGGCCACATGGCCATCGACGTGAAGGCCATGAACATCGACATGCTCTCCATCTCCGGCCACAAGTTCCACGCCCCCAAGGGTGTCGGCGCTCTGTACGCCCGCAAGGGCACGGTGCTCACCAACATCATCGAGGGCGGCGCCCAGGAACGGGGCAAGCGGGCCGGCACCGAGAACGTGGCAGGGATCGTGGCCATGGCGGCAGCGCTGAAGGAGAGCTGCGAGCACATGGAGGAGAACGCCGCCAAGATCATCCCCATGCGGGACAAGCTCTTTGCCGAGCTGAGCAAGATCCCCCACAGCAAAATCAACGGCAGCCTGGAAAAGCACGTGCCCGGCACGGTGAACATGTGCTTTGAGGGTATCGAGGGCGAGAGCCTGCTGCTGATGCTGGACGACGCGGGGATCTGCGCCTCCTCCGGCAGCGCCTGCACCTCCGGCTCCCTGGATCCCAGCCACGTGCTGCTGAGCATCGGCCTGCCCCATGAGGTGGCCCACGGCTCCCTGAGGCTCTCCATCGGCGAGTACAACACCATGGAGGAGATCGACCACATCATCGAGACCGTTCCCAAGGTGGTCAGCTACCTGCGCGCCATGTCCCCGGTATGGGACGAGCTGGAAAAGGGCCAGCGGCCCCATCTGATTTAAATACATTTCCGATTTGGCCCCCTTGCCTAAAGGGGCTCCCGCGAAGCGGGTGGGGATATTCCCCGTACAGATTAATTTTCAGGAGGAACAATCATGGCTCTCTACAGTGAAAAAGTAATGGACCATTTCCGCAATCCCCGCAACGTGGGTCAGATCGACGACGCGGACGGCGTCGGTGAAGTGGGCAACGCCAAGTGCGGCGACATCATGCGTATGTATCTGAAGGTGGACGAGAATCAGGTCATCACCGACGTGAAGTTCAACACCTTCGGCTGCGGCAGCGCCATCGCCACCAGTTCCATGGCCACCGAGCTTATCAAGGGCAAGACCATCCAGGAAGCCCTGGAGCTCTCGAACAAGGCCGTGGTGGAGGCGCTGGACGGGCTGCCCGTGCACAAGCTCCACTGCAGCGTTCTGGCCGAGCAGGCCGTGCGCGCCGCCGTGAAGGACTATTACGACCGCCACGGCATCGCCTATGATCCGGAGGACTTCCGGGAGATGGACGAGGACGAGCTCCACGAGCACGTTGGGCATTAAACAGCGCAGCAAAAGAGCCTCCCGGGTTTAGCCGGGTGTTCATAAGACAGTATTAATCAAAAAACTGATTTGGGCATCTGGCTGGCAGGGTTGGCAACAAAAAGGAAGATGATCTGCATGCTCATGTGCAGGTCATCTTCCTTTTTTACGGTATAGAGCTGTAATTGTTAATTTGCTTACTTTTTCTCTTCACCGGTACCCAGATCGCACTAGTCCTCTTTATCCGATTCTCGGATGGAATCGAGGATCAGTCGTTCCGTCTCTATTTGTTCTAACTTCATGCGGTTCTCACTCCGTTCTATTGCTGTCTTTCTCTCAAGATCCAGTCGTCCAAAAACCGCATCTGTGCATCCGTGTGAAACCAGTGCTCGCCGCCTTCCATAATGACCAACGGATGGCGAAATCAATCGAGAATTCGATTGATTTCGCTGCCAAACGACTTGCAATGAGTATATGGCAAAACAGCCGTGCTGTTTTACCGCGCAGCAAAGCTGCGCGGCGAAAAGCTTTTTTGCTTTTCGCCATCATATAATCATTATCACGGTGAGCGTGGCGCTGTGTTTTTCCGCAAAGTCGCTGATGGTTTCAAGCGATGTCAGGTTGTCACGGCTCCCATAGAGGATCTTTGTTGGCACCATCCAGTCGATGGGGTGATTTCGTACATAGCAGAGATACTCCCAGGATAAGTCCTCGCCAAATGCGGTGTGGATCGCCCCCTTGTGTTTCAGCTCCGCCTCGGTTATGTTCGCCCATTGCATCATATCAGTAATCAGCTTCTCCATATCGACGATGGGAGAAATGAAATAAGCCTTGCGGAGCAGATGGTCGATTCCGGCGTTCATACTGAAAAAAGCGCCGATGCTGTTTGAACAGCACCCCATTTGTCAGACATTATGGTATGAGCGCGTGATCCTGTATCTCGACCGGCGTTTTTTCGACCGGCTGATGCCGGACACCGTGCTGGAGGCCAACAAGGCCGCCAAAACCGTCGCCCTGGTGACGGGGCCGGAGGGCGGCTTCGCCCCCTTCGAGGCAGACCTGGCCCGCATCGTAGGGCTGCACATCTGCTCGATGGGCGAGCGCATCCTGCGCTGCGAGACCGCGCCGGTGGTCGCCACCACCGCCGTCATGTACGCGACGGGCAACCTGTCGTAGTGTCCGGTGGTCGGTGGCCGGTGGCTGAAAACGAATCATGAAAAAGCTCTTTCGGGATTCTCCCGAAAGAGCTTTTTTGTCAGATCGCGACGTCCAGTTCCCGCAGTTTCGCGCGCAGCTCCTCCACGTTGCCGTGGAAGACGATGGCCTGCAGGCCGCTGAAGAACGCGCCCTCGGCGTTCGACGTGGCGTCGTCGATAAAGACGCACTCGCCGGGGATGAGGGAAAAGGTCTCGCACAGGCGGCGGTAGATCTCCGGCTGGGGCTTGACCAGCCCCACGTCCGCGCTGATGAGCGTGCCGTCAAAGCATTCGCTGCCTGGAATGCGCGGCCAGTAGCTGTGCTGGCGGCGCGAAGCGTTTGACAGGAGATAGATCCCATAGCCCTTCGCCTTGAGCTCGCGCACCAGAGCGGCCATGCCCTCCATGGGCACGATGGGCCGATCCCAGGCGGTCACAAACTGCGCCGCCTGGGCGTGGAGACGCTGGGGCAGGCGCGCGCACATCAACGCGATGGCCTCGTCGTCCGTCAGCGAGCCGCGGTCGAGCCGCGACCATTCCAGCGACTGGAAAACCTCCCGTCTGAGCAGGTCTCTGTCCTCTCCGAAGATCCCGGCACGGTCCAGAAACATCTCCGGATCGAAGCGGTTCAGGACCTGCCCCATGTCAAATACGATGTTTCGAATCATACGACGCTCTCCGGCGCCTCTCAGAATTCCAGGCTGCCCAGTGCGATGCACTTGCCGCCCTTGCGATCGAAGAGCATGACCTTGTCGCCCGAGATGTTGAAGCGGATCTTCTCGCCGATCTTGAAGAGCGTGCTGCCGAAGACCACACCGGTCAGCAGGAAATCGCCCACGCGCACCTTGATCGTGGATTCCATGCCGGTGGGCATGGCGCCGTAGATCTCGCCCTCGATGGCGCCGTTGGGCGCGATCTCGATGAACTCGGGCCGGACGCCCAACACGAAGTCCTCGTTGGTCAGCACCGGCGCCTCCTGCAGAGCCTCGTCCTCCTCGTCCACCTTGGCGATGTGGTACTTGAAGGTCTCGTCCTTGTTGCCCTTTTCCACATAGCCCTTCTGTTTGGCCGCCTCACGCAGCGCGGCGGCGTCAGCCTCGACGGCGGCGTCGCGGTCGGCAAACCATTTGCCCAGCTCCAGTGGCTCGGCGCTGCGGAACTTCGCCTGCAGGCCGCCCAGCGCGGTCAGCGAGATGGCGCCGTCGGCGCCCTGGCTGCCCTTGGCCTCGATGAAGTTGATGGAGGGATTGCCCACAAAGTCTGCCACGAACAGGTTGTTCGGCCGGCCGTAGACCTTCAGCGGGGCATCATACTGCTGCAGCACGCCGTTGTTGATCAGGCAGATCTGGGTGGCCAGGGTCATGGCCTCCATCTGGTCGTGGGTGACGTAGACGAAGGTGGAACCGGTCTCCACGTGCAGACGCTGCAGCTCATAGCGCATCTCCAGACGCAGCTTGGCGTCCAGGTTGCTCAAGGGCTCGTCCATGAAGAGCACCGAGGGCTCCGGCGCCAGAGTGCGGGCGATGGCCACGCGCTGCTGCTGACCGCCGGAGAGCTCCGCCGGGTAGCGGTCCATGAACATGCTGATCTTGACGATGCGGCTGACGCGGCGCACGGAGAGGTCGATCTCCTCCTTGGTCAGCTTGCGCACCTCTTCGACGACCTTGCCGTCCTTGACGTACTCGTAGTTTTCATTCAGACCGTTGGCCGCGACGGCGTCCGCCGCCTTTTTGGCCAGCGCCGCGGCCTCGGCCGAAACGTCCCTGCCCTCCTCAATGTGGTAGGCAAAGAGCTTTTTGGCCGTGAACTGGGAAATCGTGTACTCGTCGATCAGCTTGATGATGGCCTTTTTCTCGTCCAGCATGCCCTTCTTGTCGCGGCATTCTTCGACGACGCGCTTGACGTCGGCGGGGTTCTGCAGGATCTCTGCCAGGCGGGCGTTGTTTTTGGCCTCGAAGTTGACCTTGGGCATGGATTCCTTGATGTTGGACAGACCGAAAGCGATGTTTTCATACACGGTCATGTTCGGCCACAGGGCGTAGTTCTGGAACAGGAAGCCCACCTTGCGCTTATTGGCGGGGATATTGATGCCCAGCGCGCTGTCGTAAACAACGCGGTCGCCGATGGTGATGCGGCCGCTGGTCGGTGTCTCTAATCCGGCGATCATACGCAGCGTCGTGGTCTTGCCGCAGCCGGAGGGGCCGAGCAGTGTGACAAAGGCGTTGTCGTCGATGAGCAGGTTCAGATCATCGACCGCGTAAAAGTTTTTCCACCGTTTGGTGATATGCTCCAATTTGATTTCCGGCATTTTCGTTATCCTCCTATTCCCTTATCGAGGCTCGCACCCGTAACTTTGTTGACAATCGTGTTGAAGACGAGGATCGTGATGATCAGCAGCAGGTTGATGCCGCTGGAGAAGGCGTACAGACCCATTTCGTCAAAGTAGTCCAGCATCGTCGAGAGGATGCGGCTCTGTCCGCACAGCAGCATGAACAGGCTCAACTCACGCAGACAGGTCATGAAGGGCAGCAGATAGCCGCTGATGATCGACGATTTCTGGATCGGGATGATGATGCGGGTCATGCGCTTGATCCAGGGGATGTCCTGGATGATCGCCGCCTCCTCGATCTCGCCGGAAAGCTGCAGCATGGAGTTCAGCGACGAGCGGCTGGCAAAGGGAATGTACTTGATCGTACCGGCGACGATCAGACCCGTGTAGGTGTTGTACAGTCTGACCGACTCGCTGGAGAAGAGCACGAACAGCGCCGCGCCCACGGCGATGGACGGCATCAGATAGGGCAGGAAGGCCACGGAGTTGACATAGTTGGCCCATTTGCTGCGGCGCTGCTTGGCCACGGCGTAGCCGACCAGGGTGCCGATGGTGCCGGCGGCGAGGGCGCAGCAGACGCTGACCCACAGCGTGCCGCCGAAGGCCTTCCAGATCTCGGCGTTGTAGAGGATGCCCTTCTGGCCGTACATGCCCTGCTCGGTGACGTTTTCGCTCGTCAGCCACCACTTGGTCGTCAGATTGTTGACGTTGCCGGTGTAGAGGAAGGAATAGTCGCCCGGGTTGGGCAGGAAGGTCTCAAAGGCAAAGGAGATGATCGGGAAAATGCTGGTGAAGAAGGTTAGGATGACCAGGATGATCGCCAGGACATACTTGGCCGCGCCAAGGTTGATCTTGGAGATCTGGCCGGATTTGCCCGTGACCGTGGTGTAGCTCTTGCGGCTGGTCAGCGACAGCTGGTTGAGCAGCATGATCGCGATGCCGAAGACCATCATGATGATGGCCAGGATGCTCGCCTCGCCGGTGTACTTCGAGTTCATCGAGACGTACTTCGTCGAAAGCGTGGTCAGCTGCATGTAGTGCGGCACGGGGTAGGAGCCCATGGCGCTGCCGAAGACCAGCAGGATCGTCGAGAGGATGGCGGGCTTGACCATCGGCAGGGTGATGCGGAACATGATGCGGTGCTTGGGCGTGTCGAGGATCGTCGCCGCCTCTTCCAGGTTCGCGTCCATGTTCCGGAAGATGCCGCCGATCAGGATATAGGCGAAGGGCGCATAGTGCAGACCCAGGACCATCAGACTGGGGAACAGGCCCTGGCAGAACCACTTTGGCATATAGATATGGAACAGCGACGCCAACAATCCGTCGGACGTGCCGGTAATTTTCGTGGAGTAAAACAGGTTTTGCCACACGACGGCCAGCGTCCACTGCGGCATGATGTAGGGGAAGATGAAAATGGAGCTTAAGTACTGTCTCCAGGCCAGGTTGGTGCGGGTGATGAGAAAGGCAAAGATGCCGCCGTAGAGGATGGACACCACGCAGGTGCCCACCGAGAGCAGCACGGTGTTCCACAGCGGTTTCCACAGGTTGGACTTGGCCAGCTTGCTGGTGAAGAGGTCGATATAGTTGACAACCGTCCAGCCGGTGGTCTGCTTGGTCAGATGGGCGTCGATCGTGCCGGCGTGGATCTTGAAGGTATCCTCCACGATGGCGACGATGGGCGCGACGGTGGTGACCGTCAGCACGATGCCGAGCAGCACCAGGATCACGTTATAGGGCTTGGAAAAGAAGGTCTTGACCTTATTCCATGCGATCGTGGCCGGACTTGCCACAAGGGTCGCGGAACTGTTCATAGGATGTCTCCTTCCTGTAAAACAAAGCGCCTCCGAATGCGCGGAACGCACCCGGAGGCGCTTGCCTGCTTTATGCAGGTACAGCAGTCAGCTTATAAGGGATCAGCCGGCACTGTACTTGTCGAGCATCTCGATCCAGCTGCCGACAGTGAACGCGGCGTCAGCGCAGTAGGCGGGATCCTCGAGAACCAGCTTGCCGGTGGTGGTCCACCAGTCATAGCCGCGGTCGTTCTTGTTCGGGAACTTCAGTTCGCCGTCCACAACGCCGCCCTGAGAGTGGCCGTACTTCTCCTCGGTGCCGGCCGCGACGGTCGGGTTGGAGGAGTAGCCGCCCATGCGCAGGCGGTCCAGGGCAGCGGGCTGTTGTCGGGAACGAACATGTAGTGGCAGTAGCCGTAGCCGCCGATGCCCTCATAGCCGTCCTCGTAAGCCGCGACCTTGACGTTGTTCACGGAAGAGGAGTCGGTCTCCTCGATGGAGCGGAGCTTGGAGTAAACCAGCAGACCGAACTGGTCGGTGGCGGATTTGTCGGTCAGGTTCTTGCAGATGGGGCCGTCGTCGGTGACAGCGTTGTAGCTGCCGACCCACAGCTTGATCCACGCGAGCGCGTAGGCGCCGTTTTCGTCAAGGCCCAGGTCCTCGGCGTCGCCCTTGAGCTCGTCGATGGTGGGCTGGAAGTAGGCCTGCTCCTCGGCGGGCAGCTTGTCAAAGGCTTCCTTCAGCCAGCCGGCGTACTGGGGCGCGGTCAGCATGTAGAGGAAGTTCTTGCCGACGATCTCGGAGTCGATGTCCATGAACTGGCCATGCTCGCCCTCGGCGACGTAATCCCAAACGTTGTCGAACACCTTGTCGCCGGTGCAGTTGAACATGAAGACCTTGTTCAGGGTCTGCAGGGGCAGATAGCCTTCATAGGTGGCGGCGTCAACGCCGTTGGCCTCGGCCCACTCCTTCGGGATGAAGGTGTCGAGGATGCCGGTCTGGACCATCTTGCTCTCGATCTGGTTGCCGTCCTGGATCAGGGTCACGGCGAAGGTGCCGGTGGCCTTGGTGGAGTTGGCGGTCAGCTGATCGAAGATCTTGTTGTTCTTCGGCTGCTGCCAGTCAAACTCGAGATTGTAGCTGGGGTCGATGGTCTGCAGATACTCGATGAACAGAGGCAGCGCGCTCTTGCCGCGGCTGGAGTTGCCCACGCCGTAGAGCGTCTGGCCGTTGGACTCTTCGATCGCCTTCTTGGCGAGCTCTTCCATGGTCATGCCTTCGGCTTCCTTGATGATCTTCTGCACCTCGGTGAGGTTCTCCTCGACCGGGGCGGGCTCGGCGGCGGGCTCGTCGGCCGGCGCATCAGCGGGAGCGTCGGCGGGAGTGTCGGCGGCCGGCGCAGCGGTCGGAGCCGGAGCAGCCTGCTGGCCGCAGGCGGCGAGCGCAAAGATCATGGCGAAAGCCAGAAGAAGTGCCAATGCTTTCTTCATTTTTCTTTTCCTCCAATACAATTGTTTAAGCTTCCGTAAACCCTACGGATCTTAACACGTGAATTGTACTTCTATTTGGCAGTGATGTCAAACGCTACGCCATATCAGCGCGCTGATTTGTAGCTGTTAACAAAAAAGTTGTTAAAACTTTGTGAAGTCTGCCTATTGATTTTGATTTTTGAAGGATAATATTTCATTTTTAGCCTCGGCCGGACGGAAGCGTCTGTGCGGACCCGTGCGCGGCTTCCGCATCCCGCTTTGTAGGGGCCGACGTCCTCGGCAACACCCACAAGAGAGTTTTGAAGCAAAAATGACTTGGTAGCTGTCTGACGGGATTGGAAGAGTCACGGCAGAGAGGGAAAACAAATGACCTTCTGCCAAAATGTTTCAAAACATATTATGGGAGGTATGATCCATGAAAGCACGGTCCTTTTTCGAACAGAACGGCGGAACCTATACGCAGGTCGGCGAAGTCTTAATTCCGACTCTTACGGTTGAGGAAACCAAGCCTATCGGTCGATGGGGCCGGTTGCGTAAGAACTATCTGAAGGAGCATCATTCAGCTGTTTATTTGAGCATGCTCCTCGATGGCACTTTGCATCGGCATCTTGCCGAAATCGACGAGACCGCAAACGAGAGGATCGACTTAATCACCAAGCAACTTGCAGACAAGCGCGGCATCACGGAAACACTTAAAGCCGAGGATCCGCTTCGTTGGGTGCAGGAAATGAACGCGATCCGAGCCTCGGCTGAGGAAACGGCACTTGCCGAACTCATCTACGCATTTGGATGTGCAATTCCACACGGACATTACATAAAGCCCGCATGGATACCATGCGTGCGTTGCAGTCCAAGTCCGTCTTTATTGCCAGCCAGTGTGACGACAGTGAAACAAAAAAGCGCTGAACAAACTGGCCGAGAGCTTCCGCTTCTCCGGCACCGTCAGCTCTGACGCGCTGAACGATATCGAGGCCAGCCTGAACGCGCTGGTGGACGAGCTGCAGAGCGCGGTGCTGGAAAAGGACAACGCCGCCGCGCAAACGCTCTGCGCCAAAGTCGAAGCCACGCTCGCAGACAGAAACCGCATGTGCAAGCTGAATAAGTAAGCTGCAACCTACTTTAGCGAGAACAGCAGAACGAAAAAGAAACAAAAGCTTTCAAAATGTTCTTGACACAGACTGTTTCTAGTAGTATACTCCCTATCAGAAACAGCCTGTTTTTTTGGAGGGAACCATATGCGCAGAAAGGACGAATCGAAGAAACCGATCATCGCAGATTTCATCAACGCGTTTTTTTACGAACACGATAAAGTCCCCAGCGTACGCGAGATCGTCGAAGGAACCGGGATCCCGCTTTCCACTGTTCACCGTTATCTTGTGGATATGCAGGAAAAAGGTGAGCTGAGTTACAACGGTTATCGCAGCGTGCGTACAAAAGAGATGAGCGAAGTCTCGCCCATTCATGGCATTGCAGTTTTGGGTACTGTTGCTTGTGGGCCTGGACAAGAGGAAGAGCAGCGCTTTATCGAGACGATCCGCATGCCCGAGACGCTGGTGGAAAAGGGAGATTACTTCGCGCTGATTGCCAAAGGTGAGAGCATGATCGGCGCGGGCATCTTCCCAGGCGATTATGTGTTTGTGAAACGGCAGCAGACAGCCAACGAGGGAGATCTTGTGATCGCGCTGTTCGACGGGAAAAACAATTTGAAGAAGCTCGGCTTCGATCCGAAAAACAAAAAATACATTCTTCATTCCTGCAATCCGGATACAAAAGCATACCCGGATATCATCGTAGATGAGCTTCAGATCCAAGGGATCGTGAAAGGCTCGTATCATAAGCATTGATTGCGGAGGAAACAGAACGAAATTCAAAAACGCCATCGCAGAAGCGTATCCTTGAGCTCGACAAGCTCTTCGTGAGGATCTACGAGGACAACGTAACCGGAAAGCTGAGCGACGAGCGCTTTGCCGTCATGAGCAGCAGCTACGAGGAAGAGCAACAGGCCTTGAAAGTGGACGTTGAGACATTGCGGCAGGAGATCGAAGTACAGGAACAGCAGAATCAGAATTTGGAACTGTTTATCCAGAAGGTCCATCAGTATACGGATCTGGACGAATTGACCGCTTATGCAGCCCATGATTTGATCAAGACGATCTACATTGGGGCACCGGACAAGAGCAGCGGAAAGCGGCATCAGAGCATCAGTGTCCGCTATGATTTCGTAGGCTTTATCCCTCTGGATGAATCGATGAAACAGGAAACGGCATGACCCGTAAGTCATGCCGTCCCCGCAAAACACTATAAAACTGTTTTACGACACCCGCCCATTCGCCGGGAGGCTCTTTTTGTTGTTTCACTTCAGGCGGGAAGATAGTCCAGCGGGTTCCGATCGACCCCGTTGACCACCACGGCAAAGTGCAGGTGGGATTCCTGGTTGACCTCGCACAGGGCCGTTGCGCCCACAGCGCCGATCACGCTGCCGGGCTCCACCCAGTCGCCCGCGTTCACGGCCACCTCTTCGGCAAGGTTTGCATAGACCGTGCAGACCCCGTCGCCGTGACTCACCGTGACCACCGTACCGAACAGATCATCCTGACGGACGCTCTCCACGCGGCCCGCGTGGGCCGCGGTGACGGTCTCACCCGCAGGCGCCAGAATGTCCACACCCTGATGGGTGCGCCAATCCAGCATGGTGGGGTCATAGCTCAGATTGTCCGCGTCGTGGAAGCGGGACACCTCGCCGCTGACCGGCCAGGCATAGTTGGGGTTGACCGAAGCCGGCTCCTCGCTGATGGTGTCCTCTACCGGCTCTTCCTCCGTTGGGTCGCTGAGACCCTGGACCACATTCTCGATCGGCTCGCCGATGATCTCATTGTTCTCCCGTTTGGGCGGGACGATGACCGTCTCCACCCGACGGTTTTCCGTGTTGCTGACCGGTACGACTTCTTCCATAGTCCCGTTCCCTGCCGCCAACATCCAGGCGGATACGCCGATCACCGCGGCGCACAGGAAAAGGACTATGTAGAAGCCCTTACCCGTGAAAAATCCCTCCAGCCAGCCGCCGGAGCTTTTGCTGTTCATGTGTTTAACCTCCATACAAGAATAGGTTTGCATCCCTATTCTTGCCGGAACTGGAAGAGATTATACACAGAAAAGAAAAAACCGCCCAAAGGCGGTTTTTTCTGTCAGCAGAATGCTATTACTTGATGTTGAAGAAAGCGGCCTTGCCGGGGTACTGGGCCACGTCGAAGAGCTCCTCCTCGATGCGCAGCAGCTGGTTGTACTTGGCCACGCGGTCGGTGCGGGAGGGAGCGCCGGTCTTGATCTGTCCGGCGTTGACGGCCACGGCGATGTCGGCCAGGGTGGTGTCCTCGGTCTCGCCGGAGCGGTGGGACACGATGGCGGTATAGCCGGCACGGTTGGCGGTCTGGATGGCGTCCAGGGTCTCGGTCAGGGTGCCGATCTGGTTGACCTTGATGAGGACCGCGTTGGCGGCGCCCAGCTCGATGCCCTGCTTCACGCGGGCGGCGTTGGTGACGAACAGGTCGTCGCCCACCAGCTGCACCCGGTTGCCCAGGCGCTTGGTCAGCCGCTGCCAGCCTTCCCAGTCGTCCTCGCCCAGGCCGTCCTCGATGGAGATGATGGGATACTTGTTGCAGAAGTCTTCCCACATATCGATCATCTCGTCGCTGGTCATGACGGTGCCGCGCTTGGGCAGGTGGTACTTGCCGTCTTCCTTATTGAACCAGTCGGACACGGCGGCGTCCATGGCGATCATGAACTCCTCGCCGGGCTTGTAGCCGGCTTCCTCGATGGCCTTCACGATGACCTTCAGCGCGTCCTCGTCAGCGGCCAGGTCGGGGGCGTAGCCGCCCTCGTCGCCCACGCCGGAGGCGGGAGTGCCGTTTTCTTTCAGGGTCTTCTTCAGCTGATGGAAGACCTCCGCGCACATGCGCAGCGCTTCCTTGAAGGTCTTGGCGCCCACGGGCATGACCATGAACTCCTGAATGTCCACGCTGTTGGAGGCGTGCGCGCCGCCGTTGAGGATATTCATCATGGGCACGGGCAGGGTCTTGGCGTTCACACCGCCGATGTAGTTGTACAGGCTGCTGCCGGTGGCCAGAGCGCCGGCCTTGGCGCAGGCCAGGGAGACACCCAGAATGGCGTTGGCGCCGAGACGGGTCTTGTTGGGGGTGCCGTCCAGCTCGATGAGCAGCTTATCGATAGAAGTCTGGTCCAGCACGTTCAGGCCGACGACCGCTTCCGCGATCTCGCCGTTCACGTTCTCCACAGCCTTCTGCACGCCCTTGCCGCCAAAGCGGGTCTTGTCGCCGTCGCGCAGCTCGCAGGCCTCATGGATACCGGTGGATGCGCCGGAGGGAACGGCAGCGCGGCCGATGGTGCCGTCGTCCAGGGTAACTTCCACTTCCACAGTGGGGTTGCCGCGGGAGTCCAAGATCTCGCGGGCCATGACATCAACAATTTCAAAATACTGTTTCATTGGTAAACCTCCTAAAAATGGGTTGCCTTTGGTCGCAGGATATTATACCCCAAGACCTTTGAAAAAGGAAGAGGCACTTTTCCCGAAAGCACCGGAAACCCCAGATTTTGTGTATTTTGACCAGAGTTTTCCGGTGCGGGGCAAGCCTTTCTCCTGCTCAGGGTTCGACTACCGGGTCGGCAGGCGCGCCGCCGTCGCCGCCGGGTGCGGGCTCTCCGCCGCCGGGCTGCTGTCCGCCATCAGCGGGCTGTCCCCCGTCAGCGGGCTGTCCCCCGTCAGCGGGCTGTCCGCCGTCGGCGGGCTGTCCCCCATCGGCAGGCTGTCCCCCATCGGCGGGCTGTCCCCCATCGGCGGGCTGTCCGCCGTCCGTGGGCTGCTCCCCGCCTTCGGCAGGCTGTGCCCCCTCGGCGGAAGTCCCGTCGGTCTTGGCGGTCTGGGTGTAGTAGTCCGCTCCGCGCAGGCCCTTGGTGCCCTCGTAGCCCCAGGGCGTCATATAGACCATATCCAAGTTATCTCTGGTGATCGGATCGTTGAAGGGATTGAGGACCTCGTTCACCAGTTCCAGCCACTTGTCCAGCGACAGGGTGACGTAGCTGTATCCGGAAATCATACCTCCGCCCAGCTCCGGCGTGTGGAAATTGATGTCCTCCGCCTTGCACTTGAGGAACTCCTCCGCAAAGAACGCCATATTGGCGGCGCTCAGATCCGTGTCCAGGTTATCCGCCAGCAGCTTCAAAAGCTCCGGCATGTGGGGGATATTGCCCTTGTCCAGGAACTGGGAGGCGCAGGCCTTGAGGAACTTGTGCTGGGTCTCGATGCGTCCAAGGTCACCGTTGGGATAACCCTTGCGGAAGCGCACGCAGCCCATGGCCTGCTCACCGTCCAGCAGCTGATAGCCCTTCTTCAGGTGAATGCTCAGATTCTGGGCAGGCATTTCGTAATTCATATCGATGGGCACGTCGAAGTACACACCGCCGATCAGGTCCACCGCATCAATGAACACATTCAGGTCCACCACCACATAGCAGTCGGGCTCAAAGCCGGTAAGGCGGGAAATTTGAGTCTTCAGCGCCGTGATGCCGTCGCCGTTGTCGTAGCGAGAGCCCCAGTAGACGCAGTTGATCTTTCTGACCGGCCAGGGCATATTGATGAGCGTATCACGGGGGATGGTGACAAAGTCCATCTGATGATTGACGGTGTCGATCTTGCCCACCAGGATGGTGTCGGTATTCCCCTGTCCATCGTCGTTGCCTACCAGAAGGATCGTGTACACGCCCTCTTTCCGGTTGGACTTGAGCTGCTCGCGCTGCTCGTCATTTTCGTCCTTCTCTTCCGGCTTTCCCGTCTCCATGGGACTCGGCAGAGGCGTCTCCTCGATCTCCTTCGCAGGCGCCGTGACCTCGGGGACCTCAGGCGTCGGCTGGGTGGGATCCACCACCTGAGGCGGGCGGACCCACACCTGATGGATGCAGACCACGGCAATGACGATGACGCCCACGATGCCCATGACAGTCGCGATGATCCGCAGGATCTTATCCTTCTTGCTTCGATTCGATTTCATTTTCATTGGAAGTCTCTCCGGTTTCTCATTTTTGCCCAAGCGGGCACGTGTTTGATGATTATACCACACAATTGTGAACAGAGTGTATCGAAATGGCAAAATGACCCATTTTTTTCAAATAATGGCTCTTTCTGTCAGCGCCAGTATGTCCAATCCTCTGTTTTTCTATACCGGCGCTGACCCAGTTTCAGTTTTCGCTCCGCTCCACAGCGGGCGTTTTCTTTTTTCTCCGGCGATTCAGCGCCAGCCCCAGACCCATCAGCGCCACGGCGGTCCCGCCGATGGCCAGATACAGGCCAAGTCCCACGCTCTTCATCTCAACCGCGCAGAATACCACGGTACTGTCGCTGCACGCGAAGCTGATATAGCTGCCGGCGGTGCCGGTATCGGCCTTGGACCATTCGCCGTCCTGCAGCACATATATCTCCGTGTGGTGGCCACGCTCCAGCTCCGGCGGCAGATAGCGCAGGCTGTAGCTCTGCCCCTCTTCCAGCTGGCTCAGGTGGACGACCCACTTCTCCAGGATCTTGCCCGAAACATCGGGATCATCGCCCTGGAAGGAGCTGAGCAGCACCTCGGTGCTCTTATCAAAGTCGCCCTCGATCAGCACGATGGCCATGGGCGAATCCTCACGGGTCTGTCTGGCCGCGAGAGCGCCCTCTCTCGGCGTATAGATCGCCTCGATCACGGCGCTGTAGTAGAGCGCGCTGTAATCATAGTCCGGCCAGGTACCGGTGTAGCCCTCTTTTTCGGGTACGGCGGGGATGCTGTCCGGGTCGATGCTGCCGCCGTACTCGAACTGGATCTCCTCCACCAGCTCTCCGTCGGCCATAAAGCTCAAATGCAGGGTGTGGAACTGTTCCGGCAGGTCCTCCCTCTTCAGCATTTCCTCATAGCTGAGAGGGACCGCCTTCCCGCTGTAGCTGATGCCGTCCACGGCGCCAAGGCTCTCGTGGACGAAGAAATTGCCGGTAACGGCGTCGCCTTCCATATCCGCCCAGCCTGCGATGGCGCCGCTGCAGGCAGATGCGTCGCCCATCCCCACAAGGCTGCCGCAGTCGGCCAGGGTGGTACCGTAGCCGGCGATGCCGCCTACATACTCCTGACCGGACAGATTGCACATGGCATAGCTCCGGCGCACCACGCTGTAGGAGCAGCCCACGATGCCGCCCACATAGCCGCCGTCCGTGCTGCTGACTGTGCCGTAGCCCTCGCAGCGGAGGATGCTGCCCAGCTCCTCGGTGCCGGCGATGCCGCCCACTCCGTCCTTCTTTCCGACCACCGTACCGTGATTCTGGTTGTCAGAGCTGACGCAGTGGGTCTCATACGTATTGGAGACGATACCCTCGATGCCGATGGCTTCGACCAGGTTCCCCTCCATGTCGAATTCGTACTCGATGCCCATGGCGCCGGAAATCCCGCCAACGCTCTTGTCGCCGTCCACAGGCCCGTGATTCTGGCAGAAGGATACCCGTCCGTCCAGGTCCTCTTCCTTTAGCTCGTCGGACACGTCCTCGAAGATCTGGCGGCTGGCGGCGCCGTTCATGGCGTTGGCCATCAGCATCAGGACGCGGGAGAGCTGATCGTTCATCTCGGTCAGCTCATCGGAGAGTTCGCCCGTGTTGTTGGCCAGGACCCGATAGATCCGGGCCATGCCGCCGGCTATGCTGTTCACATCACCGGAAATGCCGTCCGGGACGGATATGTCGTCCGTATCCGCACTGGTGTTGTCGTCCAGGTAATCCAGGCCGTCCTGGATGTCCTGGTCGGTGATGCCGCCGTCCGACGGGTTAATGCTCCCGCCGCCGGCGTCATTCTCCTCGCTTCCGTCTGCCGGAGTGATGCTGCCGGAGGCGGAGACGCCGTTGTCCTCCGCGATCTTCCCGGCGGCGGAGTAGCTGCCCTGATCGATCTGATCCACAGCCAGCTGCAATTCGTCCGACATGTCCCCCATGGTCCCGGAGGCCATGTTCATCTTCTCGTTGAGGATCCGCAGCTCATCGGCCATGTTGACCGATTCCTTGAGCAGCAGGTAGGGCTCCATCTGCCCCACGATGCCGCCCACGTCCTTGCGGCCGTCCACCTGACCCCAGTTCTCGCAGGCAGTCATATAGCCGGACTGCCGCCCGGCGATGCCGCCCACGTTGTAGCCGAAGTGCGGGTAGCCGATGTCCCCCAGGTTCCGGCAGCTGCGCACAATGCCCTTGGAATAACCCACGATGCCGCCGCTGTCAGAGACCACGTTTTCATCCTCGGCATGGGTCAGCTCTGCGGCGCTCAGGGCGGACACCCGCAGGTCCTCCAATTGAATGGCGCTCTCGCTGATGGTGGTGTTCACCCGGGCCGCATTCCGGCAGTCGGCAATAAGGCCCTCGCTGTAACCGGCGATGCCGCCGGTCATCCGTTTCCCATCCACCGTGCCGAAGGCGGCGCAGTCCCGGATGGTCCCGTAGTTCTCTCCGGCAATGCCGCCCACGGCGTTCAAGCCGGAAACGCTGCCCTCAAAGCTGCAGCCGCTGATCGTGCCGTAGTTCACGCCCACGATGCCGCCGATCTGGCAGCGGCCGGTCTCCGGCGAGATGCTGCCGGACACGCGAAGGTCCCGGATGCTTCCCTCCTCCCGGAGGTAGCGGAACAGGCCCTGGTGAGAGCCGTCGGTTTTCAGGTGCAGGCCGCTGATGCTGTGGCCCTTGCCGTCAAAGCTGCCGCTGAAGGTGGGGATGGGATAGATTGCCTCCCCCTCCAGGTCCAGGTCCGCGTCAAGCACCACCTGAATGCCCTGGGAGTAGCTGTCCAGGCGGCAGTCCTCCGCCAGCTTTTTCAGATCCTCCACCGTTGCGATGTGCCGGACCTCGTCCTCCGCAGCCCAGGCCGCGGGGGCGCCCAGCAGGCTGAACAGCGCAAGGCACAGCAGCAGCGCGAGAAGTCGTTTTCTGTTCATTCCGCCTCTCCTTCCCTCGGATTGTTCTCCCGGAGGCTTTTCTCCTCCATGGACTGCACGCTGCCAATGTCGATGATGGCGTTGAGCGTGCCCCGGAAGACCCCGTGGACCTCGGCGTCGATCAGCCCGTCCAGGCTGCCGCGCACCCGTCCGTCGATCCGCATCAGGCCCACCCGATGGGCCACCCGGTTCCCCCGGTCGATGTGGAAGGAGGTCTTCTTGATGACGATATCGCCCATCAGCAAGATCTGGGGCAGCACACACATGACCAGGAAGATGGAGATCAGAGTGCCGATGCCCAGATACACGCCAATGGCGGAAATGGTCTCGTTGGACGTCATAAAGCCGATGATGATGCCGGCGGAGGCCAGCATGGTGCCGGAGGTGATGATGGTGGGAAAGGCCAGGTTCAGCGTTTCGATCATGGCCTCCCGCAGAGGCATTTTCTCCTTCAGCTCCATGTATCGGCTGGAGATGACGATGGCGTAGTCGATGTTCGCGCCCATCTGGATGGCGCTGATGATCAAATAGGTCAGGAAGAACAGATTGTTCCCCCGCAGATAGGGAATGGCAAAGTTGCAGAAGATGCTGCCCTGGATGATCAGGATCAGCAGCAGCGGCAGCCCCGCGGAGCGGAAGGTGAAGATCAGCACCAGAATGACAAACAGCACCGTCAGCACGCTGATGAGCAGATTGTCGTTCTGGAAAGAGGCCCGCAGGTCGCTGCAGCTGGTGGTGTCGCCCACCAGGTAGTATTCGGAATAGTACCGGGCCGTCAGGCCGTGGATCACATTCAGGTATTCGTAGCTGTCCTCCCCCTCGGTGGGCAGGTCCAGCTCAATGACGATGCGGCTCCAATCCTGGCTCCGGAGCTGGAGCTGGGCGTCGTGGATCTGGATCTCCAGATCGTCCAGCTTCTCCTCGGTCTCTTTGTCCAGATTCAGCGTCACGTCGTCCCGCCGGTCGATCAGATAGTTCAGCAGGTCGATCAGGGGGATCCGGTAGTTTTCCAGGTTGGTGACGATCTGCCCGTAGTCGTCCCGGTTCATGGCATAGCCGGCGTAGAGGGTCTTTGCCACCTCCACATCCAGGTCTGTCAGCTCCGCGAACTGACGGGGCGAGAGCTCGCTTGTGAGCATAAAGCCGTCCTCCGCCTCGATGTTGGCAAGGCCGATGACCTTATCCACCCGGCTCAGCTCCTCAATGTCCTCGATCAAGGCCGCCTCTTTGTCGTTCTCCCCGGCGGGCACCAGCAGTGCCATCTGATTGGTCTTGCCGAAGATCTGGTGGATGCGGGCAGCGGCGATCTGCTCCTCATTCCGGCGGATGGAGGACACGGAGTACTGGGAATAGACGTAGTTGACCTTATTGGAAAAGATCGCGGCGGCGATGAACACGCCCAGGAACAGCACCGGCATGACGAAGCGGGTGGCGTAGACCGCCTTCCCCAGAAAACTGATCTTGGGCACGAAGCTCTTGTGGTGGCTCCTGTCGATCCATTTGGAGAAGACCACCAGCAGCCCCGGCATCAGCAGGAACACCGAGCACAGGGAGAGGATGATGGCCTTGATGAGCACCGAGCCCATGTCCCGGCCCAGCTGGAACTTCATAAAGCACAGGGCCAGCAGGCCCGCCACCGTGGTCAGGGAGCTGGCGGAGATCTCCGGGATGGCCTTGGCCAGGGCCGCGATGGCCGCTTCCCGGGCGGGCTTCGTCTCGTGCTCCTCCATGTAGCGGTGGCAGAGGATGATGGCATAGTCGATGGCCAGGGCCAGCTGCAGCACGATGGCGATGGAATTGGTGACGAAGGAGATCTCCCCCATCATGTAGTTGGTGCCCATATTCAGCAGCGCCGCCGCGCCGAAGGTGATGAGCAGCACCGGGATCTCCGCGTAGGTCTTGGAGGTCAGCAGCAGCACCAGGATGATGATGACCACGGCGATGATGTCCACCACCAGCATCTCCTGGTCGATAATGGTCTTGAGGGGATTGCCCACGTTGCTGTCCACATACAGATCATAGGACGCCAGCTCCCGGCGGATCTGGTCCAGGGCGTCAACGCTCACCCGGTCGTTCTCCAGCCCGTCAAAGGTCACGGAGAAGAGGGCGGCCGCGGCGTTATAGTGCTTTTCGCTGTGGTCGAATTCCACGGACTTGACGCCTTCGATCTCCTCCACCTTGGCACAGAGCGCCTCAGCCTGCTCAAAGGTCACGTTCTCCACCATCACTTCCGCGGTGCCGAAGGTGGTGAACTCCCGGTTCATCAGCTCCAGGCCCTGGCGGGTCTCCGTGGTCTCCGGCAGATACGCCGTCAGATCGTCGTTGACCTGGACCCAGCCGCGGGATACGGCGCAGAAGATCCCGGCGATCGCGAACAGAAGAAAGAACACGCTCTTTCTGTCCACGATGAACGCCGCCAGCCGATCCATAAATGTCTGCTTCCTTGCGGATTCCATTTTATGTAACAACGCTCCTCATCCATATCAATTCAGAATATTATACACCCGATTCGGAAAAAATCCACAAAAAAACGCGAATTATTTCTCATGCCCTCTCCGCAGACGATTCCTTTTGCCCTCTCCTCTTCGGAGAAAATGATCCTGGGGCCGTCAGGGGCCGCGGAAGAACCGCCGCAGCAGGTCAAAGAGAGAGGCGCGCTGCAAAATGCAGCGTCATTGCGCGACCAGTTGGCAAACTGGTCGCGGCAATCCGTTTTTCTCATAAGAAGAGACGGATTCCCACACCAGTGACAAGGGTCACTGGTTCGGAATGACGGGTTTGTGCATTTTGCAGCACGCCTTTGGCAGGTCTCTTTACTTGTCTTCCTCTTCCGGGGGCAGGGCCTTCACCAGCACCTTCTCCACCCGCCGGCCGTCCATGGCCAGCACGGTGACCTGCCAGTTCTCATAGCGGAAGCTGTCGCCCACCTGGGGGAAGGCGCCGAAGCTCTCCACCGTCCAGCCGCCCACGGTCTCGCTCTCGGCCTCGAAGCTGTCCTCATCGATGCCCAGCAGCTCCAGGAAGTCGGTGATGACCATGTCGCCGTCCAGCTCATACTCTCCCTCGGAGCGGAGGACCACCTCCTGCTCCACGGTGTCGGTCTCGTCCCAGATGTCGCCAACGATAGTCTCCAGCACGTCCTCCATGGACAGCACGCCCAGGGTGCCGCCGTATTCGTCGGACACGATGGCCAGGTGCTGCCGGGCCTTGCGCAGGGTGCTCAGCACCGCGGGCAGCTTCATGGTCTTGTACACGTAGCAGGGGGGCATGAGAAGGCTGCGGATGTCGGCGCGGCCGTCGTCGGTCATGGCCTTGAGGAAGTGGTTCAGGTAGAGGACGCCGATGATGTTGTCGATGCTGCCCTCGTACACCGGCAGGCGGGAGTAGGGGGCCTCCTCCACCAGGGAGAGGATCTCCTCCCAGTCGTCCTCGATGTCGATGGCGCACACGTCCACCCGGGCGGTCATGACCTCGGAGGCGGAGATCTGGTCGAACTCGATGGCCGCCTGGACCAGCTCCGACTGGTCCTCGTCCAGGACCTCCTCGTCCTCGGCGGTCTCGATGATGCTCTGCAGCTCCTCCACGGCCTCCTCGGCGTCCTCGTCCTCCTCGCCTTTGAGGGAGCGGGTGAGCAGCCCCACGGCCTTGACCACCAGCCACACCAAAGGCTTGAGGATCAGCATCAGGGCCCGGACGGGGTAGGCGTAGCGCACCGCCACACGGTTTGCGTTCTTTTTGCAAGTGATCTTGGGGATGGTCTCCCCGAAGATGATGATAATGACGGTGATGATCAGGGTGGCCAGCCACACCTTGCTGTCGCCCCCGGTCAGGTGGACCACCAGGACGGCGCCCAGAGAGGAGGCGGCGATGTTCACCAGGTTGTTGCCGATGAGGATGGCGCTGAGCGCGTCGTCAAAGCGGTCTGCGATGCGGGCAGCCACGCCGGCCCGTTTGGAGCCGTCGTCCCGCAGGTGCTCCAGCCGGAGGCTCGAGCAGGAGGAATAGGCCATCTCCGAGCCGGAGAAGAAGCCGGAGAGGATCACGCAAAGCAGGATCCCCGCCAGATATAGAAGGGTCTGGGTCATGCGTCCTCGCCCCCTTCCTCAGCTTTGGGCAGGAGCGCGACCTTGAGCTTGCGGATGCGGTTGTGCTCCATGGCGGAGACGGTGACCTCCAGCTCGTGATAGCGGAAGGAGTCGCCCACCTTGGGGATGGCGGTGAACTGCTCGTAGGCCCATTCGCCCATGCGGGTGTTCACCAGCTCCTCGTCCCCGTCCGGGTCCTCGTAATCCAGCTGCTCCATCACGTCGCTGACGCTCTCGTCCGCGTCCACCAGCAGCACGCCCTCCTCCAGCTCCACGAAGGGCTCCTCCACCACGTCGTCCTCGTCCCATATCTCGCCCACCAGCTCCTCCAGGATGTCCTCCACCGTGACGATGCCCAGGGTGCCGCCGTAGTTATCGGTGACCACGGCGATGTTCTGCCGCTTTTTGGACATGACGGGCAGCAGTTCGTCGATCTTGGTGCTCTGATGGATGAAAAAGGGCTGGTCCAGCAGGCCGCGCAGGTCCAGGTCCTTCCCGCTGTGGAGATAGGCCTTGATGAAGCGGCGGATCTGGAGGATGCCGATGACGTTGTCAACGCTCCCCTCGTACACGGGCAGGCGGCTGTGGTTCTGGGACTTGATCTGGGAGAGGATGTCCTCCAGACTGTCCTCGATATCGATGGCCTCCAGGTCCACCCGGGGGGTCAGGATGCTCTCCACCGTCACCTCGCCGAACTGCAGGGCGGAGGAAATGAGCTCGCCCTGCTCTTCGTCCAGGCTGCCCTCCTCGGTCATGTCCTCGATGATATCGTAGAGCTCATCCTCGGTGACGGAGATCTCCGCCTCGCCCGGGGTCAGGGCGGCGGCGCCGCGCCCGATCAGGGTCAGCAGGGAGGAGAGGGGCCAGAACAGGACCATGAAGAAGCGCAGGGTCCCGGCGGTGGCCTTGCAGAGCCGCTCCGGATACTTTTTGGCGATGCTCTTGGGCAGCATCTCCCCGGCAAAGAAGACCACGATAGTGGTCACGACGGTGCTCACGGACACGGCGCTCAGCCCCCAGAGACGGGTAACCGCCACGGTGACCAGGGAGGCCGCCGCGATATGTACGATGTTGGTGCCGATGAGCAGGGTGCTGATGGCCCGGTCAAAATGATCCAGCACGTATAGGGCCTTTTCGGCCCGGCTGTCGCCTTTGTCGGCGGCGTTTTTGATCTTGTTGCGGGATGCGGAGGCAAAGGCCGTCTCCGCTACGGCAAAATATGCTGCGCCGAGCAGCAGAAAGACTGCGACGATCCAGGGTAACCAGGACGATCGACTGTCGCCATCCATAATTGGACATACACTCCCTTTATTATAGAATCAAAGCAAAATATAGCACAGCTCCCCCGGCCTTGTCAATAATGACTCTCTGATGGCGAAACGACTGCGCGCCGCGATGACCATCACCGGGTATCGATTGACGGGAGAGCGGGCTTGTGCTATATTGTTGGTATACTATAGCCGAAAGGGGTTTGATGCACTATGGCACCTATCAATCTGAACAAATACGGCATTACCGGCGCAACCGAGATCATCTACAATCCCAGCTATGAGCAGCTGTTCCGGGACGAGATGGATCCCGCTCTGGAGGGCTACGACAAGGGCGTCCTGACGGAGCTTGGCGCGGTGAACGTCATGACCGGCATCTACACCGGCCGCTCTCCCAAGGACAAATATATCGTCATGGACGAAAACTCCAAAGACACCGTGTGGTGGACCACGGAGGGCTACAAGAACGACAACCACCCCATGACCCAGGAGACCTGGGAGCAGGTCAAGAAGCTGGCCCAGGACCAGCCTTCTGCGGCGCCAACAAGGACACCCGCATGGCCATCCGCTTCATCATGGAGGTGGCCTGGCAGGCCCACTTCGTGCGCAACATGTTCATCAAGCCCACCGAGGAAGAGCTGCAGGACTTCACCCCCGACTTCGTGGTCTACACCGCCTCCAAGGCCAAGTGCACGAACTATAAGGAGCTGGGCCTGAACTCCGAGACCGTGGTGGCCTTCAACGTCACCAGCAAGGAGCAGGTCATCATCAACACCTGGTACGGCGGCGAGATGAAGAAGGGCATGTTCTCCATGATGAACTACTTCCTGCCCCTCAAGGGCATGGCCGCCATGCACTGCTCCGCCAACACCGACATGAACGGCGAGAACACCGCCATCTTCTTCGGCCTCTCCGGCACCGGCAAGACCACCCTCTCCACCGACCCCAAGCGCCTGCTGATCGGCGACGACGAGCACGGCTGGGACGATAACGGCGTGTTCAACTTCGAGGGCGGCTGCTACGCCAAGGTCATCAACCTGGACAAGGATTCCGAGCCCGACATCTACAACGCCATCAAGCGGGACGCCCTGTTGGAGAACGTGACCGTGGACGAAAACGGCAAGATCGACTTCGCCGACAAGTCCGTCACCGAGAACACCCGCGTGAGCTACCCCATCGAGCACATCGAGAAGATCGTCAAGAAGGTGCGTCCCGTCTGCTCCGGCCCCGACGCCAAGAACGTCATCTTCCTCTCCGCCGACGCTTTCGGCGTGCTGCCTCCCGTCTCCGTACTGACCCCGGAGCAGTGCAAGTACTACTTCCTCTCCGGCTTCACCGCGAAGCTGGCCGGCACCGAGCGCGGCATCACCGAGCCCACCCCCACCTTCTCCGCCTGCTTCGGCCAGGCCTTCCTGGAGCTGCACCCCACCAAGTACGCGGAAGAGCTGGTGAAGAAGATGGAAAAGAGCGGCGCCAAGGCCTATCTGGTCAACACCGGCTGGAACGGCACCGGCAAGCGCATCTCCATCAAGGACACCCGCGGCATCATCGACGCCATCCTGGACGGCTCCATCCTGACCGCGCCCACCAAGCAGATCCCCTACTTCAACTTTGAAGTCCCCACGGCCCTGCCCGGCGTGGACCCCGCCATCCTGGATCCCCGGGACACCTACGCCGATCCCAAGCTCTGGGAAGAGAAGGCCAAGGATCTGGCCGGCCGCTTCATCAAGAACTTCGTCAAGTACGAGTCCAACGAGGCGGGCAAGGCCCTGGTCGCCGCCGGCCCCCAGCTCTGATCCCTCGCGTTCCCGAACAAAAAGCATATCATGCAAAAACTCCCGCCCGGTGGGCGGGAGTTTCTTATGTGGACTCTCTTCAGTCGATGTGGATGATCTTCTGGGTCAGCTCCGCGGGCTTCACGTTGGGGTTCGGGAAACGCTCCCGCTTCTCGGTGATCCTGCCGATATTGATGGCGGCCTTGGGGCAGAGCTGCACGCAGCTCAGGCAGCCCATGCAGTTGGAGCCGAAGCTGGGCTTGTTGCCCACCACCATCTGGATATTGCCCCGGGGGCAAACCTTGGCGCAGGTGCCGCAGCCGATGCAGTCGGCGCTGACGGTGAACTTCTTCACCCGCTTCACATGGGTCTTGCCCAGGCCCTTGCTCATCAGCTCGAAGGCGGCCTCCTTGGGCGGGCGTTTCTCGCTGCGCTTGCCGGCCAGCACGTCCGCGGCTACCTCAGCGGCTTTCCTGTCGATCCGCTTCTGGGCATTCTCGGGGGTCGTGGGCGGGAAGGTCAGGGTGTGGGGCATGAGCCAGATAGCGGTGGAGTGGTTGGAAACGCCGTTCCAGTAGTCCAGATGCACGATTTCGTCGATCTTGCGCAGGCCGCAGCCCAAATACCCGGCATACTGCTCCACGGCGAACTTGTAGGCGTCCGGCGCGATCTGGATGGTCTTGACGTAGTCCTCCACGTCGCCGGGCAGTCCGCCCGCCATGCAGGAGAAGATGAAGCCCACGCGCTTGGCCTCCCGCGCGTCGGTCTTGGCGGGGAAGCTGCGCATCAGCACGATGTCGGTATCGCCCAGGGCCTTGGCGATGCTCTTGGCCATATTCAGGCAGTGGCCGGATCCGGAATAGCAATAGATGATGTTCTCGCTCAAACTGGTCCCTCCTCCAAGTTGTTTCTGTCTATTATATAGCACAGTTTTCTTCTAAACACAAGGGAAAGGACTGTTGTCCAGGGTAAATCTTTCTTTCAAAAGCGCGTCTCATCCTGTAGGGGCGGCCCTTGCGGCTGCCCGGCGGCGCAGCAGAAAAATACGAAGGAAATGTGCGGCGAATTCTCAGATGAGTACGAATTCGCCGCACATTTTCACGATGGTCATTTCTTCTGCGGCCGGGAGGGGCAAGCCCCTCCCCTACGCCAGCATCCACCGTTTGCGCATCCTATTCACTTTTACGGCACGCCTATTCTTTATTCCCGGCCGGTGAAGCTGAGGGGCAGCTCCATGTGGTGCTTTTCCAGCAGAGCCCGATCCCGCAGGATCTGCTCCGCCGGGCCGTCGGCCGCGATCTTTCCCTCGGACAGCAGGATGACTCTGTCGCAGGTATCCAGGATCATGTCCAGGTCGTGGGAGGTGATGAGCTTGGTCTGCTTCAGGCCACGGATAGTGTTGATGACGATGCGGCGGTTATAGGGGTCCAGGGCGGAGGTGGGCTCGTCCATGAGGATAGCCTCCGGCTCCATGGCCAGGATCGTGGCGATGGCCGCCATGCGTTTTTCGCCGCCGGAGATCCGGTGGTTATGCCGGTGCTTCAGCTCCGAGAGGCCCAGCCGCTCCAGCACCGCGTCCACCCGCTGCTCCGCCTCCTGACGGCTCAGGCCGTAGTTCAGCGGGGCGAAGATCATGTCCTCGTACACGGTGGGCATGAACATCTGGTTGTCGGAATTCTGCAGCACGAAGCCCAGCTTCCGGCGGATGGCGGGGAGATTGGCCTTGTTCACCGCAAGCCCGTCCACCAGGATGGTCCCCTCCGCCGGGATCAGGCCCAGCAGCAGCTTCATGACGGTGGATTTTCCCGCGCCGTTTGCGCCGATGAGACCCACCGACTCCCCGTCCCCGATTCGGAAGGACAGGTCCTCGATCACCGGCCTCCCCTTTTCATAGGCAAAGCGCACATGCTGAAATTCGATCATCTCTCTCACCTCACAAACAGGCTGCCCAGCAGCTGCGCCACGTTCACAAAGCGCAGCAGCAGGAACAGGAGGATGCAGCCCAGGGTATACAGCCCATCGCTCACCCGGGCGGGCTTTACGGGCGCGTAATGAAAATGCTCATGGTAGCCCCGCAGCAGCATGCTGCTGTAGAGCTCCTGGGCCCGGTCCATGCTGCGCAGCAGAAGCTGGCCCAGGAAGGAACCCCAGGCGGACACCTGGATGCCCTTCTGCCCCGGGGCCCGCAGATGGTAGGCGTCGGTCATCACCGCCAGCTCCTCCGTCATCACGCCAACGTAGCGGTAGGTCAGCAGCAGCAGCGTCACGATCATGCCGGGCACGTGCAGCTTCCGCAGGGCGGCGCAGAGGCTGTCGATGGGCGTGGTGGCCATCAGCAGGAAGGAGGCCATCAGGCAAAAAACGCCCTTGAGCATCAGGGTCACCATGGAGATCACCCCGCCGGAGACGGCCACGCCCCCGATCCGCAGTAGGATGGCCCGGTCGAAGAAGGGGTTGAATAGCCCCACGGCCATCACCAGGGGCAGCACGATCCGGAGCTTATAAAAGCAGGTGCGCACCGGGATACCGCTCAACTGGAACAGCAGCACCGGCCAGAGCAGCATGGGGAAAAGGCCGCTCAGGTCGTACTTGCGGAAGGAGACCGTCACCACGATGTATGCAATTGTCGCGATCAGCTTCGCCGCCGGATGCAGCCGGTGGATGGGTGAAGCCTGGGCTGCCAGCTCGTCCATCTCGGAGAGCTCGTGCAGCGCCTTTTCCATTTTGTTCATGGCACGTACTTCCTGATACTAATCTCTAATAGAAATCAGACAATCTTTGCATCTGGAATTGCGCCATGCTTCGTTGCTTCCCTTGCCCATATATCTCCATTATGCTCTGCGGAAAGCGCCTTGCCTGACACAATTCCATCTCGCAAATCTTTGTCTTCTTCTTATTAGGGATTAGTATAAAACACGGATAAGGGGCATCCGAAGATGCCCCTTTCGTCTGATCGGTTGAAAAGGATCTTATGCGTTTTTCTCTTTCTTTTTCCGGAAGAAGCCGCCCACCAGGCACAGCAGCAGCGCGACGCCCGCCACCATGGCGGAGCCCACCACGCCGGAGACCGAGGTGCCCACGGCCGCCTCGCTCTCGGGGAAGGCGTAATCCGGCAGGAAGGAGGTCTTCTCCTGGATCTCGCCGGCCTTGTCGGCCGCGGCGCTGGACACGCCGAAGTCCTCCTCGTCCAGGCCCATGTTCTCGCTGTAGCCCGCATCGGCATTGCCGAAGAGCGCCCACTCCAGACCGTCGGGGTTGGAGCTGGCCAGCAGGCTCAGCCCGCCGCCCACCAGCAGCGCCACCACTGCCAGGACCGCCACCACCGCTTTCAGAGAGCGCTTGGACGCCCCCTCCGCAGGCGCAACGTCCTGCAGAAGTTCGGGCCGGGATTCAAACACGAACAGCAGCACCGCCGTGGTGATCAGCCCCTCGATGAGGCCGATAGCCAGATGGATGGGCTGCATCAGCGCCACGAACGCGCCGAAGGGCAGCTCGGTAATGCCGGAGAGGCTGGTCTCCAGCACCACGGAGAAGGCGCCCAGCTGAAGCGTCACCACGCAGCCCAGGATGGAGGCCAGAATGATCCGCGCCCGCTGCGCGCCCCTGCCCTCACCGAAGAGCCTGCCGCGCAGGATGGGCCGCCAGATCAGGTAATAGCCGACGAAGCAGCCGTAAAAGGCCATGTTCCACACGTTGGCGCCCAGCGCCATCAATCCGCCGTCGGCAAAGAAGAGGCACTGGATCGCCAGGATCACGATCATGGACAGGAAGCCCGCCTGGGGCCCCAGCAGCGCGGAGAGCAGCATGCCGCCGCACATGTGGCCGGAGGAACCGGTGCCGGGGATGGTATAGTTGATCATCTGTCCCGCGAAGACCAGCGCGGCGGTGACCGCCATCACCGGCAGTTTCCGGGGCTCGTCATCTTTTTTCAGCTTGTGGATGGAAATGCCGGCGGCAGTGCCGGAAGCCACGTACATGGTGGCTGCCACGGCGGGAGCCAGCAGCGCGTCTGCCATATGCATAAACGACACCTCAATTCAAGTGATCTGATGCATCGTCTGTAGTATAGCCCCGGCAATTTCCCCGCGCAAGCCCCGGGGGGGGATACAAATTGCGCCTTTTTTCTCTCTTATCTCAGATTTTTGGTAAAAAGCGCGCGGATGGCGTTCAGCACCGCCAGCACCATCACGCCCACATCCGCAAAGATGGCCAGCCACATGTTGGCGATCCCCACGGCGCCCAGCGCCAGGCATATGAGTTTTACCCCAATGGCGAACCAGATGTTCTCGTACACGATGCGCATGCACTTTTTCGCAATGCGGACGGCCAGGGCGATCTTTTTCGGGTCGTCGTCCATCAGCACCACGTCCGCCGCCTCGATGGCGGCGTCGGAGCCGAGAGCTCCCATGGCGACGCCCACATCGGCCCGCGTCAGCACCGGGGCGTCGTTGATGCCGTCGCCCACAAAGGCCAGCACGCTGTGTTCCGGCTTTTTTCCCAGCAGCGCTTCCACCGCCGCCACCTTTTCATCGGGCAGGAGCTCCGCCTGCACCTCGTCGATCCCCAGCTCTTTGGCCACCGCCTCGCCCACCGCTTTGGCGTCTCCCGTGAGCATCACGGTCTTCGTGACCCCCGCCGCGCGCAGGGCCCGGAGGGCTTCTTTCGCCGTGGGCTTGATGAGGTCGGAGATGAGCAGGTGCCCCGCGTAGGCCCCGTCAATGGCCACGTGGACCACGGTGCCCACATGATGGCAGTCATGGTAAGCGACCCCAAGACTGTTCATGAGCTTGGCGTTGCCCACGGCCACCTGTTTCCCGTCTACCCGGGCGGTGATGCCGTTGCCGCCGATCTCCTTCACCTCGGACACGCGCGCCTCGTCCAGCACCCGTCCGCTGTGCTCCGTCTTCTCGGCGGGCTCGCCGTCGTCCCGGAACACCGCGCCCTCCAGCCAGGCCCTGCGGATACTCAGGGCGATGGGATGGGTGGAGAACAGCTCCGCGTGAGCGGCGATCTCCAGGAGCTTCTCGTTATCCATGCTGCTGTGGTGGATGCCGTTCACCTCAAAGACGCCCTTGGTCATGGTACCGGTCTTGTCGAAGGCCACGGTCCGGGCCTTGGAGAGGGCCTCCAGATAGTTGGAGCCCTTGACCAGCACGCCCTCCCGGCTGGCCCCGCCGATGCCGGCGAAGAAGCTCAGGGGGATGGAGATCACCAGCGCGCAGGGGCAGGAGATCACCAGGAAGGTCAGCGCCCGGTAGACCCAGTCGCCCCAATCCGGGCTCTGTCCCCGGAGGAGGAAAAACAGCGGCGGCAGCACCGCCAGCGCCAGCGCGCTGAGGCATACGGCAGGCGTGTAGACGCGCGCGAAGCGGGAGATGAAGGCCTCGGAGCGGGACTTCCTGGAGGTGGCGTTCTCCACCATGTCCAGGATCCTGGAGACGGTGGACTCCCCGAATTCCTTCGTGGTGCGCAGCCGCAGAAGCCCGCTGAGATTGATGCAGCCGCTGATGACCTCATCCTCGGCCCGTACCTCCCGGGGGATGCTCTCCCCGGTGAGGGCGCTGGTGTCCAGGGTGCTGACGCCCTCGATCACCACGCCGTCGATGGGGATCTTCTCCCCGGGACGGACCACGATCACCGAGCCGACCTCCACCTCGTCCGGGTCCACCTGCTCCAGTTCCCCGTCTCGTTCAATGTTGGCATAGTCCGGGCGGATGTCCATCAGGGCGCTGATGTTCCGGCGGCTCTTGCCCACGGCATAGCTCTGGAACAGCTCGCCCACCTGATAAAAGAGCATGACGGCGATGGCTTCGGTATAATCCCCGCTCCTGTTGATGAGGGCGATGGCGATGGCGCCGATGGTGGCCACGGCCATGAGGAAATTTTCGTCAAAGACCTGCCGGTTGCGGATCCCCTTCCCCGCCTTGAGCAGGATGTCATAGCCCACTGTCAGATAGGGGATCAGGTACAGGAAAAACCACACCGGCTCGTGGATCCTGTCTCCCAAAGCCCTGACCGCAAAGTGCAGCGCGATCATCAGCGCCGCCGCGATCAGGATGCGCCGCAGCATCTTCTTCTGCTTTTTGTTCATCGTTTTCACCACTTTAAAAAATGCGTATGACCGGAATCATACGCATTGTTTTCTGTTCGGAATTAAAGGTAGATCTCGCAGTCGTCCTCGACCTTTTTGCAGTTTTTCAAAACTGCGGGCATTACCGTCTTCGGATCCGCGCCGTCTTCGAATTCCACATGCATCTTCAGCGCCATGAAGTTGACCACCGCGTCCTTGACGCCGGGGGTCTTTTTGGCGGCGTCCTCCATCTTGTTGGCGCAGTTGGCGCAGTCCACTTCGATCTTGTAGCTCTTTTTCATGGGGATCCTCCTTGTTGACGTTCATTTGAACAGTTGCTCATATGTTCATGTGTAGAGCATACGCCTGCTGCCCGCATTTGTCAAGGGGGATCCTGAGGATCGTCTTTATTTTTCTTCCCCAAAGTCGCAGATCAGCCAGGCAAAGCCGCCGGAGGGCAGTGTGATCTTGAATTTGTCGACCTCTTGCCCTGTCAGCAGGTCGGTATAGTCCCCCAGCTCGCAGACAGAAACGGTCTTTTCCCACTGGCTGAAATTGAACAGCGCCACCAGTTTTTCGCCCCGGTAATAGCGGCCGATGCCCAGCACCCCGTCGTCCCGGGTGTCCACCAGCCAGGTGTCGGCCCCGCCGTCAAAGACCCGGTGTGCCCCGCGCAGCGTCTCCAGCTGCCGCAGCCCCTCAAACACGGTCCCCTCCGGCGTCCCCGGGTCATGCCGCTTTTCCGCGGCAGCCCAGTCCATGGGGCCCCGGTGCAGATATCGGCTGTCGGGGGCCTTCAGCGGGTCTCTGTGATAGTCATAGTCGTTCTCCCGGGCGATCTCGTCGCCGCTGTAGAGCACCGGGATCCCGCTGAGGGTGAAGATATAGGCGTGGAGCATCAGATCCAGACGCAGCGCCCAGGCCAGCTTCTCGCTGTTGTTTTCATAGCGGGCGGATTCCACCCCGCAGAGGGAGGCCGTGGTGCCGCAGAGCCGCGCATCCCCCAGGCGGGGATCGTCGTTATACAGCTCACCCCGGGCGGGGCTGCCCGGCCACCGGCCCGTGAGATAGTCGTTCAAAAACTTCTTGTGGGCGACCTCGCCCATGCCGAAGCGGTTGAGGTAGGCGTAATCCAGGCCCCAGCCGATGTCGTCGTGGCAGCGCAGATAGTTGAGGAAGCCATACTCTTTGGGCAGGGCGAAGACCTGCGACAGCTGATGGCGCAGCAGGCGCACATCCTTGGTGGCGACGGTGTGCCAGGTGCTGGCCATGGTGGTGACGTTGTAGAGCAGATGGCACTCGGGCTTTTCCACCGTACCGAAATAGGGCACCACCTTGCTGGGCTCCATGACCACCTCGCCCAGCAGCAGCGTCCCGGGACAGACGATCTCGCAGACAATGCGCATCATCCGCACCAGCTCGTGCACCTGGGGCAGATTCCGGCAGCTGGTGCCCAGCTCTTTCCAGATATAGGGCACCGCGTCCAGGCGGATGATATCCACGCCCTGGTTGCAGAGGTACAGCATGTTCTCCGTCATGTCGTTGAAGACGACGGGGTTCCGATAGTTCAGGTCCCACTGATAGGGATAGAAGGTGGTCATCACCACCTTCCCGGCCTCCTCACACCAGGTGAAGTTGCCCGGCGCGGTGGTTGGGAAAACCTGGGGGACGGTGATCTCATACTCATAGGGGATCTGCCAGTCGTCAAAGAAGAAATAGCGCTCCTGGTACTCCCGCTCCCCTGCCCTGGCCCGGCGGGCCCACTCGTGATCTTCGCTGGTATGGTTCATCACAAAGTCCAGGCAGACGGCCATGCCGCGGCCGTGACAGTCCTTTGCCAGCTCCGCCAGATCCTCCATGGTGCCGAGCTGGGGCTGGACGCGCCGGAAGTCCGCCACCGCGTAGCCGCCGTCGCTGCGGCCCTCGGGACTCTCCAGCAGGGGCATCAGATGCAGGTAGTTGACCCCCGCCTCCCGGATGTAGTCCAGCTTCTCCCGCACACCGGCGAGGGTGCCGGCGAAGGCGTCCACATACATGAGCATGCCCAGCAGATCTCTGCCCCGGTACCATTCGGCGTTCCGCTCTCTCTCCTCGTCCAGGGCGCGCAGCCGGGCGTTTCGCGTCTCCCACATCCGCCGGAGCATGCCGATGAAGTATGTATATGCCTCGTCATCGTGATACAGATTCCTGTAGAGCTCTTTCAGTTCCGCTTCGTGCCGCTTCAGGCGGGCGTTGAAAACCGTGTGCGGTTGCTTTTTCGGCATGTCTCTCTCCTCCCATTTTCGAGCAGTGGATGCGGTCAAGCTTTTTCCGGTTTTTTCTGCGTCAAATTCGCTGATCCATTGTATCACGCCGCCGGCGGCAAGACAATATGCTTTATATTCAGGGGCGGCCCGTACCGGCACAAAAAGCAAAGCGCCCCGCAGCGTGCCGAAAGTGTGCACGCCGCGGGGCCTTGCGCTTATTCATTTTTGTGGGACAGTCTCCGCTGCGCCGCAGCTTCCGCAGGCGCAGCCCTGCGCTCCTCTCGCACAGCCGCCGCAGGCGCCGCAGCTTGCACAGTTCCCGCCGCAGGAGGACTTCCCTGCTCTTTTATCGCGGATCAGGCTGCGGATCAGCAGGCCGGTGATCGCCGCGATGAGCGCTATGAGCGCAATATTGATGAGATTGGCTGAAAGCCATGCAAACATGAGATCACTTCCTTGGAATATGCGGCAGCGCTGTAAGGCTGGAGGGTCAATGCCTCACAGCGCCGCCGGAAAAGAGGGAGACAAAATCACTTCACGGTCAGCTTCTGGGCTTCCTTGTAGGGCTTGAAGAGCTGCCAGCACAGCAGGCCCAGCAGCACCAGCGCCAGGATCAGGCCGACCACGTTCATGCCGCCGGCAAACACGCGGCCGAGCTGCCACACGATAAAGGCCGTCACCCAGGCGAAGCCGCACTGGTAGGCGATGGCAAACCAGGTCCACTTGCGGCTGTTCATCTCGCGCTTGATGGCGCCGATGGCAGCGAAGCAGGGCGCGCACAGAAGGTTGAAGATCATGAAGGTATAGGCGGCGAGCTTGCCGTGACCGCCGGAAAAGGCGTTGAAGTCGTCGGCCACCCGATCCCAGATCTGGTCGCCGTTCTCTTCCAGCTCCTCCTCGCCGTCCTGGTCGTCATAGGCGTACATGATGCCGAAGTTGGCCACGACCTCTTCCTTGGCCACAAGGCCGGTCACGGTGGCGGCAGTGGGCTTCCAGTCGCCGAAGCCCAGGGGCTTGAAGACGATAGAGACAGGCTGGGCCACCCGGGCCAGGATGGAGTCGTCCATGGGCTCCACCTCGTCCTCGGGGATGCCCATGCGGTCAGCCACGACGGAGACATATTCCTCCGTGACAACGGTCTCGTCCTCGTACAGGTCGTCTACCATGCCGAACTTGCCGTTGACGGAGCCGAAGCTGGTGAGGAACCAGATCACGATGGAGGAGATGACGATGACCGTGCCGGCCCGCTTGATGAAGGACCAGCCGCGCTCCCAGGTGCCCCGCAGGACGTTGCCCCAGGCGGGCAGGTGGTAGGCGGGCAGCTCCATGACAAAGGGGGCGGGATCGCCGGCAAAGGGCTTGGTCTTCTTCAGCATGATGCCGGAGAGCACGATGGCTGCGATGCCGATGAAGTAAGCGGAGGTGGCGACCCAGGTGCTGCCGCCGAAGAGGGCGCCGGCGATCAGGCCGATGATGGGCATTTTCGCGCCGCAAGGGATGAAGGTGGTGGTCATGATTGTCATGCGGCGGTCGCGCTCGTTTTCAATGGTACGGGTTGCCATGACGCCGGGAACACCGCAGCCGGTGCCCACCAGCATGGGGATGAAGCTCTTGCCGGAGAGGCCGAATCGGCGGAAAATGCGGTCCATAATGAAGGCGATGCGGGCCATATAGCCGCAGTCCTCCAGCAGGCAGAGCATCAGGAACAGGACCAGCATCTGGGGCACAAAGCCCAGCACCGCGCCCACGCCCGCCAGGATACCGTCGGAGATGAGGCCCACCAGCCAGGGCGCCACGCCCCAGCCTTCCAGGATGGCGCGGGAGCCGTCGGTGAGCCATGCGCCGCCCAGGACGTCATTGGCCCAGTCGGTGAGGAAGGTGCCGATGGCAATGCCGCCGTCCGTGATGGACTTGCCCATGGACAGGGCGTAAACCAGGAACATGACAAGAGCGAAGATCGGCAGCGCCAGGAAGCGGTTGGTCACGACCTTGTCGATCTTGTCGGAGGCGGAGAGCTGGCCCTTGCCCTTCTTCTTGTAAATGCCCTTGAGCATCTGGCCGATATACACATAGCGCTCGTTGGTGATGATGCTCTCGGCGTCGTCATCCAGCTCCTTCTCGGCCGCCTGGATGTCCTTCTCGATGTGCTCTTTGACCGCACTGCTGAGGTTCAGGCTCTCCAGGACCTTTTCATCCCGCTCGAACACCTTGATGGCGTACCAGCGCTGCTGCTCCTCGGGGAGATTATGTACGGTGACCTCTTCGATATGGGCCAGGGCGTGCTCCACCGGGCCGGAGAAGCTGTGCTGCGGGATGGTCTTGCCGTTCTTCGCCGCTTCGATGGCGGCCTTGGCGGCATCCTGCACGCCGTCGCCCTTCAGCGCGGAGATCTCCACGATCCGGCAGCCCAGCTGACGGCTCAGTTCCTTGACATTGATGCTGTCGCCGGCCTTTCGCACCAGATCCATCATGTTCAATGCGATCACCACCGGGATCCCCAGCTCCGTCAGCTGGGTGGTCAGATAGAGGTTGCGCTCCAGGTTGGTGGCGTCCACGATATTCAGGATGGCGTCCGGCTTTTCCTCCATGAGGTAATTGCGGGCCACCACTTCTTCCAGAGTATAGGGAGAGAGGGAGTAGATGCCGGGCAGGTCGGTCAGGATGACTTCCTTGTCGACGATGAGCTTGCCTTCCTTTTTCTCCACGGTCACGCCCGGCCAGTTGCCGACGAACTGGTTGGAGCCGGTCAGCTTGTTGAACAGGGTGGTTTTGCCGCTGTTCGGGTTGCCCGTCAGGGCAATACGCAGTTGTTTGTCCATATTTCTTCTCCTTTACTCGACTTCGATCATTTCCGCGTCGGCCTTGCGCAGGCTGAGCTCATAATCGCGGACAGTGACCTCCACCGGATCGCCCAGCGGGGCCAGCTTGCGGACGTAGATCTCCACGCCGCGGGTGATGCCCATGTCCATGATGCGGCGCTTGACGGCTCCCTCGCCGTGGAGCTTCACCACCTTGACGGTCTCGCCGACCTTCGTGTCTCTGAGTGTTTTCATCCTCATCTCTCCTTTATTCAATCTAAAATACGCAAGTGGACTCTCGCCCTGAGGGATATTCCAATTGTTTTTGCTGTAGCTTTGCCACAGCAAAAACACCCTAAGGCGAGCTAAGCAAGCCCTCGCATCGACCAAACGAGGCGCGTCCTCCGTGCGCCGAGTGCGATAAATGCGAGTCCCTCAAATGCGAAACGAGTTTCGCATTTGGTCTTAAACCATGATTTTGGAAGCCATTTCCCGGCTGATGGCCACGCGGGATTCCTTGACCTTGACGATCAGGTTTCCCCCGATGGTGTTCATCACCGTGACGGCGCTGCCTGCCGTAAAGCCCAGGTCCTCCAGGTGCTTTTTCATCTCGGGACTTCCGCCCACTCGCTTGATAAGGGTTTCTTCACCGGGATCTGTCAATACCAGGGGCATCATACTATTCCCTCTCCTCTCTCCTGATCCGCTCATCTGATTAAACATGTCTAACCAGCGCGGGTGAAAAAAAGTTAAATCTCTTTAACTCGTCGGTAGTTTAGCATGTTTAACCGCTGTTGTCAAGCTCTAACTGACTTTGTCGCCGTTTTCCTTGCTTTTTTCCTGCGAACATGGTATTCTGGACTCGGTGATGGATATGACGATTCACAAATCAGCAGAAGATTATCTGGAAGCCATGCTCATGCTCAAGGAAGAGCGGGGCTACATCCGTTCTATCGATGTGGCGGATAAGCTGGGCGTGACCAAGCCCAGCGTCAGCTATGCCACCAAGCGTCTGCGGGAGAACGGCTATATATCCATGGACCCCGCCGGGATGATCGTGCTGCTGGAGCCGGGTCTGGAGATTGCCGAGCGGATCTACGAGCGGCACAAGCTCCTGACGGAGATCCTTGTTTATCTCGGTGTCAGCCCCGAGACTGCCCGGGAGGACGCCTGCAAGGTCGAGCATGACCTGAGCGTGGAGACCTTCGACGCCATCCGCGATTGCGCCAAAAAGCTGTTCTGAGCTTCCCGATCAATTGAAAAACCACCGATCTGTGCAAAACACAGATCGGTGGTTTTTCTTTTCGGCAGGTCGCTGCGCAGCGCCTCTGTTGCGGGTGTTCCGGCAAACGGGATCCGAAATCCCTTCTGTATGGGCTTACCGCCGCCCAAACCAGCCTTTTTTCTCATAGGGCTCCTCCGTCACGTTCAGGCAGGTGTAACCGCTTGCGGCGATGGCCTCTTTCATCGCTGCCTCCTCCACCGCCTCTTCGCTCAGAAAGCTGGCTTCGCCCTTTGTGTGGGAGGCGGAGACCTTTTCCGCGCCGGGGACAGCTTTCCGGATCAAGTCCTTGATGTGCGCCTCGCACATGGAGCACATCATCCCCTCGATTTTCAGCGTCGTTCTGATCATGGTTCTCTCTCCCTTCCAGAAAGCGTCGCGTGATGACTTATGTCCTTGCCTCCCGCTGCCTCATTGTCAGCAGGCGGAATACCTGCTCCACGGTATCGGCCATATTCTTGTGGGCATTGGCGGGATCCATTGCCTTGGAAAGCGTTGCTACGCCGCGCAGGATGGGAAAGAAGGCGTCGATCCCGTGCTCGTTGCACTTGACAGCGTCCGGCGTCACGCAGCCGGCAAAGGCGACAACGGGCTTGCCATACTTTTTGGCGATCTTCGCCACGCCGATGGGCGCCTTGCCCATAACGGTCTGGCCGTCCAGCCGCCCCTCGCCGGTAATGACGATGTCGGCGTCCTTCACATACTCCTCCAGTCTGGTCTCCTCCAGCACGATTTTGATGCCGGATTCCAGAACGGCATTGGTGAAGCTCAGGAAGGCAAAGCCCAGGCCGCCGGCCGCTCCGGTGCCGGGGAATTCCCGGTCTGCCGCAGGATTGCTTTCCTGGGCCAGCTTTGCGTAGGCCTTCAGCCACTTGTCCATCTGCGGGATCATGGAGGGGGTAGCGCCCTTCTGCGGTCCGTAAATGGCGCTGGCTCCGTTTTCACCGCAGAGCGGATTGGTCACATCGCAGGCAATGCGGAAGGTGCAGTCCTTCAGTTCGGGGAGAACACCGTCCGTTGTGATCCGTCTGAGCTCCTCCAGCCCCTTGGCGCCGAAGGGGACCTGTTGCCCGGCCTCATTGAGCATTCCGAAGCCCAGGGCCTGGAGCATGCCGATGCCGCCGTCGTTGGTGGCGCTGCCGCCGATGCCCACGATGAAGTGCCGGCAGCCCTTCCCGATCGCATCCCGGATCATTTCGCCCACGCCGTAAGTCGTGGTGTGGAGGGGATTGCGCTCAGCGTCCTCCACCAGGGTGATGCCCGCCGCCGCGGACATTTCCAAAATGGCGGTGACACCGTCTGCCAGGATGCCGTACCGGGCGTCCAGCTTTTTTCCCAAGGGTCCGGTCACGCTCACGGTCTGAAGCTCGCCCCCCATGCCGACGGTCAGCGCTTCGACCGTTCCCTCGCCTCCGTCCGCCAGGGGGCGTACCTGCACCACGGCGTCCCTGCAAACACGCAGGATCCCGGCGCGGATGGCGTCGCCTGCCTGCAGAGAGCTGAGGCTGCCCTTAAGAGAGTCGATTGCGATGACCGCTTTCATATCCTCGCTTCCTTTCCAAATCATTTTTCCGTTTTTTTGTATTATATCACAGCTTCGGTCAAAACCCTATAGGCTGAAAACGGAAAAATGGGGTTTTCTCGTTCCCCGGCTCGAAAAAAAGCTTGGTCGGCCTATCCCCTTTCCTTGCAGCCCTCTCAGGATTCAGCTGCGCCGGACATGGGAAAGGGCGCTGCGCATGGGGAGCTTTGTTTTCCGCGTGTCAGTCCAGATATCCCTCGCGGCCCTTGACGCCAAAGCGCGCCTCGAGCTGGTGCATCATGTCGTCGGTGATGGTGTTGACCCGAGGCAGGTGGGCGATCTTCATGTAGATCTCGGCGGCCTTCTCTGCGGTCTCGATGAGGCCGAAGGTCTCGTCCAGGTCCTTGCCCGCGCCGTAGATGCCGTGGAGGGACCAGACCACCAGGCGGGCCGTCGCCATCTTCTCCGCCGTGGCTTCGCCGATCTCGTTGGTGCCGCAGAGCATCCAGGGCAGCACGTTCACGCCGTCCGGGAAGACAACGATGCACTCGGTGCACATCTGCCAGAGGGTACGGGTGAATTCCCGCTCGTCCAGGGTGTGCACATAGGTCATGGCCAGCAGGTTTGCCGGGTGGCAGTGCATGACCACGCGGTTTTCGGGGTCGACCTGGAGCCGGGCCACATGGCTCATCATGTGGGCGGGAAACTCGGAGGTGAACTTGCCTCCGTCGCTGTAGCCCCAGAGCAGCTCCGCCGTCTCGCCGCCGTCGGTGAGGCGGACAAGGCCAAGATTCACGACGGGGGCATACTGGACGTTCTTGAAATATTTTCCGGTGCCGGTGACAAGGAAGTATTTCCCTTCCAGCTCCGGGGCGGAAAAGCCGGTGGGGATGGTACGCAGGACCTTGTCGGTGTCCAGGTATTCCTTCACTTCCGCCTCGTCCAGCAGCAGGCTGATGTTGCCGCCGTTGCGCTCATCCCAGCCGTGGTTATACATGTTCGTGGTGGTGCGGATCATCTCCACCATAAAGGGCGCGGTCAGAATGTCTCTCATTTCAATCTCCTTTTCGTTCTATGAATACGGATTGCCACACCAGTGACTCGGTCACTGGTTCGCAATGACAGCATTAGCGTGTGATTACATCCACCGAGACATTGAAGATCTTGGCGACCTTGAGGATCGTGTCGATGTGGCGGCCGGAGGAGGCGGCCATGTGGTGGGTGGGGCCGGCCTCGCTCCAGCGGTTGCAGAAGTCCCGTGCGCCGCAGGTGAAGCGGGTGCGCATATTGGTGTCGCCGAAGGTGAAGATGGGGCCGGGCTCGTTGACGCCTTCGGCCACGACAAATTTAAAGTGGCCATCCCGGTCCTGGGTGATGCCCAGATAGGTCACGGGACCCTCGGCGGGATAGAATTGGGTGAGATACCCGCCCCCGGTCTTGCCGTGAAACACAGGGACAATCTTCATGGTGGGCTTTTTCGCCTTGGAGATGTCCGCGTCGCCGGAGCCGGAGTGGCCGATGATGCAGATGTCCTCGTCAAAGTCGATGGAGTACATCTCGCTCAGCTGGCCCATGCCGGAGATGGTCTTGAGGATGGACATGGCCATGGCGACCTTGATGTCGCCCTCCACCGCGCAGGCGGTGCCCTGCTTGATGAGCATGGAAAAGGCGGGGATCAGCATGGAGTCCAGCTTCCCTGCCACGCCCTGGGCGAAGCCGTCATAGTGGCTGGCTACGAAGCCCAGCTGCTCGTCCTTCACCCACTGCTCAAAGGCGACCACATACTTGGCCATGTCCCAGACCTTTTCGACGGTGCCGCCGCCCCCAATGTCGAAGGTGTTGAGGATCTCCTCGGCCTTGGCGCGGATCTGCTCCTCGTCGGTGATATCGTCGGCGATGGCCCACATCTTCTCCCAGTCGAACTGCTTGGTGTAGAGCCACATCCGGTGGTAGAGGTTGGTCTCGTCGATGTACAGGTCCATCATGCCGGGGTAGGGCCTGCCGATCTGGGCGAGATTCGTGTCACGGAATCTCCGGCGCACCTGCGCGGCTTTGCACCAGTCGGCGATCTCGGCGTCGACCTCGGGGTCGCCGCCCTCGACGACGCCGGTGATGACCGCATGGCGCTTGCCGGCGCGCTCCAGGTCCGCCACCATCTCGCCCACGGCGCCGCAGGCATAGAGGGTGCCGAGCCAGGTGGCGGTGTCGGTGTTGGCGTAATCCGGCGCTTTCTTCTTCTGGAGGTTGACCAGCACCACCGGCACGTCCAAATCCCGCACGGCGGGCAGCATGTTGTAGGAGGTTGCATAGGTCAGCAGCTGCAGGATCACCAGATCCACGTCGGCTGCGCGGAACTTGTCACCGGCTGCCATGGCCTTCTCCTTGGTGGTGACGATGCCGCCGTCGATGAGCTCGACGGAGTCGGGGATGCGCGTTTTGAAGTCCGCATACTGGCCCTCAAACTCGGGAACCAGGCTCGGGAACTGGGGCAGATAGGCGCCCAGGGCAATGGCGAATACGCCGACGCGTGCTTTGGTATTGACTAACATGATCCGACCTCCTGTTTATGATTGATCCGCCTGGATTTGTATTTTCAGATTGCCGATGGCCGTGGCCTCGATGGGCAGGGCGATCACTTTTTTGCCGCTGGCTTTTTCGGTCAGCTCGTTGAGGAATGCGTTCTTTGCTCCGCCGCCCACAATGTAAATGCTGTCATAGTGCTTGCCGGTGTTGTGCTGCAGCTCCTGAACGGCGTTCATATAGCTGAGCGCCAGGCTCCGATAGGCGCAGCGGAAGTAATCGCCTACCGTCTGGGGCGGCATGGAGAGCGCCTTTTCAAAGGCGGCTTTCATGCTCTCCGGGGCGAGAAAGGCGGAGGCGTTGGCGTCGACCGTCTCCTCAAAACGGCTGGCCTCGGCTTCGGCCACGATCTCACCGAAGGGCTTGTCGGGGCAGAGCTCGTCCCGCAGGCGGTTGATGAGCCACATGCCCATGATGTTCTTCTGGTAGCGGTTGTAGCCCACGCCGCCCTCGTTGGACCAGTTGGCAAGCTCGCTGGCCGTGTTGGTAATGGGCTTGGGGGTCTTCACACCCAGCAGCGACCAGGTGCCGGAGGAGATATAGGGCGCGTCCTCCGCCATGGGAATGCCCTCCACCGCGGAGCCGGTGTCATGGGTGGCGCAGAGGACGACCTTGATGCCCTCATATTCCCCGATCGCGGTACCGGGCTGCTGCAGCTTGTGGAAGAGCTGTTCCGGCAGGCCGAGCGCCTTGATGATCTCGGGGTCGTATTCCCCGGCCTCCGCGTTCACCATGCCAACCGTGGTGGCGTTGGTGTACTCGTGGGCCTTGACGCCGCAGAGTTTGTACATCAGGTATTCCGGCATCATCAGGAAGTCCGTCACACCCTCCAGGCGTCCGGCCTCCTGATCCGCATAGAGCTGGTAAATCGTATTAAAGGGCTGAAACTGGATGCCCGTGTGTCGATAGAGCCGGGTAAAGCTGAATTTCTCATGCACCTGCGGGATATAGAATTCCGTTCGTTTGTCCCGGTAGGCATAGCAAGGCCGGACTTCTTCATCGCCCCGCAGCAGCACATAGTCCACGCCCCAGGTGTCGACCGAGAGGCTCTCGACGGCTCCGAAACGCTCCCGCGCCTTTTCGATGCCCGCCTTCACATGGCTTGTCAGCGCGTCGATGTCCCAGGTCAGATGGCCGTCGAGCTCGGTCACGCCGTTGGGGAAGCGATAAACCTCTTCGGTTTTCAGCTCGCCATCTTCCGTCCAGCCCACGATGTGCCTGCCGGAGGAGGCGCCGATGTCAATGGCAAGATAGCGTTTCAAAATAATCACCCTCCCGTCCTGTGTACCAGTATACAGGATGGGAGGGTGATTCTCCATGTCGGGGCTTATCCGAAAAAGTAACCTTATTTGCAGGCACGGTACTGTCTGGGTGTCTGTCCGAAGCGTGTTTGAAACAAGCGGTGAAAATATGTCATGTTCTCATACCCCACCGCATTTGCGATCTCGTCCACGTTTTTGTCCGTGTTGCGCAGCAGCCACGCCGCCTGGCTCAGGCGCTTCTCCTGCAGCAGCTCCGTGTACTTTTTCCCCGTCCTTTGCCGGATCAGGCGGGAGAGGGACGGCAGTTCATAGTGGAGCCGCCCGGCGACCTCCGTCAGGCTCCCGTCCCGGTAGTTTTCCTCCAGATAGCGCAGGACGGAGATAAGGGCGTTTTGCTCCTGGGTCTCAAATTGCAGAGCCTCGGTGTGGTTCATCAACTGGGCAAAGAGAAGCCCCATGGTCATCTGCAAAATGCCGCGCTTGTTGGGCGTGTCCTCCAGGAGCGTATAGAGCAGGTTCTCGATCAGATTCTGAACAGGCGGAATGTCCGCCACGCGAAACAGAAGATAGCCCGCCTCGTTCTCCCCGGTCAGGCAGCTCGCCACAAAACGGCGCAGCGGCGTCTCCTCCTCACCGAGAAAGGGCAGGGTTCCCGAAAAGAAGGCCGGACGCACGATAAAGTTTACCGCAATGTCCCTCTCCCCTGCCGCCTCAATGGACTGATGCGCGTTCTGCCCCAGCATCAGCAGCTCTCCCTGATGAAGGGCAATGGGCTTGCCGTTGACCACATGGTGGGTCTCGCCCGCGCACATGTAGACCATCTCCACATAGTCGTGGGTATGCTCCGGAAAGGCGATGAAGCGCGTATGGGGGCGGATCGCGATGAGCTTTCCCTTTTCCAGCAGCTTCTCCCCGCTGATCACATCCCGGCTGCCGTCCATGTAAAGACTGCGGTCTATGCTCTTTCGGCCATTCAGGATCGCTCTCTCTTCACCCGTTATGACAGAGATCCTGTCCACGATCATCGGATTCATGCATTCACCCCTTCCCTTTGCCTTATTGTAGCGCATAATCCGCCTCTGTTCAAGTGGCGCGCCTCTCCCTCAACTTGTCATCCGGCTCTTCGCTCAGCGCGCCGAGCATTCAGCGGGAAAGGATATAATGAGCATCGGACGAATGATTTTGAGAATCATTCGTCCGATGCTTGCAATGAATATATGGCAAAACAGCCATGCTGTTTTGCTGCGCAGCAACGCTGCGCGGCGAAAAGCTTTTTCGCTTTTCGCCATCATATAACCATTATAACCATGAATGGAAAAAACAGGTTGTACGAAACGGCATGAGATCATACAAAAACGTTGAAAAAGTATATTACTTCTGTGAACCGCACTCTTGTACATGTTCCGAAAAACAGATATAATGAGGTTTGGAAAAAAACTGTGGTCGGTTTCGCGATGGGATCGGGATGGCAACCACCTGCGGCCGAGGCGGAGCGAATCGGAAAGGAGGCAAGCGCATGAAAGACACATACGGAAGAGAGATCACCTACCTGCGTCTTTCTGTGACAGAGCTGTGCAATCTGCGCTGCCGCTATTGCATGCCGGAGGAAGGCGTGTTCAAAAAGCGGCATGAGGATATGCTGACACATGAGGAAATGGTCCTTGCAGTCAGGGCCGCCGCTTCACTGGGGATCACGAAGCTGCGCATCACCGGCGGAGAACCGCTGATCAAGCCCGATATCGTCTCCCTGTGTCAGGAGCTGTCGCAAATCGAAGGGATCCGGGAGCTCTGCATGACCACGAACGGAACGCTGCTGCCAAAGCTGGCAGCGCCCTTGCGTGAGGCAGGCGTCGATCGCCTGAACATCAGCCTGGACACGCTGGACAAGGAAAAATACCGCAGGATCACCCGGCGCGGAGATCTGTCGGAAGCGCTGCGGGGGATCGAGACCGCGCTGCGCGAGGGCTTTCAGAAGATCAAAATCAACGCCGTTCTGATCGGGGGCTTCAACGACGATGAGATCCCGGCCCTTGCAGAGCTGACAAGGCGTTATCCGTTGGATGTGCGCTTTATCGAGCTGATGCCCATGTATGACAGCGGGGACTTCGGTCCCGAGGCCTTTATTCCTTACACCGTCGTGACGGAGAGACTGCCGGAGCTTGAGCCGGCCGCGGCGGACGGCGGCGTGGCAAAGCTCTACCGCCTGCCCGGCGCACAGGGAAACATCGGTCTCATCAGCCCCGTCAGCGCGCATTTCTGCGCCGCCTGCAACCGCATCCGGATCACGGCGGACGGGAAGATCAAGCCTTGTCTGCACTCCTCGGAGGAGATCTCCATCAAGGGAATGGACCTGGAGGAGATGGAACAGACGATCCGCCGGGCGATCCTGGAAAAGCCGCAGTGGCACGGAGAGCTGTCTTACAGCGAACGCAGCCGCGCAAACCGCAACATGAATCAGATCGGAGGGTAAAAGCCATGAAGTACACAGCGGCGGTCATCACCGTCAGCGACAAGGGCGCCCGCGGGGAGCGCGTGGACACCAGCGGCCCGGCCGTAAAGGCCATGCTGGAGGAGGCCGGCTTTGAAGTCGTCTACACCAGCATCATCCCGGACGAGAAGGAGCAGATCGAGGCGGAGCTGATCCAATGTGCGGACGAACGGAAGATCGCCCTGGTGATGACCACCGGCGGCACGGGCTTTTCCCAGCGGGATGTCACGCCCGAGGCGACGCTGGCGGTCATCGAGAGAGAGACGCGCGGCATTCCCGAGGCGATGCGCTGGGCAAGCCTGCAGATCACGCCGAGAGGCTGCCTGAGCCGCAGCGCGGCGGGCATCCGCGGCAAGACGCTGATCGTGAACCTGCCCGGCAGCGAAAAGGCGGCAAAGGAAAACCTGGCCGCGGTGATCGATCCCATCGGTCACGGGATGGAGATGCTGTTTTCCGAGGGCTCCACCGATCATCAGCACCATCACCATTGGGGTGGGAAGGAGAACAAATGAGAGGAGCATCTGCCGTCATCAAGGCTGTATGCATCAGTGAAAAGAAGGGGCAGCAAAAGCATCCCGTGGAGGAGATCCGTCTGGTCCCCCATGTGGGCGTCCCGGGCGACGCCCATGCCGGCGACTGGCACAGGCAGGTCAGTCTGCTGGGGGCGGAGAGCGTGGCAAAGCTGCAGGAGCGGATCAGCATCCGGCTTTTCCCCGGCGCCTTTGCGGAAAACATCCTCTGTGAGGGGCTGTGCCTCTATCAGCTCCCCGTCGGGACAAAGCTGCGCGTCGGGTCTGCGCTGTGTGAAGTGACGCAGATCGGCAAGGAATGTCACGCCGACTGCGCGATCCGACGGCAGGCTGGAGACTGTGTCATGCCCCGGGAGGGCATTTTTGTGCGCGTTCTGGAAGAGGGCGCCGCCAAGGCGGGCGATCCGGTTCAGATCGTTGAATAGCGCAGCGGATACCGCTCACGTCGAGCTATCTTCTTTATTATCCGCCCCGCGTGAGAAAGCGGATCATGAATTGCCGGCGGAAGCGTGTGCCGTCTTCCCCTTCCCCGGAAAAGGCCACCACCGTGCGAAGAAGCTCTCAGGCGGAGAGGCGGCCCGCACCCAGATGCTGATCGCCTCCTACGAAGCGGGCTTCGCCTTCACCCGGGCGGGCGTGGGCAAGGTCCACGCCATCGCCCACACCCTGGGCGGTCTGTACAACACGCCCCACGGCCTGGCAAACGCTGTGATCCTGCCCATCGTGCTGGGGGATTCCTGATTTTAAGAATCTGGTTCCGTGCGTCCCGCGCCTTGTCGCCGCGTCCCGCGAAAAGCCTTGCTTTTTCAGGCTCTTTCGGCCATTGTGCCTGCAGCGCCTTTGGCCGCGCCAGATGCAATCAATCGGTCGTATGTCAGATGCCAACGGCGCTCATCTGCGATAAACCGGTTCCGGTGATCGGGCAAGGCAGCATCCGACTCTCCCTGCGGCGCTCGCAGTCAATCAGTCTTTCTCCAGACAAAACAGCAGGAAACAGGATCGCCGTTTGAGTGGTCCTGTTTCCTGCTGTTCTGTTTTCTTCATGCAGACTCCCTGATGGTGTCCGGTTTTCTCAAGCCAGACGCGCGGGGAAATAGGGGCAATCCCGGAAGAGGCATTCCCGGTTTTCATGGAAATAGCGGCATGCGACCTTGCCGAGCGGCATCTCCACTCCCAGAAGCTCCTCGGTGAAGGCCGCGGCGCGCGTGATGGCGAGGCGGCCGGTGCGCTTGCAGCAGCGGGGTCCGCCCACGTCGGCCAGCGTATTGAGAATGTCGGCGACGAGCCGCTGCGGGATCGGCCAGGCGTCCTTATGCACGGGATTGGAACCTGTCAGAATACTCATGTAAATTCCGGCGCCGGCCGCCGCACCGCAGACGCCCCAGTAGCCGCAGGTGCCGCCCGGCACCTGGGAGGCGCGGCGCACCGCCTCCTTCAGCGCAGGCTCCAGATCGATTGCCCCGCCGTTGTTGCGGTAGGCGGTCAGCAGCACACAGGGGACGATGATATGGTGCTCCGGCCCGTGCATGTGCACCTGACGCAGCGCGATCACCCGCTCGAAGAGTTCGAGCGGGTCTTTTTCCGCACTGGCAAGCAGGAGTGGAACGAAGAAGGCGATGGACGAAGACTCGTGGCAGTTGTCGCATACGAAGTGGCCGTCTTCACAGGTACAGTTCGCGTCGGCCTCTTTTCCGCAGATCGCGCAGCGGAGCGGCTTTGTTTCCTTGAAATAACGCAGGGGTTTGCCGCACAGGAGGCAGCCCGTTTTGTGCGGCGTCCTGTCCGGCGCGGGAGAAGGCGGACAGCAGCAGCTATCTTCCGTCTGTTTCTTTTGGATTTCCGTCATGTTTCCTCCACCTTTCTTTTCCCTGCATACAGGCTGCGGTCTTCCGGTCTCGCCGGGCGTGCTTCTGTTTCGGCGTCAAGGGCTGGCAGCGCGCCCTCGCCGCATGTCAGGATCTGAAGATACAGCCGTCCGTTTCGTCTCTCCGCCCGGTAATCGGCAACGAAGGGCAGCGAAAACAGCTTCTCGTCCAGCGCGGCCAGCTCCGCCGTTTCCTTCCGGCGCACGGTATCCAGCCGCAGTACTTCGCTGCCGCAGGGGCACTTTCCCGGGATCACGCGGGTATAGTCGCCGGTGCGGTAGCGGATCAAAGGCATGGCCTCCATGCCGATGGTGGTGATGACCAGTTCCCCGGTCTCGCCCGGCGGGAGCGGGCGGCCATGCTCGTCCACGATCTCGGCGATCACATGGTTTTCCCGCAGGTGCATCCCCTCGTGGGCGGGGCAGGTGATTGCACCGCCCAGCGCCATCTCCCGGGAACCGTAGTGTGGAAAGAGACGGCTTTGGAGGATCGCCTCGCAGCCTCTGAGCACGGCGTCGGGGCAGGCGTCGCCGCTGATGAGGGCCCGCCGCAGACTGCCCCGCCCGCAGACGCGCAGCATCGAGAGGAGCTGTACCGGCATGCCGACAAAGGTATCCGGTCTTTCGCTTTTCAGTACGGCGGCATATTCACCGTAGGTGAGCCCGACGCCGAGCCGGAGCGGCCTCGCGCCCAGGCGCTCGATCGCCTCCGCGATCAGCTCCCCGAGACCGTGGGGTCCGGAGAAGGGGAAGCAGATCATCGTGACGCTGCCGGGAAAGATCAGTTCTCCCTGCCCTGCCATAAAGAGCTCGATGGTATGCTCGCAGTCGGCCTCGGTATAGAACACGCGCTTGGCCGCGCCGGTGGTGCCGGAGGTCGCGTCGGAGAGCACGCGCTGGATCTCCGCCTGGGAGCAGAGCAGCAGCCCCGGCGCGTAATGCGCCAGATCCTCGTCCGTCGTAAAGGGGAGAGAAGCAAGCTCGGGAAGAGAATCGAGATGACCGGGCAGCTCGCGGTAGAAGCCGCCCCGCTCTTTTTCGCGCATGAGCAGGGCATTGAGCTTCTGAAGCTGCATTTTCTCGATACTCGCCCTTGTAACGCTCCCCAGTCCCTCCTGCGCAAGGAGAAGGGTGTTGATCCGGGAAAGACTCATCGATAAAGTGCCTCCCCGTTTTGATTCGTCAGATTATAGGCGCAGAAGGGCACCATGCCGTAACGGCTGTCGACCTCGCAGATGTGGCAGCGGCGGAGCCTCTCCAGATCCAGGTTCCACGCGTCCTGAAACACCATGCCGGACACGGCGAAGGTGCTGCGCCGCGCCTGCTCCAGAAAGGCGTCCAGCGCGGAGGTCTCGGTGAGGGCGTCATCTCCGTCAAAGGCGGGCACAAAGCCGCTCCACTGGTCGGCTACGGAGGTACGGGAATCGTCGGAGCTGGTGCAGCAGCAGCCGCCGCTCTGCCGGCGTGGCAGGGGCTTCAGGCTGCCGTCCTCCCTGATGCGATAGCTGGCATGGAAGGAACAGTAGGCGCTCTCCGCCCCGCCGCCGTAGAAATCGGAGGCGTGCAGCATTCCCTCCGTCTGCTCTTCGATCAGGGCCAGGAGCTTCGGGATCGTGATCGGGCGCTCCGGACGCTTCAGCGCGCAGCGGCCGAAATAGCTCAGGGGCTGAAAGTGGACGCCGCGGACGGCGGGGGCCTTTTCCAGCGCAAAACGCAAAATTGCGCCGACCTGATCCTCGTTCACGCCGCGCGCGATCACCGGGACCAGCACGATGCCCAGACCCGCCGCGGCGCAGGCTTCGATGCAGCGCTTTTTTTCCTCCAGCAGGGCTCGGCCGCGCAGCATTCTATAGACCGAGTCGTCGAGCGCATCAAACTGCAGGAACACGGTGTCGAGTCCACTCTCCCGGAGCGTTTCGGCATAGCCCGGCTCCGCGGCCAGGCGCAGGCCGTTGGTGTTGAGCTGGAAAAAGGTGAAGCCTTTCTCCCGCCCCATGCGGATGATCCGGGGCAGATCATCCCGCATCGTGGGCTCGCCGCCGGAGAGCTGGATGTTGAAGGGCCCCCCGTGGGCCATCAGGTAATCGTATTGCTTTTCGATCTCCGCAAGCGAAAGATCCGGCGCGGCGTCCTCCCCTGCGGCGGCAAAGCAGACCGGGCAGCGCAGGTTGCAGCGCTTTGTCAGCTCCAGCAGCATGCAGCAGCCCTTGCGCAGATGCTCGGTGCAGAGGCCGCAGTCGTTGGGGCAGCCCTTTTCCGGCGTCCGCCCCTGGCGCGGCGGATCGACGGCGTTATTCTCGCTGTTCCAGCGGAGATAGGAGGCCAGATCGCCCTCCCAGATCAATGCGGAGAAAGCGCCGTGCTCAGCACAGCGCTTGTCAAGATAGATCCCGTCCTTCTCCGAACGCTTTTGCGCGTCCACGACGCGCAGACAGACGGGGCAGACGCTTTTGGTTTTTCCGATAATCATAACAAGCCTCGCTCCGACAGGATCTCCATACATTTCTCATAGGTGGCCGCAATGATCTGCGGGCAGTATTCCACGCGCTTGGCGGGATTGCCGCGGGTGATGTCGCGGCAGTCGATGCCGCCGTAGTCGGCGGTCATCTCCTCCTCGAACCATTGGGTGAACTCTCCCAGCGCCGGCTTGTGCTGCGGGTCGTCATAGCCGGTGTCCTCGCCCTTGCCGGTGAACCAGGAGATCAGGCAGGCGCCGCCGGTCATGCAGCCGCAGCAGTTCTGGGAAAAGCCCACGCCGCCGTTGAGGCCGCCCATGGCCTTCACAAGCCCGGGGTTTTCCTCCCCCACGGTCTCCAGCATCAGGATTGCCAGGATCTGGCCGCAGAAATAGCCGTAACGGCTCAGCTCCATCACTCTGTCAAACAGATCCATCCTTATCTCCTTTCCGCAATCAGCAGCCAATAGCCGCACTTTCCCTTCGGCAGGGCGCAGCAGTCCGTTTCCTCCCGCCACAGCGCCTCCAGATAATACTCCCGCCACTGTGGCGTGAGGTCCTCGCTGTGCAAAAGGGCAAAGCCCGCAAGTTCCAAAAGCGCCGCCGGGTCTTCAAAAAACACGTCCGACAGCAAGAGCTTGGCGCCGGGGGCGAGGAGCCTGTGCGCCTCCCGCAGCGCCCCCGCTGCATCCCCGGAGACGAAGAACGCGCACTGACTGAGCACCGCGTCAAAGCTCCCGTCCGGAAACGGTGCGCGGAGAAAGTCGCCCTGCAGCACCTCCGGTGTGCGCGGCGACAGGTCGATCCCGACGGCGTCAAAGCCGCTCTCGCGCAGCAGGCGGAGTGTTTCGCCCGCGCCCGCGCCCATGTCGAGCATACGCGCCCCCTGCGGCAGTGCGGCCAGTTCCAGCATACGGCGGGTATGCTCCTGCCCACCGGGATGGCCGTTCATTTGTCCTCCAGCGCCCGTTCGACGGACGCCACCTTGCCCAGCGCCAGCTCCTCCGGCACATAGACAAAGCCGCAGACCGGGCAGACCGGCAGTTCCACGGGAAAGCCGTTGTCCAGGTACATGAACTTGGCCTTGCCCTTTACCAGGGGGACGCCGCACTTGAGGCAGGTAAGCTTTCCTTCCGGGTCGATGGTATAGTAATTCTTCTCAGCGGCCATCCTTCAGCCCTCCCGTTTTACCACGTTCATGCGATGACTCCAGGCCCGGTGAACGGTGTATATGTTCTCCCCCTCCCGGCTGAACTTTATCCAGAAGGTGGCATTTCCAAGGCGCCGGCGAGCGACCAGCAGCCCGGACTCTCCTTCCAGGATCGCCTCCCCGGTCTCCCGGAAGCCGTTCAGCACGGCGATCACGTCCTCCGTGAGGATCATGCGCCGGTCCATCATCTCTCTGGCCTCGTCGGTCCAGTTCAGGGTGTAAGGCAGTTTTCTTTCCATAGGCTCCTCCAGCCAGAGTTCCTGCAGCAGCGAGCGTTTCAGCTGCAGACGGTTCCGGCGCTTTTCGCTGATATCCGGCGGCGCGCCCGCGTCGGTGCCATAGCAGAGCTCCAGGATATGTTTCGATTCCCGGCCCTTCCGGGCGAAGCGGTCCCGACAGGCCATACAGTAGCTGATATAGGGCGCATCGGAACGCTCCAGGCACTGCTCCGTCATTTCGCCGGCCACCTCCGGGTTTGCGTAGGCGGCAAGGCCGCCGTAGCCGCAGCAGGGCGAGCGGTCGCCGGAATAGGGCGTGTCCGTCAGACGCACGCCGAGCGAGGCCGCCAGGCGGCGGATGCTCGCCTGGGTCGCGGCGTCTCCGCGCGCGCCGCAGGAATCATGCAGCGCCATCGGTCGCTCCAGCTTATGGACCCCCTCCGGCAGGCCGATCTCCTCCAGCACGTCCCAGATGCCGCGCAGCTCCTTCACGCCGTGCTCGCGCAGCTCTTTGGCGCAGCTCGGGCAGCCGGCGATCACGATCGGATCGCCCAGGCGGGCCAGCTCCCGGTCGAGGAACTCATGCGCCTGCTGCGCCATCTCCATCCGGCCGGCCCAGTCGGCGATCGCGCCGCAGCAGCCCAGCATCAGCGCCACGCCGCCGGGGAGTCTGGCGCAGAGGTCCTCATAGGCCGCCCGGACGGTCTCCGGCGCGATGGCTGCCGCCTGGCAGCCGGGGAAAAAAACATAGCGGCAGCTCGCAAAGCCAGGCTGCGGCCGCGCCAGGAAGGCGTCGCCGTTGGAAAACAGCATGTCCAGCAGCGCAAACTCATGCGGCGCGAGGGGCATTTTATCCGTGGAAACCATGTTCTGCCGCGCCAGGTGGCAGACGCGGGCCATATCAAAGCCGTTGGGGCAGACCACCGTGCACTGTCCGCAGAGCGAGCAGGCGTTCATGGGCTTGTTGAGCTGATGGTCGCCCATGATGATCTGGGTGTTGTTGTAGATCTCACGGGCCAGCAGACCGGGGTGCTTTTTGTAATGCTTCAGATAGGCGCAGCTCTTGAGGCACTCCTCGCAGTGGCACTGGATGCAGCGCCCGGCCTCTTCGATGGCCTGCTCCTTCGTATAGCCGCCCGCGGGGACGGCGACGCGGCAAAGCACCTTCGCCTCCGAGAGATCGGTATAGAGCGCGCTGTCCGTCGCGCCCTCCTGGCCGCGGGTATTGCGCGGATCAAGCTTCTGCGCCAGACGGTCGACCGTCAGCGCCGCCTTTTTCGCGCCGAAGGCCGCGCCCAGCACGCCCTCCGTGGGGCCGCTGACCAGGCGCTCGGCCTCGCAGATCATCAGCTCCGGGACCGGGACGCTGTCCGGAAAGAGCCTCGCCCTGACCTCGTCCGAGGCGCAGAGCACGTCAAAGGCGGGCTTCTGCTGCTCATAAAACGCCGCGTTCAGGCGGCAGCCGCATACGAACCGGATCTCCTTGCCCTTCAAGCGCCTGAGCTCCAGGGCGAAGGCGCTCTCGTCAAGGAAGGGCGCGGCCTTGCGCAGATAGGCCTCTGGATCCGCTTCCTCGCAGAAAACCGTGACGGGATAGGCTTTCTTTTCCAGCTCGCCCGCCAGCAGCAGCGCAAAGAGGCCGGAGCCGAAGACGGCGGTCTTATGCCGCTTGCTCGTGCGGAACACGCTGCCGAGCCGGAACTGCTCGCCATAACGGGCCACGGCGCGCTCGATCTCGCGGATCGCCAGACCGTCGCCGACCTCGTTCAGGCGGCACTTGCCCTCGCAGGGCGCTTCACAGCCCTGCGACAGGATCAGCGGGAAGGGCGCGATCTTTTCATACAGCTGCAGCGCCTTTTTGAAGTTGCCGTCCGCCGCCGCCTTGAGCATGGCGCGCACGTCCAGCTTTAGAGGACAGGCCGCGCTGCAGAAAGGCGGCTGCTCATAGACGCAGCGGGCCACCATGCTCTCCATCTCTTCCCTGGAGATTTTGTTGACTTTATAAACATGGGTGGAGCCTCGTTCCTGGATCTGGCTCATGGCTCTCCCTCCTGTCGAAGAATTCTCATGGCTCTCCCTCCTGTCGAAGAATTCGGCGTTGAGAAATGGGGATGTGGGAATTCTCCCACATCCCCATTATATCACGGGTATTTGTGCTTGGAAAGAATTACTTCTCCAGCGCCTTGAGCGCGGCGAGCACCTTGTCCGGGCGGGCCGGGATGCGGGTGATGCGAGCGCCGGTGGCGTTGTAGATGGCGTTCAGGATGGCCGGGTGCGGCGCATCCAGCGGGGCCTCGCCGCAGCCGGCGGCGCCGTAGGGGCCGTTGGGACGGTAGGTCTCGTTGTAGTGCAGCTCAATGTCATCGGGAACGTCGTTGGGATACGGGATGCCGCAGCGCAGCAGGCTGGTCTCCTTCTGGAGGTCGTCGAAGTCCTCGCTCAGCGCCAGGCCGATGCCCTGGGTCAGGCCGCCGTAGAAGTTGCCGTCCACCAGGAGCTTGTTCATGATGGTGCCCACGTCGGCGACGGCGGTGAACTTCTCGACCTTGACCTTGCCGGTCTGGGTATCCACGCAGACCTCGGGCAGGAAGATGGTGTACATGTAGGTGGCAAAGGGCTCGCCCTGGGCGGTGTCCTGATCCACCGGGTGGTCGGCGCAGTAGGTGGTGACCCAGTTGCCCTCGACCTTCAGCTTCTTGCCGTCGGCGACCATCTCGTCGTAAGTGCGCCAGGTGCCGTCGTCCTTCTTCATCTCGGCGAGCAG